>JACQAE010000189.1 GCA_016195095.1 Pseudomonadota bacterium
GTAAACGCCGATGCAACAGAATAGGAAAATTGCGGGAAACAGGATTCGATAGGGAATCTTGAGCAGTTGCACCCAAATGCCAACCAGCGGCAGGTTGATGACGACCAGCATGATGTTGCCGAGAAACATGCTGAATATCAGGCCCCAAAACAGTTGCGGCTGCTCGATCATGACGCGCGGGCCGGGCGTGATGCCGTGGATCATCATGCCGCCGACGAGCAGCGCGAGGACCGCGTTCGGCGGAATGCCCAGCGTGAGCAGGGGAATGAACGAGGCCTGCGCGGCGGCGTTGTTGGCCGATTCAGGTCCGGCGACGCCTTCGATTGCGCCCTGGCCGAATTCCTCCGGGTGGCGCGACACGCGCTTTTCCAGGCCATAGGCCGAAAACGACGCGATGATCGACCCGCCGCCGGGCAGGATGCCGAGGAGCACGCCGACGCTGGTGCCGCGCAGCACGGCCGGCCAGGCGCGGCGCCATTCCTCGCGCGTGAGCCACAGCTTGCCGATCCGCGCCGTCATCGTCGCGCGCGTCTCGCCGCGATCCAGGTTGTGCATGATTTCGGCAATGCCGAAAACGCCCATCGCCAGCGGTACGAACCCGATCCCGTCGGACAATTCGAACACGCCGAAGGTGAGCCGTGGAAACCCCGAACTGATATCGCGCCCAACGAGGCCAAGGATAAGTCCGAGCAAGATCATCGCAAACGCGCCGATGAGCGAGCCGTGCGCCATGACAATGGCGGCGATGAGACCGAGCACCATGAGCGCGAAATATTCCGCCGATCCGAACGCGCCGGCAACCTTGGCCAGCGCCGGACCAAACAGCACGATCAGCGTGGTGCCGATCATCCCGGCGATGAACGAGCCGATTGCGGCGATGGCAAGCGCCGCCCCGGCGCGGCCCTTGCGCGCCATTTCATGGCCGTCGATGCAGGTGACGACGGACGCCGATTCGCCGGGCACCTTGACCAGGATCGACGTCGTCGAGCCGCCATATTGTGAGCCGTAATAGATGCCGGCGAGCATCGTGAGCGCGGGAATGGGATCGAGATAGAACGTGACCGGCAACAGGATAGCGATCGTCGCCACCGGGCCGATGCCCGGCAGCACGCCGATCATCGTTCCAAACAGCGCGCCGAGGAAACAGAACAGCAGGTTGACCGGTTGCGAGGCGACCTGCATGCCGAGCGCGAGATGCCCGACGATCTCGCTCATGGCCGCAGCAGCGCCGGTGCCAAAGGCAGGCTCATCGACAGCGCATAGCCGAACACGATCGTGACCAGCGCCGCCAGGCAAAGTGCGACGACGACGCGCTCGCGCAAGCGCGCGTCGCGCGCGGCGAGGCTGGTGACGTAGACGCTGAGCGCCGACGCCACGAACAATCCGAGCGGTTCCAGCCCGAACGCGAAGACCGCCATGCCGCCCGCGACCAGGACCGCGCCGCGGCCGATGCGCGGCGCCTCGCCGTCGTCGCGCCCGCGCATCAGCGCGCGCGCCGCCATGGCCGCGCCGAGCCCAACGAGCCCAAGGCTCGCGACAAAGGGCACGAAACCGGGTCCGATCTCGCTCAGCTCGCCAAACGGGTAATCGCGCACGAGGAGCCACAAGGTGACCCCGGTCGCGGCGATGAAAGCGCCGGCCACACCCTCGCGCCCCAAGCGCGTCGCGATCGCGCGCATTGGCCGTGCCCGTTTCGACGCGCCGCGTGCCTACTTTGCCTCGAGCCCGGCCTTGTCGCGCACCATGCGCCACTTGGCGATTTCGGTTGCGATTTGCTGACCGAACTCCCCCGCCGACGTCAGGTTGACGAGCGCGCCGGTCTTGGCAATCTGCTCCTTGACCGCTTCGCGCTCGAGCACCGTGCGCAGCCCGTCATGCGTCTTGGCGATGACCGCCTTGGCGGTTCCCGCTGGGTAGACCAACCCATACCAGCCGAGCACGTCGTAGCCGGGAACGCCGGATTCCGCGACCGTGGGGATGTCCGGCGTCGCCGCCCAGCGCTTTGGCGTTCCGATGGCCAGCGCCTTGAGGTCACCGGCACGGATCTGGCCGATGACCGTATGCACCGGCTCGACCAGGAAATCGATCTCGGTGGAACGCAGCGCCGCAACCAGTGCCGGCGTGTTGCGATAGGCGATATGCTTGATGTCGATATCCGCCATCTGGCGCAACAGCTCCGCGGAGAAATGTTGCGTCGAGCCGAGGCCAACGGTTCCGAACTTGATTTTTCCCGGCGCCGCCTTGGCGGCGGCGATCAGTTCCTTGATGTTGCCGGCCTTGAAGTCCTTATGCGCCGCGAACACCATGGCGGTATTGGCGACCATGGCCACCGGCTCGAAGTCCTTCACCGATTCATAGGGCAGCGACTTGTACATCACCGCCGCGACCGTGTGCCCGGTGCTGATCATCAAGGCGGTGTAGCCGTCCTTGGCCGCCTTGGCGACCAAATCGGCGCCGATGGTTCCGCCGGCGCCGGGCTTGTTATCGACGACGAAGGGTTGCGCCAGCGCTTCCGACAGCGGCTGCGCGATGATGCGCGTCACGATATCCGTCCCGCCGCCGGCGCCAAATCCGATAACGATACGAACCGGCTTGGTCGGCCAGTCCTGCGCCTGCGCGGTCGCGGCAGGCCACATTGCGCCGGTCGCTGCGGCGCCGGCGAGGATGATTGCGGCAAGCGTGGTGCGGCGCGATATGGTCATGTTTCCCCCGCGGGCTTGTTATCGGATCGTCGTTGCATGTCGATCCTGCAGCCGCAGCGAACGCCCGAACGCGCCATGATGTCAAGGCCGGCGACGCGGCGAAAGTGACGCGGCGATCATCGTTTCTCGTCCTCAACCGGATTGCGCAGGATGCCGATACCCTCGATCTCGATTTCCGCCACGTCGCCGTGACGCATCCATGCCGGCGGCTTGCGCGCATGGCCGACGCCGGACGGCGTGCCGGTCACCAACAGGTCGCCCGGCTCGAGCGTGATGCCCTGCGTCGCGTAGACCAAGGTCTCGGCGATGGGAAACATCATGTTGGCGGTATTGTCGGACTGCATGACCCGGCCGTTGACGCGGCTCTCGATCTTGAGCCCCTTGGCCAGCGCGGGCAATTCGTCGGCGGTGACCACAAACGGGCCGATGCTACCGCTGTTGTCGAAATTCTTGCCCATGTGCCATTGGCTCGTATGGCGCTGGAACTCGCGGATCGAGCCCTCGTTGCAGCACGTATAGCCGGCGATGACGGAGGCGACATTGGCCAAGGTGAGATGCCGGGCGCGCCGGCCGATCACCGCCACCAGCTCGGCCTCGTAATCGAACGTCTCGGAAACGAGCGGGCGGATCAGCGGCGCGAGATGCGCGACGAAGGAATTCGGCCCGCGCATGAACAGGGTGGGAAATTTTGGAACATTGTCGGCGTAGCGGCCTTCCTTGACGTGATCGAGATAGTTGAGCCCGAGGCACACGATCTTGCCCGGCCGCGCGACCGGCAGCGCGAAACGCACCTGCGCCAGCGGCAGGCGCGCGGCGGCGCCGGCGCGGCGGGCGAGGTCGGCGAGCGCGCCAAGGTCGCCATTGGTCCGTGCCAGGAATTCGCCGAGATCGGCGGGCGTCGCGGGATCGACGGCCTGCAGGTCGATGACCATGTCGCCGTCGACAACGCCAAGCCGTCGTCCGGCGCCCGATTCAAATCCGATGATTTTCATGAGCTGGGAAATTCCTCTCAATCAGGCGGGAGAATAGCAGCAATAGGGTCGGCGCCACGAATCGGAGGTGGCTGGCGCCTCACTTGACCGTGGCGGATTCCCCCGCGCGGCGCGTGCGGGTGCCGGTGTTGCCGGCCGTTGCGGCGGGCGGCGGGCTCGGCGCGTCTTCCGTGATGACAACGAGCGGCGCCGATGGGTCCGGCGTCACCGTCTCGCCGGCACGCGCGTGCACGGCGCTCACCGTGCCGGCGACCGGCGCGCGAACGCGCGTCGCCTCGAGTTCGGCGCGCGCCAGCATCAGTTGCGCGCGGGCAACGGCCAGCGCGTCGTCCTCGGCGGTCGGCGCGGACGTGCTGCGCTCGGCATCGATCGCGGCCAGCGCATCGCGGTCGCGCAGCCGGCGATCCTCGGCCGCGGCGATCGCCAGGCGTGCCTGCGCCACCTCTTCGCCGCTGGCCTTGCCGGCGCCGCGCGCGGCAACCATCCAATCGAGCGCGTCGCGGGCGCCGGCGAGGCGCAGTTCGGACATCCACACGGCATCCAAGGCGAACCGCCGTTCCGCCGCGTCAGCGGGAAGCGGCGCGCGATCGCGCGCGTTGCGGCGCGCGGCGACTTCGACCATGGCCGCCTCGACGCGCGCCTGCGCCTCGCGCGCTTCCAGGCGGAGCAACAGGTCGCCGGCCGCCACCTTGTCGCCGGGGCGCATGTTGACCTGCGCCACCCGGCCAATGATCGTGCTCGTCATCGCGAGCGCGGCGGCGGAAGGCTGCGCGCGCGCCGTGACGCTCGCGCGCGGCACTGCCACGACACGATCTGGCGGCGGCACCGCGACCGGTGTCGCGACCGGCGCCTCCCGCGCCGCGATCGAAACCGCGTTCGACGCCGCGCTTGATAACGCTGCCGCACCGCCCGGCCCGCGCGGCGCGGCGGTATTGGCCGGCGATGCGCGCAGGCCGACATAGATCAAGGGTGCAGCCACGGCGGCGGCAACGATTCCTGCAACAAAAACCTTGACCGGCTGCGCCATCGAATCCTATCCGCCTCCCCTCACTCCCGCGTGGCATGTCCGCCATGGGTCGCGTGACGGCCGTCCCGTGCATGGCCGCCACCGCCACGCGCGCGCGATCATTGCGCGCTTGCCGCTCGATCGAAAACGCGGCCCGCCACAAAACCTAATATGGCGCGTGATCGATTCAAAGCGCTCGCCCACCAATGGGAGGGTCCAAGTGGTGGTGGTAGCGGGGGAGGGATTTGAACCCCCGACCTCCGGATTATGATTCCGCTGCTCTAACCAACTGAGCTACCCCGCCAATATCGCGACAACCCGCGACGGCCGCATATAGGAAGCCGCGCGAAAGCGTGTCAAGGCGCCGGCAACCGCGGCGCGCGTCAGCAATCCGGCGCCATGGTACCGGCACCGGCGGCGATCGCGCCCGCGCCCGCCACCGGGGTGCCCACCGCCACCGCCGCGGCGGCTGCCGCCGCGTCGCGCGCCGCCGCCTTGCCGAACCGGATCAGCGAGAACTGCCCGAGCGGCGGCATCGGCACGCGCTCGATCACCGCGATGCCGGGCGCGCCATCGACCCAGCGCTGCAACCGCGCCCAGGAAAATTCCGGCCGCCAGCCGAGCCGCCGCGCAAGCGGCGAAAAACATCGCTCGAACAGGCGGCGCGGCCCGCGCTCCGCGCCGATATGGTTGACCAGGATGATCTCGCCGCCCGCCGCCGTCACGCGCGCGAATTCGTCCAGCGTAGCCTCCGGATCGGGCACCGCGGTGATCACATATTGCGCGACAACAACGTTGAAATAGCCGTCGGGGAAAGCCAGCCGCTGCGCGTCCATGACCGCGAGCAGATCGACATGGGCGAGGCGCTGCGCGATGACGCGCTCCTGCGCGCGGCGCAGCATGGGCTCGGAAATATCGATTCCGCAGATGCGGTTGCCGGGTGCGTAGCTGGGCAGCGAAATCCCGGTGCCGACGCCGACCTCGAGGATGCGCCCGCCGATGCGTTCGGCGGCGGCGACCGAGGCGCCGCGGCCGCGCGCGAAGGTCGCACCGAAGACGAGATCGTAGACCGGCGCCCAGCGCGCATAAGCGCGGGCGACCATGTCCCTGTCGAGGTCCGCCAATGGATGCCCCGGGCGTCGCGCGGCGACTTAGTTGCGCGCGGTCGCGGCAAGCGCGGCGGCGGAGGCAGGCCGCGACAGCGGTTCGCGTTCCGGCATGGCGCTCTCGATATAGCCGCCGCCGAGCACGCGCGCCTGTCCGGCCGGCGCGTCGTAGAACACACAGGCCTGCCCCGGCGCCACGCCCTCCTCGCTGTCGGCGAGATCGATCTCGATTCCCCGCGCCGTCCGCGTGAGCCAAGCCGGCGCCGGCGAGCGCGTCGAGCGCACCTTCACGTGGAGGTCCAGGGGGCCTTGGATAAGCGCGGTTTCGATCGCGCCGGCGCCAAGCCAGTTCACGTCGCGCAGCCGCAAACGGCGCGTGGCCAAGGCCTCGCGCGGACCAACGACGACCTGGCGCGCCTGCGCGTCCAGGCGCACGACATAAAGCGGCGTTCCCGCCGCGATCCCCAGCCCACGCCGCTGGCCGATCGTATAATTGATGATCCCGCGATGGCGTCCCAGCACGCTGCCGTTGGTATCGACGATGTCGCCGGCATTGGCGGCGTCGGGCAGCAGCCGCTCAATGAGCTGGGCATACCGCCCGCCGGGCACGAAACAGATATCCTGGCTGTCCTGCTTGTCCGCGACCGAAAGGCCGAACCGGCGCGCCAACGCGCGCGTTTCCGCCTTGGTGCGCTCGCCGAGCGGAAAGCGCAGGAAGGCCAATTGCTCGCGGGTCGTCGAAAACAGGAAATAGCTCTGATCGCGCGCCTCCTCGCGGGCGCGAAACATCGCGCGCGAGCCGTCCTCCTGGCGGCGCGCGGCGACGTAGTGCCCGGTCGCCATCGCCTGCGCCCCGAGGTCGCGCGCGGTGTCGAGCAGATCGGCGAACTTGATCGCCTGGTTGCAGGCCACGCAGGGAACCGGCGTCTCGCCGTGAACATAGCTTTCGGCAAAGCGGTCGATAACGGCTTCCTTGAAGCGGCTCTCGTAGTCGAGAACGTAGTGGGGAACACCAAGGCGTTCGGCGACGACGCGCGCGTCGTGGATGTCCTGGCCGGCGCAGCAGGCGCCCTTGCGATGCACCGCGGCGCCATGATCGTAGAGCTGCAGCGTCACGCCGACCACGTCGTAGCCTTCCGAGGCGAGCAGCGCCGCGGTCACGGATGAATCGACGCCACCGGACATGGCGACGACGACCCGCGTCGCTTCCGGACGTCCCTCGATGTCAAGACTGTTGCGCATGGCTCGGCGGGGCCCGCGTTCCTTCCCAATCCGGTGTCGGTGGCGCTGGCCGGCATACGGCCCTACCGCCCCACTATAGGTGCCAGCGCCTGCGGCGCAATCGCGGCGGTCCTTACACCCCCGCAATGCGGCGGTCATTTGGCCCGGCAGTTCTTGCCCTTGGCCAGCAATCGATGCCTGCCCAACCCTCGGCCGATCCGCCGCCTGATCATCAAGTTATTGAAATATTTAAAGAAATTATGTAGCCGGCAGTGGCCCGGCGCTTGCAAGCATGATCGCGACCAGGCTATTAACGGGAGACTCGCCGTGCCGAGCGCCGCGTCCGAAGCCCATGCGACCACTGCGCCGCATCAGCGCGTGCCGAGCCAGCGCGGTGCGGGCATACCCGAGCACGCCGACGCGCCATTCGCGCAATTGCTCGACCAGCGTCCCGATTCCGGCCGCGCGCGCGCGGCCGCTACCGAATCGGCTGGCGCGCGCGCCGCGGCGCCGCGCGAAAATCCGGCGCAAGCGCGCAACCGCGCCGACGCGCGCGGAGGCAACGCGAACCTGGCCCAAGTGACCGACACCATCGGCGAGGAGGCGCGCGCCCTGGCGGCAGCCGTCGCCGACGCAGGCCAGGCCGAGGCGGCGGCCGGCGCCACGACGCCCTCCGATCGCGATACGCCAGCGATCGTCGCGAGCCCAAGCGACGGTGCCGGCGCCGCCGATCCGACCGCCGCCAATCTTGTGGCGAACCCTGCCGTAACCGTGGTCCCCGTCGCGCCGGTTCCCATTTTGGCGGTCACGCAATCCGCGGGCGCGGCCCCGGCAATCGACGCCATCGCCGCGCTCGGCACGCAAGCCGACACGAATAGCGCCAAGCCCACACAGACGGCGCCCGGCGATGCCGGCCCGGAGGTCACGCCCGCGCCTTCGACCGACGCGCCCGCCAAATTGGCTGGGCACCAGGCGGCGGTCGCGGCGGGCGACGCCGGCGAGGAGAAAGGTAAGCCTGCAAATGCCGGCCGCGCCGGCGCGCAGGCAAATGTCGTGCAAGATGGGGAAAAGTCCACCGCCCCGGCGCAGGCACCCGCGCAACCCAATCCGCAAACCGTGACTGCGGAAAAGAATGAAAAAGCGGCATCGGCGCGCGGCGAGCACGACGCGCCGGCGCCGGAACGCGACCTACGCGTGCGCGCGCCAGACCAGGTCGCGCAGCAGGCGACGGCATCGGACACGACCGTCAGGCCCGCCACCGCCCCGCTCCTGGCCGTCGGCACCCAGGGTGGCGCAGGCCACGCGACGACCACCCAGCCAGCGACCCTGCTGGCGCATGCCGCCGACCTTCCGGTTCCCCTCTCTGGGATCGCGGTCGCGATCGCCGCTCGCGCGCTCGCCGGCGGCAATCGGTTCGACATTCGCCTCGACCCGCCGGAGCTTGGGCGCATCGACGTGCGCCTCGACGTCGACCGCGGCGGCCACGTCACCTCGCGCCTTATCGTCGAACGCGCGGAAACGCTCGACATGTTGCGCCGCGACGCGCCGCACATCGAACGCGCGCTGGAGCAGGCCGGGCTCAAGACCGGTGAAAATTCGATGCAGTTCTCACTGCGCGACCAGGGCGCGGACGGCATGGCGCGCGGACATGACGACGGCCAGAAAACGGCCGCGCAGGCCTTGCCCACCGACGAGCCGGCGGTCGCCGGCGCGCCAACGACCTATGCTCGCCTCTTCGGGCGCATCGGCGGCATCGACATCCGGGTTTGAGGAGGACGCCATGAACGTCACCGACAGCATCATCGCGGCGACCAATCCCTCGGTTGTCTCCGCCCTCAATCCGGCCGCCGCCTCCGGCGCCGCGGCGGCATCAAAGACGCTCACGAAAAACACCATCGCGGGAAACTTCACGACCTTCCTGCAACTGCTCACGACGCAGCTCAAGAACCAGAACCCGCTTGAGCCGCTCGACACCAACCAATTCACCCAGCAACTCGTCCAGTTTGCCCAGGTCGAGCAGCAGCTCAAATCCAACGACCAGCTCAATACGCTTGTGTCGCTGGAGAAAAGTTCCCAGGCGACCGCCGCGCTCGGCTTCGTCGGCAATACCGTCGCGGTCGATGGCGCGACCGCGCAATTGGCCAACAACAAGGCGCAATGGTCGTTTTCCGTCCCCAAGCCCGCCTCCGCCGACGTGCGCGTCACCAACGCCATTGGGCAGCTGGTCTATTCCGGCGCCTATACGATGCAGCCGGGACAGCAGAATTTCGTCTGGGACGGCCGTGGCAACAACGGCACGCAATGGCCCACGGCGCGCGACGCGTCGGGCGCTTCGGTCGCCGTCGCGACGGAAGTCGAGGGCACGGTCGATTCCGTTGATCTGACGAAAAGCCCGCCGCTGCTCACCGTGGCCGGCCAGCAGTTCACGCTCGACAAGATCAAGCGCGTCACCCGCCGCTAGATCGCGACGCGCCGTCGATTGAGCGCGGCGCGCGGTGCGGCGCGGGCGCGGCACCGCGGGCAATATTTGCCGTTTGTTCACGTCTGCTTAGCCAAATTTTAAGCCAGGCAGGCTATTTTCGCGTTCTGTTTTTGTTGGTTCAGTGCGTGAGAGTGCGAAATGAGCGAACCCCACCGGCCGAGGGTCAAGTATGTGATCGGGCCAGACGGCAGCCCGCTCACCATAGCGGACCTCCCCGCGCCGGGAACAAAGCGTTGGGTCATTCGTCGAAAAGCCGAAGTGGTGGCGGCGGTGCGCGGGGGACTGCTTTCCCTCGAAGAGGCCTGTGCCCGCTATACGCTCACCGTCGAAGAATTCCTTGCCTGGCAATATTCCATCGACCGCCACGGCCTCGCCGGCCTGCGCACGACGCGCATCCAGCAATACCGGCAATAGCGCTGCCGCCAACTCGGCGGAAAGCCCCTCGCTACCCATCGCGGTCATCCCCGTCCAGACGCAACGGCTCCTTGGCCGCGCCGCCATGCGCCGCATATCCGGCATTTGTGCATCGCCGCTGTTCGCCATGAACATGGCGGCCGGCCTCCACGCGCGCCATCGCACCGCACCCGCTTCGGGCCGGGCCGGGCCGGCGTAGCGGACGGATCGGCCCGCGGCCAAATGCCCGCACATTGCGTCGGGTCGCTAAATCCCCGGTCACGGCACCCGACTTTTTTGCCCGCAATGGCGCCAATCGCCCCACCGGCGCGCGGCGTTAACCAGATGGAAACCATAAACCGGCAATTTTTGCCGGGTCGGGCGCCGCTCCAGCCCGAGGTCCACCGCCACGGAACGTCATCCGAAGGAAAGTCCGGTGCAAGGTCTGGCCGCTTTCGTACGCACCCTGGGGCCCGCGCGCATCGCCGCCATGGGCGCGGTCACGGCCGCGCTGATCGGATTCTTCGTGTTTCTCATCATGCGCGTCACCGCGCCCTATATGACGCCGCTCTTTACCGACCTCACGTTCGAGGATTCCGCGGGCATCATCAAGGACCTCGAGCGCCAGGCTATCCCCTATGAGATCAGGAAGGACGGCGCCACCATCATGGTGCCGCAGGACAAGGTCGCGCGCCTGCGCATGAAGCTCGCCGAAAGCGGCCTGCCCAAGGGCGGCGGCGTCGGCTACGAGATATTCGACAAGTCGGACGCGCTCGGGGCAACCAGCTTCGTGCAGAACATGAACCATCTGCGCGCGCTCGAGGGCGAACTGGTGCGCACGATTCGCTCGCTCGACCGCGTGCAGGCCGCGCGCGTGCACCTAGTGATGCCGGAACGCGTGCTGTTCGCGCGCGACAGGGCGGACGCCTCGGCCTCGATCGTCCTCAAGGTCCGTGGAATGCTGGAAACACAACAGGTGCGCGCCATTCGCCACCTCGTCGCCGCCGCGGTGACCGGCCTCAAGCCGGCGCGCGTGTCCATCGTTGACGAAACCGGCCGCCTCCTGGCCGACGGCGCCGGCGATGACGGCGCGACCGGCGTCGGCGCCGAGGAGCGCAAGGTCGCCTTCGAGCGCCGCATGCGCGAGCAGGTGGAATCCATCGTTTCCTCCGTGGTCGGCCCCGGACGCGCCCGCGTGCAATTGACCGCCGATTTCGACCTCAACCGGATCACGCAGACGACCGACCGCTTTGACCCGGAGGGGCGCGTCGTGCGCTCGAGCCAGTCGCGCGAGGAATCCTCGGCCACCGGCGACAATCGCGAGGGCCAGGTCACCGTGGGCAATGAATTGCCCGGCGCCGCGCAGAACCAGCAGCAGGCGCAGCCGGCGCGCGACCAGAACAAGAAGACGGAGGAAACGGTCAATTTCGAGATTTCGCGCACCACCAAGACGGAAGTGATCGAGGCCGGCCGCGTCAACCGTATCTCGCTCGCCGTCCTGGTGGATGGAACCTATGGCAGGAACGACAAGGGCGAGCCGGTCTATCAGGAGCGCTCGAAGGAGGAACTTGAGCGCATCGCAGCACTGGCGCGCTCCGCCATCGGCTTCGATCAGAAGCGCGGCGACCAGATCGAGGTCGTCAACCTGCGCTTTGCCGAACTGCCGACCAACGTCATCAACGAACCGACGGGCATGATGTCGCTGTTGCAATTCACCAAGGACGACCTCATGCGCGGGGTCGAGCTCGGCGTCATGCTGCTCTTGGGCCTCATCGTGCTGCTGACCGTCGTGCGCCCGCTGGTGCGCCGCATCATCACGCCCGAGCGGGCGGCCGCCGCGATCGCCG
>JACQAE010000193.1 GCA_016195095.1 Pseudomonadota bacterium
CAGCCGCGCGGCCTCGATCAGCGCCGGCGTGATCGCCTCGCTCGGCGGCGGCGCCGCGCGCAGCGGCGTGGCGAAGAATGGCGACGTGGCGGCGGCGGCCGCCGCTGCCTTCATGACGTCGCGGCGTGAGAAATTTCCGCTGCGCATCGAACATCCCCTCCCGTTGCCGGCACGGCCGGCGTTGGCGCGCGTCACACCTTGAATATCTGGGCGTAACGCGTCTTGATCGCGTCGGCGGACTTCTCCACCCCGACGGGGTCGTCCTGCATCAACTTGATCTGCGATAGCGGCTTACGGCCCGGCTTGTCCTTGGCCAGCGCGTGCGCCGAGCGCAGGCCGCCATGGTCGATGGCGAGCTGCTGGCATTCGGCGGAGAACATGTAGCTTTGCAACAGGCGCGCCGCGTTCGGATTCGGCGCCGACTTGAAGATGGCGTTGGGACCGACGATCAGCGGCGTGCCTTCGGTCGCATAGACGAGCTCGACCGGCTGCCCCTTCTCCTTGATCTGGAACATGCCGTATTCGATCCCGTCGGCCATGACCGCGCGCTCGCCGAGCGCGAGCTTCTTGGGCGGATCGGAGGCGGACTGCACCTGCATGATCTTCTGCGTCGCTAGCTTTTCGAAATAGCCCCAGCCGATATCGCGCGCCATCTGGAAGGTCGCGGTCAGGATCGTGCCGCTATAGCTCGGATGCGCCTTGACGATCTTGCCGCTCCAGCGCGGATCGAGCAGGTCGGCGTAGCTCGTCGGCGCGTCGGCCGCCTTGACCAGGTTGGTATTGTAGCCGATCGGGCAGAGGAACACGCGGAAGCTCGCGAACATGCCGTCGGCGTCGCGGTGCGCCGCGGGATAATGCTGCGCCACGTCCTCGGGAACGTAAGGCGCAAGCCAGCCATTGCGCTTCCACACGATCAGATGCGCGGCGTCGGAGGAATTGACCACGTCGACGGCGCTGATATTACTTGCGTTCTCCTGCCCAATGCGCGCGAAAATGCGCTCGGCGCCGGAGCGCTCCACGCGCGGCGTGACGCCTTGATATTTCGCCGCGAAGGCCTTGGCGATCCGCTCGGCGAGCGGCAGGTCGACGGACGTGTACCACACGACCTTGCCTTCCTTGCGCGCCGCCTCGATGAGTGCCGGCGTTACCGCGCTCGCCGGCGGCGCCGCGGACATGACGCGCGTGGAATAAGCCGCGCCCGCGATGAGCGCGCCCGAACCCTTGAGAACCTCACGCCTGGAAAATCCCGATGCACGCATCCTCTATCCTCCCCATGTTTCCGCATTGATCGCGGTTTTTGACACGGCGTCGATCCCACCCGCGGCACGCGCCGCCCGCTTCATGCCGCCAGCACTCGGCAGCGTTGCGGCGGCAGATACACGTAGACCTTGGTTCCGGGCGCGACATTATGCGCCGGCGCCGTCACCACGCGCAGTTGCGTCGCGTCCGGCGTCTCCACCATATAGTCGCGGCTGGCGCCGAGGAAGACATTGCGCAGGACGACGGCGGGCACGACGTTTTCCTGGCCTCCCGTCGGCGCCGCCGCCAGCAAGCGCACGTCATGCTGGCGCACCGAGAGGGCGGCGTCGGCGCCGGCGGTGAAGCGCCCGCCGGTGCAGCGCAGCGCAACGCCGGCCAGCGACAGATGCTCGGCGTCGAGCGCGCGCCCCTTGATTACATTGCTCGAACCGATGAAACGCGCGACGAATTCCGAACGCGGGTGGTCGTAAATCTCCTCCGGAGGGCCAAGCTGCTCGATGCGCCCGCCGTTCATGACCGCGATCAGGTCGGCCGTGGTCATCGCCTCCGACTGGTCATGCGTCACATAGACCGTGGTGTAGCGGTATTCGTCATGCAGCCGGCGCACCTCGAAGCGCATTTCCTCGCGCAGGTTGGCGTCGAGATTGGACAACGGTTCGTCGAGCAACAACGTCTCCGGCTCGACGATGAGCGCGCGCGCCAAGGCCACGCGCTGCTGCTGGCCACCCGAGAGTTCACCGGGATAGCGCGCGGCCAATTCCGCCAGCCGTGTTGTCGCCAGCATGGCCTCGACGCGCTTGCCGATGACTTCGCGCCCAAGCTTGCGCAGCGTCAGCCCATAGGCGACGTTTTCCCCGACCGTCATGTGCGGCCACAGCGCGTAGCTCTGGAAAATCATCGACATGTTGCGCTGCTCGGGCGGCAGCGTGCGCGCCGGCGAGGAAACGACGCGCTCGCCCACGGCAATCTCGCCCGCGCTCGGCTCGATGAATCCGGCGATCAGGCGCAACGTCGTCGTCTTGCCGCAGCCGGACGGCCCGAGCAGGCAGACCATGCGCCCATGCTCGATGGACAGCGACACGTCATCGACCACGGCCTGCGCGCCGTAGCGTTTGCTCAGCCCTCGTAACTCAACCGACGCCACCTTGCGCTTCCCCCGTTCCCACCCCGGCCCCCCAATTGGCGCGATTTTATCACTCGCCTGCGGCCGCGCCATGACGGCGCGACGTTCGGCCGCGACGACCATGCGTCGATGGGCGCGGCCCGCGCCGCCCAAGCGTGATTTAGCTGCCAGTAAAGACGGGCTTGCGTTTCTCCATGAAGGCGGTGCGGCCTTCGGTGTAATCGCTACTCTCGAAGCAGCGCTGCACCATCGCCGCCGCGTGCGCAAGATCGCGCTCGGGCGCGTCCTTGACCGCCTCCCCGGCGATGAACTTGACCGCGGCTACGGTGAGCGGCGCGTTGGCGGCGATAGCCTGCGCATAATCCGTGACATAGGCCTCAAGCCCCGCCCCCGGCACAACGCGGTTGACGAGACCCATCGTGGCGGCCTCGGTGGCGTCGAACTGGCGCGCGGTAAAGAAGATTTCCTTGGCGAAAGCCGGTCCCACCAGGTCCACCAGCCGCTTGATGCCGGGATAGCCATAGCCGAGCCCGAGCTTGGCCGCGGGAACCGCGAAGCGCGCGTCGTCGGCGCAGATACGCATGTCGCAACATATCGCGATGCCGACGCCGCCGCCGATGCAATAGCCGCGAATCATGGCGATCGTCGGCTTGGGAAACGCATGCAGGGCGTTGCTCGTCTCCTCGACCGTCTGGTTGTAGCGCTCGATCGCGGCGGCGTTGGCGCGCTCGTCGCCGAAGCGCGAGATGTCCGCGCCCGACACAAAGGCCCTGCCGCCGGCGCCCGCCAGCACCACGACGCGCACCTGCGCATCGGCGCGCAAATCCGCAAGGATGCGCGCGGTCGCCTCCCACATGTCGAGCGAAACGGCGTTGTGGCGCTCGGGATTGTTGAAGATCACATAGCCGACGCCGTTTTCCTTGCGCGAGAGCATCTTCTCGGTCTGGCTCATGGGGTCGATTCCTCGTGCGAGCGCCACGCGATCATATCGCGTTCGCCTTGCGAAGGGCGGTGATTTCAGTCGGCTTGAAACCGAATTCGCGCAGCACCGCGCGCGAATGCTCGCCAAGCGCCGGCGGCGGCGCGGCGAGGCGGCTTGGCGTGCGCGAGAGCGAAACCGGCTGGCCGAGCATGGTCAGCGTCGAGCGGTCCTTGCGCCGCACCGAACGCGCGATGCCGACATGCTTGACCTGCGCGTCGCCAAACATCGCGTCGATCGCGTAGATCGGCCCGCACGGCACGCCGGCGGCGTTGAAACGCTCGACCCAGTCGGCGCTGGTGTGCTTGACCGTCAACGCGTCGATCTCGGCGCTGAGCGCGTCGCGGTTCTGCGAGCGCGCGGCGGCGGTCTGGTATTGCGGGCGGCCGACGAGATCGCGCGCGCCGAGCGTGACGCAAAAGCGCTCCCAAATTTTCTGGCCGGTAGTGGCGATATTGATGTGCCCGTCGGCGGTGCGAAAAACCCCGGTCGGGATGCTGGTCGGGTGATTGTTGCCCGCCTGGCGCGCCACCTCGCCGCGCATCAGCCAGCGCGCCGCCTGGAAGTCGAGCATGAAGATCTGCGCCTCGAGGAGCGAGGTCGTGATGTGCTGGCCCTTCCTCGAGCGCTCGCGTTCCAGGAGCGCCACGAGAATGCCGAGCGCGGCGAACAGACCCGCCGAAAGGTCGGCGATCGGAAGGCCGACGCGCATCGGTCCCTGCCCGGGCGCGCCGGTGATCGACATCAGCCCGCCCATGCCCTGTGCGATCTGGTCGAAACCCGGCCGCGACGCATAGGGACCGTCCTGGCCAAAGCCGGAAATGCTCGCATAGACCAGCTTGGGATTAATCCGCGCCAGCGCCTTGTAGTCGATGCCGAGCCGCGTCTTGACGTCGGGCCGGTAGTTCTCGACCACGACGTCGGCCTTCTTGACCATGCGCTTGAAGGCGGCAAGGCCTTGCGGTGATTTCAGATTGAGCGTGAGCGAACGCTTGTTGCGATGCAGGTTGGAGAAATCCGGGCCCTCGCGTGGCCCGCCGAGCGGCTCGCCCGCCTCAAGGCCCGGCGGTTGCTCGATCTTGATGACGTTGGCGCCCCAATCCGCGAGCTGGCGCACGCAAGTCGGGCCGGCGCGCACGCGCGTGAGGTCAAGCACGGTGAAGCGGGTCAGCGCCTTGGAGGCGCGGGCGAACGGCATAGGACGAGGCTCCCGGTAGGCGCGCGTTGGACGCGGGCGCGCGCGCCCCCGCTTATCCGGGGGAAGGCGTATCGCAGTCAATCCCTGGGCGGCCACGCAGGCCGGCGGAAGGCGTGGGTAGGGTGGCCAGGCTCGGCAATTCAACCGCATCGCACCGCGGCATTTCCCGCCCCGGGCCGATCGCGGGGGCTGAATGGAACCGCAACAGCGAGACAATATTTTAGATGGTGAAATAGCGCGCGCGCGGATGGTGGATAACCAGGGCCGATGTCGATTGCTCCGGGTGAATCTGGAATTCCTCGGATAGCGACACGCCGATGCGCTCGCAATCGAGTAGATTGAAGAGCTGCGTCTGGTCCTCGACGCGCGGACAGGCCGGATAGCCGAAGGAAAAGCGGCTGCCGTGATAGCCTTGCGACAGCAGCGCGGTGATGCTGCTTGCGTCCTCGCCCGCGAAACCAAGCTCGGCGCGGATGCGCTTGTGAATATATTCGGCCAGCGCCTCCGCCATCTCGACGCCGAGGCCATGCAAATAAAGGTAATCCTGGTAGCGGTTCTCCTCGAACCACTGCCGCGCCAGTTCGGAGACTTGGGCGCCCATGGTCACCACCTGCATGGCGATGACATCGCGCTCGCCGCTGTCAATGTCGCGCACGAAATCGGCGATGCAGTCGCCATCCTCGCGCGCCTGCCGCGGCAGCGTGAAACGCGTCAATTCGCGCTCGCCATCCTCGGCGAAGACGACAAGGTCGTTGCCTTCGCCTGCCGCCTTCCAGTAACCGTACACCGCCTGCGCGCGCAGCACGTTCTGCTGCTCGCAAACTTCGAGAATACGCTTGAGCACCGGGCGCAGTTCCTGGCGCGCCCAGTCCATGAATTGCTCGAGCGTGCGGCCGGACTTGCGGAATCCCCATTGCAACTGGAACAGCGAGCGCTCGTTGATATAGGGCACGAGCGCGCGCGGATTGACGAAATCGACGACGCGCGCGCCCCAGAATGGCGGCGTCGGCACCGCGCAATCGGCGGCAAGGCGCAGGCGGCGGGCGCGGAATTTGCCGCGGTCGACGGCCGGTGCGCCCAGCTCCGGGCCGTCGGCGCGGCGCCGGCGGCGCTGCGCGCGCTGAGCGCGCTGGCGGGCGAGCGCGGCCACGTAAGTGTCGAATTCGCCCTGCTTTATCCGCTGCATCATCGCTAGCCCGTCGAAGGCATCGCGCGCATAGGCGACCCGCCCGCAGCCATAGGCGGCGACGCAATCGGACTCGACATACTCCCGCGTGAGCGCCGCGCCGCCGAGCATGACTGGAACCGTGACGCCCTCGCGCGTGAGCTCCTGCAGGTTCTCGCGCATCACCACCGTGGATTTGACGAGCAGGCCGGACATGCCGATGGCATCGGCGCGGTGCTCGCGCGCGGCGCCGAGAATGTTGGCGATCGGCTGCTTGATGCCGAGATTGACCACGCGGTAGCCGTTATTTGTGAGAATGATATCGACCAGGTTCTTGCCGATATCGTGCACGTCGCCGCGCACGGTCGCCAATACCACGGTGCCCTTTTCCTGCCCCTCGACGCGTTCCATGTGCGGCTCGAGATAGGCGACGGCCGCCTTCATCGTTTCCGCCGACTTGAGCACGAACGGCAATTGCATCTTGCCCGCGCCGAACAACTCGCCGACGACCTTCATGCCGTCGAGAAGGATCGTGTTGACGATGTCGAGCGGGGCGTGCTGGCGCATGGCGGCGGCGAGGTCGTCGTCGAGACCCTTGCGCTGCCCCTCGACGATACGCCGCTTGAGCCGCTCCTCGACCGGCTCGTCCGCCCGCGCCACCGCGACCGGCGCCACGTCACCATCGGCGAACAGCGCCAGCAGCTCCTGCAACGGGTCGTATTGCTCGCGCCGGCGATCGAAGATGAGGTCCTCGACGACGCCGACCCGGTCCGCCGGAATCTGGTGATAGGGCACGATTTTCGAGACATTGGCGATGGCCGCCGTCATGCCGGCGCGGATGGCATGATCGAGATAGACCGAGTTGACGACCTGGCGCGCGGCCGGCTTGAGGCCAAATGAAATGTTGGATAGGCCGAGGAGAATCTGCACCTGCGGAAACTCGGCGCGGATAAGACGGATTCCCTCGAGCGTTTCCAGGCCGAGGCGGCGGTCGTCCTCGTTGCCGGTGGCGATGGTGAAGGTCAGCGGGTCGATCAGCAGGTCGGATTGAGCAAGCCCATGGCGCTCGCAAGCGAAGGCCACGAGGCGGCGTGCGATGGCGAGCTTGTGCTCGGCCGTCTTGGCCATGCCGCTCTCGTCGATGGTCAGTGCGATGACCGCGCATCCGAAGCGCTTGGCGAGCCGCAGACGGTCATGCGCGTGCCCTTCGCCGTCCTCGAAATTGATCGAGTTGATGATCGGCTTACCGCCATAGCGCTTGAGCGCGGCCTCGATGACGGAGGTCTCGGTTGAATCGATGACCAGCGGCGCGGTGGCGGCGCCGGTCACGTGGCGCACCGCCTCGATCATGTCGCCATGTTCGTCGCGGCCGACGAACGCGGTGCACAGGTCGAGCGCGTTCGAGCCCTCCTTGACCTGCTCGACCGCCATGGCGACGCAGCCGTCCCAGTCGCCCGCCTCCTGCAACTGGCGCCACTGCCGGCTGCCATTGGCGTTGCAGCGCTCGCCGATGGAGAAATAGGCGTTCTCCTGGCGCAGCGGCGTCTGCGCGAAGAGCGACGCCACCGCTGGCTGCCAGGTGGCGGAACGCGCCGCCGGACGCGGCCGCCGCCGCCCCTCGCCGCGCTCAAGCAGCATCGCGTGCAGGGCCGCTATGTGTTCTGGCGTGGTGCCGCAGCAGCCGCCGATCAAATTGACGCCAAGTTCGTCGACGAAACGCGCCATCCACGTCGCCAATTCCCGCGCGCTCAACGGGTAGTGGACATGGCCATCGCACAGTTCTGGCAGACCGGCATTGGGCTGCACGGAGAGAAGGCCCGGCCAGTTCTGCGACAGCCAGCGCAGGTGCTCGGCCATTTCCTGCGGACCGGTCGCGCAGTTGAGCCCGATCAGTGGCACGTCGAGCGCCTCGATGAGCGTCGTCGCCGCCGCCACGTCCGGCCCCACCAGCAACGTGCCCGTCGTCTCGACGGTCATCTGCACGAGGATCGGCGCCTCGACGCCCGCCGCCGCGCGCGCCGCCTTGGCGGCATTAACGGCCGCCTTGATCTGCAACGGGTCCTGGCAGGTCTCCACGAGAATACCGTCAACGCCGCCGCGCAAGAGGCCGCGCGCCTGCACGATCAGCCCGGCCTCCAGCGTGTCGTAGTCGATGTGGCCGAGGCTCGGCAGCTTGGTGCCCGGACCGATGGCGCCGAGGACGAAGCATTCACGCTCGCGGCGCACCGGTTCGGCGGCCTCGCAGGCCAATTGCGCGGCGCGCAGATTGATCTCCTCCGCGCGCTCGGCGAGGCCGTCGAATTCGCCGAGCGTGATCGGCGAGCCGCCGAAACTATTGGTCTGGATGACATCGGCGCCGGCGGAGAGAAAACGGCCATGAATATCGCGCACGATGTCGGCGCGCGACAGGTTAAGGACTTCCGTGCAGTTCTCCGCGCCCCAGAAATCGGCGGCGACGTCGAGCGCCATCTGCTGCACCGCGCTGCCGACGCCGCCGTCGCACAGCAAGACCGTTTCGGCCAGCGCGTCGAGGAGCCGCGCCACGTCACGACTCCGCGCGATGCATGGCGTCCTCGCACATGCCGAACATGCGGCAGATCGCGAAGCTCAACTCCGCCCGATTGAGCGTATAGAAATGAAAATGCCGCACGCCTTGCGCGTAGAGGACGCGGCATTGCTCGGCCGCGATCATGGCGGCGAGCAGCCGGCGCATGTCGGGATCGTTGTCGGTCCCCTCGAAGCGCCGGTGCACCCATTGCGGAATGCGCACCTTGCAGGCCGCGGCGAACTGGCACGCGCGCGCGAAATTGGTGACCGGCAGGATGCCCGGCACGATGGGAATGGCGATCCCAGCGCGGCGCGCGCGCTCGATGAAGCGCGCGAAGGCGTCGGTATCGAAGAAGAACTGCGTGATGGCGCGCGTCGCGCCGGCATCCACCTTGCGCTTGAGCGCGTCGAGGTCGGCCTGCGCGCTCGCCGCCTGCGGGTGCACTTCCGGGAACGCGGCGACGCTGATTTCAAATGCATGCCGGCGGCGCAGCGCGCGAACGAGGTCGTCGGCATGCGCGTATTCGCCGCCGCGCGCGCGATAGTCCGCGCCGACGCCGTCCGGCGGATCGCCGCGCAGGGCCACGATATGGCGGATTCCCGCCGACCAATAGCGCGCGGCAACCGCGTCGATCTGCGCCTGCGATGAGCCGACGCAGGTGAGATGCGCGGCGACCGCGACGCCGATCTCGTTTTGGATGCGCGTGACAATGCGGTGCGTGCCCTCGCGCGTCGAACCGCCGGCGCCATAGGTCACCGACATGAACGCGGGGCGCAGGGATTTCAGCCGCCCGACGGCGCTCCATAGCTGGCTTTCGACGGCCGCGTCGCGCGGCGGAAAGAACTCGAAGCTGACGCCAACGTCGGCGCGCTCGCCGAATGGCATGGGCGCCGACGCGGCCCCCGGCGAAGTCGCCTGCGGGGAATGGGCCAGCAATGGCGAAGGAGCGTGCATGCGCGAGCGACCCTCAAGGATTGTTGGGCGCAGGATACTGCACGGCGGTGAACGTTTTCTTGCGAACCTGCTAATTGGGCGATAAGTATCGCAATAATTCCTACCGGAGGTAGCTCAGTGAGCAAGAAACTTGCCAAGAAATCGCCGCGGGCATCCGCGCCGGCGCGCGTGCCGCTCGACGCGCTCGACCGCAAGATCCTGCTGGCGCTCATCGACAACGCGCGCGCGACCAATGTCGAGATCGCCAAGAAGGCCGGCCTGTCCGAGGCGCCGTGCCTGCGCCGAATTCGCCAGCTTGAGGCGCGCGGCGTCATCCAGGGCTATCGTGCGCAACTCGCGCCGGATGCCGTCGGCATCGGTTTCGTCGCCTTCGTCACCCTCGTCCTCGACTACATCACGGCATCGACGGCCGAGCAGTTCTACAAGGAAATCCGCGCCATCCCGGAAATCATGGCCTGCTATATCGTGTCGGGAGGCTATGACGCGGTGCTGCATGTCGCCGCCGCCGACAGCCAGTCCTATTCCAACATCGTCTTCGACCGGCTGCGCCGCATTCCCGGCGTCAAGGACGTGCGCACGAGTTTCGTCATGCGCACGATCAAGGAGGGCGTTGGCTACCCGCTAATCGATTGACGGTGCCTCCGCGCGACCGCGCCGGTCGCGGCTGGCGCAAGATGTCGCGGCTATCGCAAGATGACGCAGCGTCAGGCTGGCGCGCCTTCGCCCCGCCCGCGCGGCGCCGCCAAAGTGTTATGCCCCGGCCGCCGGCGGATCGATCCAGCCGACATTGCCGTCGCCGCGGCGGTAGACGATGTTGACGCGCCCATTGGCGGCATGGCGGAAAAGGACGACCGGCGCCCCGGTCATGTCGAGCTCCATCACCGCCTCGCTCACCGACAGCGTTTCCAGCGTGGTGGTCGATTCCGCCACGATCACCGGATTGAAGGCGGTCACCTCCTCCTCGGAATCATGGTCGGGTGCGGCGATGACGTAGCTCGGCGCGCCGGCGGCGGCGCCATTCCCCGCGCGTCGCGCGCGCGCGGCGGAATGATCCTTGAGCCGATGCTTGTAGCGGCGCAGGCGCTTCTCGATGCGCAGCGCCGCCTGGTCGGCGCTGGCATAGGCGTCGCCGGCCATCCCGTCGGTATGCAGCGTGATGCCGGAATCCAGGTGCACCGCACATTCCGTGCGGAAGCCATGGCCGTCCCTGGTCACCGTGACATGGCCGGAATAGCCGCCGTCGAAATATTTCGACATTGCTTCCGCGATACGCGCGTTGACGCGCGCGCGCAGGGCCTCGCCGATATCAATGTTCTTTCCCGAAATACGAAAGGGCATGGCGAGCCTCCGTCGGATGGTCCGTGAAAACCTATATTACTGAGCTATGGTCCGCGGCAACCGATGTCAATTCGGCGCGCGGCCGCCGAGTTCAGGTGGCGGCGGCGGCAAGCTTCTCGCGCCGGCGCTGCACCGAGGAGGGGATACGTAGCGCGTCGCGATATTTCGCGACCGTGCGGCGGGCAATGTCGATTCCATCGGCGCGCAGGCGCCTGACAATCGCATCGTCGGACAGGACGGCCTGCGCGCTTTCCGCGTCGACAAGCTGACGCACGCGCTCACGCACAGCCTGCGCCGAATGCGCCTCCCCGCCATCGGTCGCGGCGATCGCCGCGGTAAAGAAATATTTCAGTTCGAAGGTTCCCCGCGCCGTCGCCATATACTTGTTGGCGGTCACCCGCGACACCGTCGATTCGTGCATGGCGATGGCGTCGGCGACGGTTTTGAGATTGAGCGGGCGCAGGTGGCGCACGCCGTGGGCGAAGAAGGCGTCCTGCTGACGCACGATCTCGCTCGCCACCTTGAGGATCGTGCGCGCGCGCTGGTCAAGCGCGCGCGCGAGCCAGGTCGCGTTCTGGAAACACTCGCTGAAATAGATCTTCTCGCGCTCGTCGCGCGCGGATTTCGCAACCCTGGCATAGTAGGCTTGGCTGACCAGGACGCGCGGCAGCGTGTCGTTGTTGAGCTCGACGTCATAGGCGCCGTCGTGGCTGCGGCGCACATAGACGTCGGGCACGACCGGCTGTACGGGCGTCGATCCGAATGCCAGGCCGGGCTTGGGGTTGAGCGCGCGGATTTCGCCAATCATGTCGGCGAGGTCCTCGTCGTCGACGCCGCAGATGCGCCGTAGCGCCGCCATGTCGCGTCGCGCCACGAGGTCGAGCCGCCCGACCAGCGCCGCCATGGCCGGATCGTAGCGGTCGCGCTCGCGCAGCTGGATGGCAAGGCATTCGGCAAGATTGCGCGCGCATATGCCGGGCGGGTCGAGCGCTTGCAGCGCCGCCAGCACGGCCTCGACCTCGCCTTGCGTCGCGCCAAGCTTTTCGGCGACGTCCGCCACGTCGCCGGCGAGATACCCGGCCTCGTCGACCAGGTCGATGAGATGGCGCGCGATCATGCGCTGGGCTGGGTCGGCGATAGCGAGCGCCATCTGTGCGGTAAGATGATCGGCCAGCGTCGTTTCGGCGCAAAGGAAGGACTCGATATTATAGTCGCCGCCGTCCCCGCCGCCGGCGCCGACACCGGCCCATTGCGACGGGGCCGCCGGCTCGCCGCTGACGGTCGGTGCCGCGGCAGGCGCGCCGTCGTCGGGAAAAACGTTTTCGAGACTGGTATCGAGGCGGCCCTCGATGGCTTCGCGGCTAGTTTCAAGCTCACCGCCGAGCCAATCGCCGACGCCGATATCATCCGCCGGTCCTTGCGTGCCGGCGTCGGCTTCGGCCTGAGCCGGCGTGTCCACCGCCGGCAGCTCCTCGTCCTTGGCACGTTCGAGCAGGGGGTTGCTTTCCAGCTCCCCTTCGACATAGGCGGCAAGGTCCAGGTTCGAGAGTTGCAGCAGCTTGATGGCCTGCATCAGCTGCGGCGTCATAACGAGCGCCTGGCCCTGCCGTATCAACAGCCGTTGCGACAGCGCCATGGGTACCGAACTGAGTTGGTCCGGTTCTTGCTTATCTGCTTCGCCAGCGCCTGTATAGCCCGCTTCCGCGCCGCGGCGTCAGAGACGGAATTCCTCGCCAAGATAGAGGCGGCGCACGTCGGGATTGTTGACGATGGCGTCGGGGCTGCCCTCCATGAGCACCTCGCCCGAATAGATGATGTAGGCGCGGTCGGTCAGCCCCAGCGTCTCGCGCACATTATGGTCGGTGATGAGCACGCCGATGCCGCGCCCGGTCAGGTGGCGCACCAGCGCCTGAATATCGCCGACGGCGATCGGGTCGATGCCGGCGAAAGGCTCGTCGAGCAGCATGTAGTTGGGCCGGCTGGCCAGCGCGCGCGCGATCTCGACGCGGCGGCGCTCGCCGCCGGACAGCGCGATGGTCGATGATTTGCGCAGGCGCGCGATGCCGAATTCCTCGAGCAAGGCATTAAGCTCGGCCTCGCGCCGGCGCCGGTCGGGCTCGATGATCTCGAGCACTGCGCGAATATTGTCCTCCACGTTGAGGCCGCGAAAGATCGACGCCTCCTGTGGCAGGTAACCGATGCCGAGCCGCGCGCGCTGGTACATCGGCAGCCCGGTCACGTCATTGCCGTCGAGCTCGATGGTGCCGCGATCGGCCTTGAGCAGGCCGGTGATCATGTAGAAGACGGTGGTCTTGCCGGCGCCATTGGGACCGAGGAGGCCCACCGCCTCGCCGCGCCGCAGGTTGACGCTGACGTCCTTGACGACGTGGCGAGTGCCGAAGCTTTTGTTGACGTCATAAGCAGCGAGATAGCCGTGCGCCGGCGCGCCCGATTCCTGCCCGCCGGATTCCGCATCGCGCGCGCCAACGGGCGGCGCGCGCTCGCCGCGGGCGCCTGCCGGCATCTTGGCCTTGCGCGCCTCGCCCGCCGGCCGCAACAGCCGCGCGCGTGTGAGATCCGCCCAGGTCCGACCGATCGCGCCACCGAGCGCGGAGAGATTGATCGGGCCACCCTGCCGCTTGCGCGCGGGAACGACAGCCGACGTCGCCGCCGCGCTCGCGGCCGCCGGGCGGCGGATGATCACCGGCCCGCTGGCGGCGCCGGCGCGCCGCGCGCTCACGGAATCTTCGCGATCGACGGGGTTTTGCATGGGCGGATCGTTCGCATCGCTTGAATGCGCGGCACGTCAGTAGAGCCCGAATGGGCGCACGCGCGGGCTGTTCGCGGAAACCGCCGGCGGCGACGGCGCGGCCCTCGCCGCTGGCGCCGCGGCCGGCGCGCGGGTAGCGGGTGGCTGCTCGGCCTTGCGATCGCGCGCGGTGTTGGATTTGATCAACGCGCGCACGCCCGATGACGCGCCCGATTCCACGCGTGAGCGGCCGCTGGTGAGATCGACCCAGAGCTTATCGCCCTGCACGACGTCCGCCCCCTGGGTCATGGTGACATTGCCGGTAAGCGTCACCGTGTTCGAGGCCATGTCGAACACGCCATTGTCGCCGACGGCGGTCTGGTCCTTCTGCACGATGCGCACGTTACCCTTGGCCTCGATGCGGCGGATGCTTTGATTGCCGGCCGGCGCGGACGCTGCCGCCGGCGAGGCGGAGGCGGTAGCCGTGGCGGCGGGAGTCGAGGTCGTCAACCCGGCGGCGTAGTGGACGATCAACGTCATGCAGGTCAGCGTCGTGTCGCCCTGCACCAACCGCACATTGCCGGTGAAGGTCGCAATCTTGCTCTTCTCGCGCACTTCGAGCGTCGTCGATTCGATCGACACCGGCTGCTCGCGGTTCTGCGAGAAACCCTGCAGCGCGTTGGGCGGGCCGCCGGGCGCTTGCGCGACGGCGTCGCGCCAGGCGCCAAGGCAAAGCAACGCCGCGCCAGCGGCAAGCGCGAGCGAACGCGCCCTTGGCTGCCACGGCCTCATCGCGGCGGCGCCGCCGCCGGGGCCGGGGCCGGCGCCACGCCGCCGAGCCGCAGATTGGTGCGCACGTTGCCGTCGAAGCGAATGACCTCGCCGTTGTTGGAGACCTCGACGCGATTGGCACTGACGGTGCCGCTCGACAGCTTTACCTCCACCGGCTGTTCGGAGACGACAGCGCCCCTGCGCACGTCGATGGTCGCCTCGCGCAGGTTCCACTCATATCCTGCCGTCGATTTAATGCGCACGTCCTTCTCGAGCTTGAGGATTTCGGCGGACCGGTCATACACGCCATTGGGCGCGGCGATCTCGACGGTACCCTGGTCGACGAGCGCAAAGCTGGCGCGCACGTTGCTCAGTTCAACGATGTCGGGCTTCAAGATGTCCTGCGAAGCGGCCTCGGCGGTGAGTTCATAGGCGCGGGAATCGCGCGTCTGCCCGCTAATGCGCGGCTGTTCCATGGTCAGCCGGGTGCCGGAGATCACCATCTTGCCGGCGTCGCGCGGCAGGTCCATCAGCGCGCGCAGCGGGTTGAACCAGGTCATGAACACGGCCACCGCCACCGCGATCACGATCGCCACGGGCAGCAGGACGCGCAGACGGCGCACGACGCGACTGTGGCGCATCGCAACCTGAAATCGGCGCATGCCATCGTCGCGCCCAACCATGCGGTGGTCGCGCCTGCCGGCGGTGCCGTTCGCCTGCACGACGGTCAGCCCGTTCATGCCTTATCGACCCCACATCCAGAATCCGCGCCCCATCGGGCGAGCCGCCACCCCAATTGCGCCACGGTACGATCGACCCGACCGCGAATACCGAGGATCACCGCAATCAAGCCCGCGCCGATTGCGCAGAACAACCGCAATCAAGCCCGCGCCGATTGCGCAGAACAACCGCAATCAAGCCTGCGCCGATTGCGTAAACTTTTCCACGCATGTGTGCCAGATTTTCGGCCTGGGGCGGCGATTTGACCACCCACCAGCACCAGCCCAACTGGAACTCGCGCACTGGCCATGAAAATCGCCCCAGATTGTGGCCTTGCGGCGGCAAAACCCTTCACGAATGGGCGAAAATGTCCTCATCGGCGAATCCGCCGAGGTCGAGGCGCACCCGGACGGGAAGGAAATCGAAGCAAGCCTGGGCGAATTGCACGCGCGCCTCGCGCGCCAGCATGGAATCGAGCCGCGTGCGCAGCGCATGCAGGTAGAGGACGTCGGCGGCGGCATAGGCGACCTGGGCTTCGGTCAATTCCTCCGCTCCCCAATCCGACGCCTGCTGCTGCTTGGACAGATCGACGCCCAACAACTCGCGCGCGAGATCCTTAAGGCCGTGCTTGTCGGTATAGGTGCGCGCCAGGCGCGAGGCAATCTTGGTGCAATAGACCGGCGCCGGCATGACGCCGAAATGGCGCGAGAGCGCGGCCAGGTCGAAGCGCGCGAAGTGGAAAATCTTGACAATCGCTGGGTCGGCGAGGAGGCGCTTGAGGTTCGGCGCATCGGCCGCGCCCGGCGGAATCTGCACCACGTCGGCGCCGCCGTCCCCGGCCGAAACCTGCACCACGCACAAACGATCGCGATGCGGGTCGAGCCCCATGGTTTCGGTATCGATGGCCACCGCCCGCCCAAACCGCGACAGGTCGGCGAGGTCGCCACGCAACAGCCGGATGGTCATGCCGATTTCGCTCCCCCCGCCAAGGCGTCGAACAATTCATTATCGCATTCGGCCACGACTTGGTTGCGCCCGCAACGCTTGGCCGCGGCCAGGCAGAAGGCGGCCGCCTCGATCAGCGCCTCCACCGCGCCCTCGCGCTGGAGGGTGGCCACCCCAACCGACACAGTGAGCGGCCGCTGCTGGCCGTTCGTCAAGTGCGTGAGCAGATCCTTGTTCATGACGGCGCTGCGAATCTGTTGCGCCACGCGTACCGCCGCGCTCAGCCGCGTGGCCGGCAGCAAGACGGCGAACTCGTCACCATCGAAGCGGGCGGCGACATCCTGCCCTTGGATGCCGCGTTCGATCGTCATGGCGACGAAGCGTAAAACCCGGTCGCCAATCACCGCGCCGAAGGCTTTGTTGACGTGTTCGAGGTTATCGACATCCACCCGCAGCAGCGATAGCGGCTCCGCGCGAGCGCGGCAACGCGCGAGGAGGTCGCGGCATGCCTGTTCGGCATATTGGCGGTTGAACAACGAGGTGAGCGGATCGACGAGGCTCTCGCGCCGAGTTTGTTGCAGCGCCTGGCGCAACGCCGCCACCTGCCGCATGGCCGCGTCAAGTTGCGCGCCGAGACCGGCGCATTGCGACTGCGTCGCCGCGGCCAGGCCGGTGAGCGTGCCAAGCGCGTCGGGTATGGCGGTTGCGTCGCCGCCGGCGGTCAAATCCTCGCTGACCTGCGCGAGCCGGTTGGCGTTCTGCGCGGCGATCTCACTGGCGGCGTCGAGCGCGCGCGCGACTTCGGCCAATTGCGCGGCGACCTGCTCGCTCAATCCGTCGACCTGGCCGGAAACGTCGCGCGGGCCGACATGGGCCTCATAAAGCTCGCGCAAATCGCGCGCCGACACGCTTCCAGAGGGCGTGATGCGCTCGCCAAGCTGCTGGCGCAGCAGACCGTTGTCGCTGTCGGCGACGGCGAGCCAGAAGGTGTAGGATTGCGGGTCCGCCGGCTGGCCGAGCGCGCGCATGCGCTCAAGCGACGCCTCCGCAAGGGCCATGCTCTTGGCCTTCTTCTCGCGGATGCCGCCGGTTGGCATGGTCGTCGCCGTGATTATCCGTGGGAAAGGATAACCTGCGGCGCTGAAGGAGCGGTTAACCGGCCGGGCGGTCGTCCGTTTTGTGCGGCATTGCCGCAACGTCAGCGGCGGCGCGGGCAGACGCCAGCTCGACAGCGTGCGCGCCGACGGTTGAACGACGCCGGGCAGCCGGCGTCCATAGACTGGTGCCCAGGAGAGGACTCGAACCTCCACGGCTTTCACCACTGGTACCTGAAACCAGCGCGTCTACCAATTCCGCCACCTGGGCGCAGGGTCAAAACCATCGCCCGCGCATTCCCAGGGGCGACGCCGGTCCCGACCACGGGCGCCGCCCACATAAAGCGGGCGATTTGGCCTTGTCAACGCGCGTCTTCATGGCTTGCTCCCCTATACAGCGGGGACGCGATGCGCTAGAGCGCAATTGCCCCAAACGGCATCGGAGTCGGCGCATGCAAGCATACGGGCGTGGCCTGCGCGGACGGAATTGTCGACGCGTCGCGGCCGCGCGCGGCGCGGAATTTTCCGTCGCGATCCGACGCCCTCGCCGGCGGCGGGCGCCCGGCGCACGCACCCGATATACGCCCGCGTGGCGAGGCCTATCGCGGCGCGGCGCCGGCGGATCGCGCGAATATCTGGCAAGCGGCCACGGCGCGGCATGAGCACGCAAAGCCGCCGCGATTCCCTGGTCACGATTTTTGGCGGCAGCGGTTTTGTCGGACGCCACCTGGTGCGCGCGCTGGCGCGCCGCGGCTACCGCGTTCGCGTCGCGGTGCGCCGCCCCGAACTCGCCGGCCACCTGCAGCCCTTGGGCATGGTCGGCCAGATCCATGCCGTCCAGGCCAATTTGCGCCATGCCGGCTCGGTTGCGGCGGCGATGCGCGGCGCCGATGTCGCCGTCAACCTCGTCGGCATTCTGTTCGAGCGCGCGCGCCAGCGTTTCGACGCCGTGCACGCGCATGGCGGCGAAACCGTCGCGCAGGCGACGGCCGGCCAACGCGCACGCCTCATTCATGTTTCCGCGCTCGGCGCCGACGAGCGATCCGCCTCGCTTTATGCGCGCAGCAAGGCAATGGGCGAGCGGCTGGTGCTCGCGGCCATGCCGTCGGCGACGATCATGCGGCCGTCGGTGATCTTTGGCCCGGAAGACGATTTCTTCAACCGATTCGCCGCATTGGCACGAATTTCCCCTATCCTGCCGCTGGTCGGCGGCGGCGCGACCCGCTTGCAGCCGATATTCGTCGGCGACGTGGCTGAGGCCATCGCCTGCGATATCGACGGCGCGCGCGCTCCGGGCACGACCTACGAACTGGGCGGGCCGCAAATATTTACCTTCGCGGAATTGATGCACTACGTGCTGGCCACGGTTGAGCGCCGACGCCTGCTCGTCCCGCTGCCGTTCTGGCTCGCGCGCCTGCAGGCCAAGGCGTTGCAATACTTGCCGCGCCCGCCGCTGACACCCGATCAGGTCGAGTTGCTCAAGACCGACACCGTCGTTTCGACCGCCGCCGCAAATTCCGGCCGCACGCTCGCGGCCTTCGACATCGAGCCGCGCACGGTCGCCGCCATTGTGCCGACCTATCTCTGGCGCTACCGCAGGAGCGGACAGTTCCGCAATCGCTCGGCCTAGCATGTTCCCATCCCAAAAGCGGGGACCGCTTTTGGGATGGGAACATGCGCGTCGCCATCACCGCGATCGTCAGTTCACGGTATCGAAAGCGCGGATGGCGCCGAGGGGCGCGGGGAACGCGTCCTCGCTCGGCGCGGCGCGGGGGCTGCGCGGCTTGCGGCGAGTCTTCTTGCGCACGGCATCGCCGGCCAGCGGGCGCAGGGACGTGCCCGGCGCCGCGGTCGTGGCACGTGCGACCGGCACCGGCACGCCATCGGCAAATGTGACCTCGCGCTCGCTTGTGGCCGCCACCGGAACGGCGGCAATCCGCATTGCCTCGCCGCGCATTTCGCCGGCACCTTCGCCGGCGCTCGCGTGCGCCGGCGGGTCGGTCATCGCGCTTGCCACAAGCGCGCTCGCCGCGGCGTCCGGCACCGGCGCCAGCGCAGCGACATTCGCGCGCAACTGAGCGGCCGGCGTCACCGGCAAATTCGCCGTGGACACCGGCCC
>JACQAE010000054.1 GCA_016195095.1 Pseudomonadota bacterium
GTTCGACATTCACGCCACCGCCGCCGCCGACGATCTGGTCCTGGCGCGCGACGGCGCCACCGTGCTCATCGACCCGATGTCGCTGCAATACATGGCCGGCGCCGAGATCGATTTTGTCGATGACCTGATCGGGCAGTCGTTCAAGATCAAGAACCCGGTGGCGACCGCCTCCTGCGGCTGCGGCACGAGCTTTACCATCTAGTAGCGGGAGCGGCGCGGCCCCGAGGCCATGCCGGATCGAACCCGGCCATTGCGCTTCGCGTTTCGGTGGAATCGCAAAGCGCGCTGTTGTCTTTGGCTTGGTCGCATTTTCCGCGGCGAACCGGTTCCCACTTCGCCAGAAAATGCTCTAATTGGGCTTGATGCCGACCGCCTTGGCGATGGCGCCGACGGCGGCGATTTCGGCGCGCACGCGGGCGTCGAACGCTTGCGGGGTCATGGCCACGGGGTCGAGCCCGGTCTTGACGAGCTTGTCGCGCACGGCCGGCGTATTGATGGCGGCGACCGAGGCCTGATGCAGCCGCTCGATGATGGCGCGCGGCGTGCGCGCCGGCGCGAACATGCCGATCCACACCGTGTAGTCGGAATTGGCGAAGCCCGCTTCAAGCGTCGTCGGCACCTCCGGCAGCGCGGCGACGCGCTTGGGAGCGTTGACGGCGAGCGCCACCAGCTTGCCCTCGCGGATGAACGGCAGCGCGGTGTTCACCGGGCAGACGTAGAAATCGACGCGCCCGGCGATGACCTCGGTCAACGCCTCCGGGCCGCCGCGGAAGGGAATGTGCACGGCATTAAAGCCGGCGCTGAGCCGGAAGCGCTCGGCCATGAGATGCGTCGCCGAGCCGACGCCGACCGAAGCAAAGTTGAACCCATCGGACTTGGCGCGCGCGGCGGCGACGAAATCGCGCACATTGGTGAGCCCCTTGCCCGGCGCGGTGATGAGCACGCTCGGCAATTCGCCGAAGGCCACGACGCCCGCGAAATCGGCGGCCGCGTCGTAAGACAGCTTGGCATAGACCGAGGGCGTGATCGTGTGCGCCGAGGAGGTCGCGAGCAGCGTGTAGCCGTCGGGCTCGGCCTTGGCGACGGCGCTCGCGCCGGTCGTGCCGCCGGCGCCGGGGCGGTTCTCGACGACGATCGGTTGTCCGAGATCCTTGGCGGCGGCATCGAGCACGATGCGCGGCACGATGTCGGTGGCGCTGCCGGCGCCGAACGGCACGATCACGCGGATCGTCTGCGCGGGGTAGGTTTGCGCCCGGGCCTCGGCGGCAAGAAATAGCGCGAGCACCACGAGCGCCGGCAACCGCAGCGTCTGCATCAGCATGCGCGTCCCCCTCCAGATCGATACGCTTATTCCGCCGCGACCGCCGCGCGCTCCGGCAACGGCGGCAATTCCTCGAGCGCCGGCTCGAGCCGCTGGCGCAGCCGCCGATCGAGGCGATCGAGATAAAGATAGACCACCGGCGTAATGTAGAGCGTGAGCAGTTGCGACAGCACAAGGCCTCCGACCACGGCGACGCCGAGCGGCTGGCGCAGCTCGGCGCCGGCACCGGTGCCGAGCGCGATCGGCAGCGTGCCGAAAATGGCGGCGAATGTCGTCATCATGATCGGGCGGAAGCGCAACAGGCAGGCCTCGCGGATCGCCGCCTCGGCGGTGAGCCCGACGCGCCGCCGCCCGATGGCGAAATCGATCATCATGATGGCGTTCTTCTTGACGATGCCGACCAGCATCACGATCCCGATCATGGCGATGACGGAAAGTTCCATCTGGAAGGCCATGAGGATGAGCAGCGCGCCGACGCCCGCCGAGGGCAGGCCGGAGATGATCGTGATCGGGTGGATGAAGCTCTCGTAGAGCACGCCGAGCACGACATAGGCCGCGAAAATCGCCGCCAGGATGAGGATGCCCTGGCCTTTGAGCGATTCCTGGAAAACCTGCGCGGTGCCTTGAAAGCCGGTCGAGACGGTGGCGGAAAGGTTGGCCTCGCCCTCAATGCGCTTGATGGCGTCGACCGCGTAGCCGAGCGAGACGCCGGGCGCCAGGTTGAACGACAGCGTCACCGAGGGCTGCTGGCCCTGGTGGTTGACCTGCAACGGCCCGACATTGGGCACGAAGCGCGTCACCGCGCTCAACGGAATGGCCGGCCCGGATAGAACGCCGACGCCGCCGACGCCGCTGCCCTGGTTGGGCGGCGCCGTCGCGCCGCCGCTGGTGCCGCCGCCGGCGATATTGGTCTTGAGATAGATCTTGCCCAGCGCGTTGGTGTCGGCCTGCACCTCGGGCAGGCTTTCAAGAATGACCTGGTAGTCGTTGGAGGCGGTATAGATCGTCGCCACCTGGCGCGAGCCGAAGGCGTTGTAGAGTTCCTGGCGGATCTGGTCGGTGGTGATGCCATAGATCGCCGCCTTCTCGCGGTCGATCTCCACCGTCATCTGCGGGTTGCGGATGGACAGGTCCGTCTCCACGTCCTGCAGGCCCTCGACCTTGGCGATGCGCTCGCGCAATCGCGGCGCCGCCTCGTAGAGCGCCTCGGTGTCGCTGCTCTGCAGCGTGTACTGGTACTGGCTCTTGGAGATGCGCCCGCCGACATTGACGTTCTGGATCATCTGGAAGTTGGTCTTGATGCCGGTCACCGACGCGGCGTCGCGGCGCAGGCGCTGGATGACGACGCCCGCCGCTTCGCGTTCCTTCTTCGGCTTGAGCGCGACGAACATGCGGGCGTAATTCGTCGTCGGGTTGGGCCCGCCGGCGCCGACGGTGGAATTGATGTAGTCGACCGCCTTGTCGCGGCGCAGGATTTCCAGAACGCGATGTTGGCGCGCGGCCATGGCGGGGAACGACGTATCGGAGGCGCCCTCCGTCACGGCGATGAGGAAGCCGGTATCCTCGACGGGAAAGAAGCCCTTGGGAACGATGATATAGAGCCACACCGTGGCACCGACCGTCGCCAGCGTTACCGCCAGCATCACCCCCTTGAACGCCAGCACGCGGTCGAGCGTCCATTCATAGGCGCGCAGCCAGGCATTGAACATCGCCTCGAAGCCGCGCAGCACGACATTCTGGCGCCGCTGGCCGTGCCGCGCGCGCAGCATGCGCGCGCACAGCATCGGCGTGAGCGTGAGCGAAACGAAGCCCGACACCACGATGGCGACCGAGATCGTGACCGCGAATTCGCGGAACACCCGGCCGACGACGCCGCCCATGAGCAGGACCGGAATGAAAACCGCGATGAGCGAGAAGGTGATCGAAATGATGGTGAAGCTGATCTCGCGCGCGCCCTTGAGCGCGGCCTCGAACGGGCGCATGCCGGCCTCGATATGGCGCACGATGTTTTCCAGCATGACGATGGCGTCGTCGACCACGAAGCCGACGGAAAGCGTCAGCGCCAGGAGCGTCATGTTGTTGATGGAAAAACCGAACGCATACATCGCCGCGCAGGTGCCGATGAGCGAGATCGGCACCGCCAGGGCCGGAATCATCGTCGCCGATGCCGAGCGCAGGAACAGGAAGATCACCAGGATGACGAGCGTGACGGCGATGAGCAGCGTCTCCTGCACGTCGACCACCGCCTGGCGGATACCGATGGAACGGTCGAGCAGCGGGCGCAGCTCGATGGAGGCCGGTATCTGCGCGCGCAGCCGCGGCAGGCGCGCGCGGATGGAATCGATGACCTCGACCGTGTTGGCGTCGGGCTGGCGCTGGATGGCGAGCACGATCGAGCGCTGGTCGTTGAACCAGCTCGCGATCTTGTCGTTCTCCACGCTGTCGACGACGCGCGCGATCTCGTCGAGCTTGATCGGCGCGCCGTTGCGCCAGGCGACGACCACGTGGCGATAGGCGGCGGCGCGATCGAGTTGGCTCGACGCCTGTAGCGTGATGTTCTGCTGCGGGCCCGAGAGTGTGCCCACCGGCACGCTCGAATTGGCCTTGGCGACGACGCCGCGCACGTCCTCGAGCGAAATGCCGCGCGCGGCGGCGGCGACCGGATCGACCTGCACGCGCACGGCGAATTTCTGCGCGCCATAGACCAGCACCTGGGCGACGCCGGCGAGCTGCGAAATCTGCTGCGCCAGCACGGTGTCGGCGTATTCGTGCACCGTTGACAGCGGCAACGTCGGCGACACGTTGGCGATGAACATGATCGGGAAGTCGCCGGGATTGACCTTGCGGAAGCTCGGCGGCGTCGTCATTTCCACCGGCAGTCGGCGCTGCGCGATGGTCAGCGCGGTCTGCACGTCGAGCGCCGCCGCGTCGATATTGCGGTTGAGGTCGAACTGGATGGCGATGCGCGTGGTGCCGTGCGAGGACGACGACGTCATCGAGCCGATGCCGGCGATGGTCGACAATTGCCGCTCGATCGGCGAGGCGATCGAGGCGGCCATGGTTTCCGGGCTCGCGCCGGGCAGCGTCGCGGTGATTTCGATCGTGGGAAAGTCGACGCGCGGCAGCGCCGCCACGGCCAGGAGCCGGTAGGCGAAAATGCCGAATACGATGATCGACGCCGTGATCAGCGTCGTCATCACCGGCCGGCGGATGCAAATTTCCGAGAGCGACATGTCACGCCCCCGCCGGGCGGCCGCGCGGCGCGACGCGCGCGCCATCGGACAGGAGCAGGTGGCCGTCGGTCACCACCGTCTCGCCGGCGGCAAGCCCGGCCGCGATGACGCTGTCGCCGGAAAAGACGCGCTCGACCTTGATCGGCCGCACGCGCGCCACCGCGTCCTTGACGACGAAGACGAAGGCGCCGCCCTGGCCGACCTGCACCGCCTCGGTCGGAATGGTGATCGCCTCCTCCTCGCGCAGCGTCAGCTTGACGCCGACCAGCGTTCCCGGCCACAGCAGCGCGTCGGCATTCGGCATCGTCGCGCGCACCGTCGCCATGCCGGTCGCCATGTCCACCATGTTCTCGATCAGCGTGACGTGGCCGCTGGCCGTCGCGTCGCCGCCTTGGGTGAGCGCCTCGACCTTGGCCGCCTCGCCGGCGAGCGCGTGGCGGATGTCGGCGAGGTTGCGCTGCGCCACCGGGAACGTGAGATAGACCGGCGCCATCTGGATGATGGTGGCAAGCGAGGCGGTATCGGCGGGGCGAACGAAATTGCCGACCTTCACGGCGGCGGTGCCGATGCGGCCCGATATCGGGGCGCGGATGGTGGCGTAGCTGAGCTGGACCCGCAGATTGTCGATCAGCGCCTGATCGACCGCAATGGCGGCGCGAAAAATCTCCGCCTGCGTCTTGGCATTGTCGAGATTGGTGACCGGGGTGGCGCTTTTCGCCACCAGTTCGGTATAGCGCCGCACGTCGCGCTCGGCGCCTTCGAGCTGCGCGCGGCTGCGCGCCAGCGACGCCTCGGCCTGGCGCACCTGCGCTTGCAGCGCGCGGCTGTCGAGAGTGAAAAGAAGGTCGCCCTTGTTGACGAACGCGCCGTCGGCGAAATGCACGCCGACGATCTCGGTTTCCAGCCGCGCCTTGATCGCCACGCCGGCGATCGGGGTCACGGTTCCGAGCGCCTCGATCTGCACCGGCACCTGCTTGCGCCGGGCGAGCGTCACGGCGACGGGTATGACGCGCGCGCCAGGACCGCTGGCGCGGCCCGCCGGTGCCGGTGCCTGCGCCACCGCGCCCGGCCCCCAAGCGGCGCGCAGCGCCGCCGCTGCGCCCGGCGGCCAGCCATAGCCCACCACCAGCGCCACGGCCGCCACCGCCATGACCGCGGCCACGCCGATGCCCAAGCCGCGTGCGCTCATGAAAGCCTTGCACTCATGAAAGAATTGCCACCCGGGGGCTTGCAGCCGACCCGCGGTTCCCTGTTGCGACCGCTGCCGGCCGGCGCAAGATCAGCCCGCCCACAGCCCGGCCCAGCGTCCTTATTGTACCTATTTATCACACCACGCGCCGCCGACATATCATTTTAGCGTCAATGCCGTGCCAATGACGGCGGGCCCCGCGCGGGCGTATGATCAGGAAAAGTGAGAAGCGGTTTTCGCAGGCGGTCATGCTTGCAGAAAGGCTAATTCGCCGCGCCTCTTTGACTGCAACGGATCATATGTCAGGTTTCGAGCATCGCTCGCGTTCATGATTTGCATCGATTCGATGCAAAATCATCGTGATCCGGCGCCGCGGCGTTGCTAGCATCGCGCATGCGCATTGCCACATGGAACGTCAATTCGGTGCGGCAGCGGCTGGAAAGCCTTACCGCCTGGCTAGCTGCGTGCGCGCCCGATATCGTGTGCCTGCAGGAAACCAAATGCACCGACGACGCCTTCCCGCGCGCCGAGATCGAGGCCGCCGGATACAATGTTGCGGTGCACGGGCAAAAGACGTTCAACGGGGTCGCGATCCTGGCGCGGCTGCCGTTCGACGATGTGACGCCGCGCCTGCCGGGCGACGACGCCGACACGCAGGCGCGGTTTCTGGAAGCGAGTTTTAGCACCGCCGCCGGCTCGGTGCGTATCGCCTGCCTTTACCTGCCCAATGGGAACCCCCCGCAGGGTGATAAGTTCGTTTACAAGATCAAGTGGATGGATCGCCTCGCCCGCTACGCGCGCGAGCGCCTGGCACTGGAGGAGCCGCTGGTCCTGGCCGGCGATTTCAACGCCATTCCCACGCCCGACGACGTATACGATCCCGCCGCCTGGGCCGGGGACGCGCTGTTCCTGCCGGCGACGCGAGAGCGCTTTTTCGCGTTGACCCATGCCGGCCTGACCGACGCCGTGCGCGCCAGCAGCGATGCGGCCGGCCTCTACACGTTCTGGGACTATCAGGCCGGCGCCTGGCCGAAAAATAACGGCATCCGCATCGACCATCTCTTGCTCTCGCCGCAGGCCGCCGACCGACTGACCGGCGTGGGCATCGATCGGCATGTGCGCGCCTGGGAACACCCGTCCGACCACGTGCCGGTATGGGCGGACCTGGCCATCGAGGTGCCCGCGCGCTGAGCCAACCACGCGGCGCGGTTCAGCGCCGCGCCCGCGAATGCTGATCGAGATAGGTGACGGCCATCGTGCGCTCGTCGGCGGTCGCCTGCTTGAACGCGGCGTCGTAGAGTTCGCGGATCCAGGCATCGGCGGGCCCGGCGGCCTCGCGCCCAAGGGTGAGCCACATCAGCCCGCGCGCCGCCTGGCGCGGCACCGCGCCGCCCTTGAACAGCATCGCACCCAGCGTCGCCTGCGCCTTGTAATGCCCCTTATGCGCGGCGAGCGTGAGCCAGCGCGCCGCCTGGCGCTGGTCGCGGTGGGTGCCGGTGCCTTCGAGGTAGAGGCGCCCGAGATTATACTGCGCATCCGGATCGCCGAAATAGGACGCCGCATAGGCGAACATCTGCCGCGCGCGTTCGGCGTCGGGCGAGATCGAGGAATTGGCGATGCCGTCGAGGTGATAATGGCCGAGCGCGACAAAGGCGTTGGCCACCAGCCGGCCCTGCGGCGTGTTGGGCTGGTCGTCGGCATGAGCGTTGGCGATGCGCGTGAAATATTCGAACGCGCGCAGGTCGTTCTGCTCGACGCCTTCGCCTTGCGCATACATGCGCGCAAGCTTCCATTGCGCCGCCGGCAATCCCTGCTCGGCGGCAAATTGCAGCGCCAGCACGGCCTTGGCCGTCTCGCCCGCGCGCAGCGCCGCGGCGCCGGAACGGAACGCCTCGACGGCGGTAAGGCTGCCGATGATGGGGGCCGGCGCCACCGGCGCGATGCCCAGCGTCTTGGTCGGCGACGGCAGCTCGACGCGCGGCACCGCGGCCACCGCGCGCTCGGGCGCGATGGCGCGCGACGGCGACGTCGATCCGTCGAACGCCGCCGCTGGCGCGAGCGACAGCAGCACGCCAACGGCGCCAAGGGTGAAATGACGCTCAGATATCCGCATAACACACCGTCTCGCATGCCGCGCCGGGATGCGTCACCGCGCCGTGACGCGCGGGGCCGACCTGTTCGGCGTATTTCCAAAGGTAGCCGGATTGGGCCGGCGACGGTCGCGGCTTCCAGGCCGCCTTGCGCTGCGCCAACTCGGCTTTCGAGAGCCGCACGTCGAGCGTGCCCTTGACCGCGTCGATGGCGATGACGTCGCCGTCGCGCAGCAGCGCGATTGGGCCGCCCACCGCCGCCTCGGGGCCGACATGCCCGATGCAGAAACCGCGCGTCGCGCCGGAAAAGCGTCCGTCGGTGATCAACGCCAGCTTGCCGCCCATGCCCTGGCCATAGAGCGCCGCCGTGGTCGCCAGCATCTCGCGCATGCCGGGGCCGCCCTTGGGGCCCTCGTAGCGAATGACCAGCACCTCGCCTTCCTTGTACTTCTTTTTGCGCACCGCCTCGAAACAGGCTTCCTCGCCGTCAAAGCAGCGCGCCGGACCGCAAAACACCAGGTCCTGCATCCCCGCCACCTTCACGATCGCGCCTTCCGGCGCGAGATTGCCCTTGAGCCCGACCACGCCGCCGCTCGCCGACAGCGGTTTGTTCGCCGGCCGCACCACGTCCTGGTCCTTATTCCAAGCGACGCCCTTGAGATTCTCCGCCATGCTGCGCCCGGTCACCGTCAGGCAATCGCCGTGCAGATAGCCATGATCGAGGAGCGTCTTCATCATCAGCGGTATGCCGCCAGCTTCGAACATATCTTTGGCGACATAACGGCCGCCCGGTTTCAAATCCGCGACATAAGGGGTGCGCCTGAACACCTCCGCGACGTCGAAAAGGTCGAATTTGATGCCGCATTCATGGGCGATCGCCGGCAGATGCAGGGCGGCATTGGTCGAGCCGCCGGAGGCGGCGACCACGGCGGCGGCATTTTCCAGCGCCTTGCGCGTAACGATGTCGCGCGGCCGGATGCCGCGCCGCACCAGGTCCATGACCTGCTCGCCCGCCGCCATGCAGAACGCGTCGCGGATTTCGTAGGGTGCCGGCGCGCCAGCCGAATAGGGCAGCGCCAGCCCGATCGCCTCCGACACCGTCGCCATCGTGTTGGCGGTGAATTGCGCGCCGCAGGCGCCGGCCGACGGGCACGCCACGTGTTCCAGCAGGTCGAGGTCGCGATCCGACATGTCGCCGACCGAATGCCGGCCGACCGCCTCGAACACGTCCTGCACCGTCACCGGCTGACCCTTGAACGTGCCCGGCAGGATCGAACCGCCATAGATGAATATCGACGGCACGTTGAGGCGGCACATGACCATCATCATGCCGGGCAAAGACTTGTCGCAGCCGGCAAGCCCGACCAGCGCGTCATAGCCGTGGCCGCGCATGGTCAATTCGACCGAATCGGCGATCGCCTCGCGCGAGGGCAAAGACGACTTCATGCCGTCATGCCCCATGGCGATACCGTCGGTGACGGTGATGGTGCAGAACTCGCGCGGCGTCCCGCCGGCGACGGCGACGCCCCTCTTGACCACCTGCGCCTGGCGCATCAGCGAAATATTGCATGGAGCCGCCTCGTTCCAGCAACTCGCCACGCCGACGAAGGGCTGATGAATCTGCGCGGTGGTCAGGCCCATGGCGTAATAGTAGGAACGGTGCGGCGCGCGCGCCGGCCCTTCCGTCACATGCCGGCTCGGCAAACGCGCCTTGAGGCTCGTCTTGTTGTTGGTCTTTTTGTCCGTCCTGGCGTCCATGCGCACCACAACCCTTGACGCCGCGATGCAATGCGACAATTGCGCAACACACCACAACCGCGCCTGCCCTACCCGGCCCCCGCCATGGTCCCGACGGTGCTCCGCGTGCACGCCGGCGACCGCTTATGAACACAACGATTTCAGGGAATGGTGTGGCGGAAAAGGGGCGTCGCGCGATCTATCCAGCCACCGGCGTGGAATGTTGTTAACATGTTGCGCGCGCGCAACATCGCCTCGCCCGACGACGTCACGCGCGGGCCGATTTGCGCGGCGCTTGGCGCCACACGCATGGCCGATTTGCGCCGCGCGCGCAGCACATCCCATGCCACGCGCAATTCGGGCCGACGCCGGCGCGCTTGCGCCCTCATCTTGCGGAGACGGGCGGCCGCCAAGGTCGTAATTTCGAGCGCGAAATGCCAAAATCGAGCTGCCCCGCCAACGCAATCGACCAGGATCGCAATCGCGGCCGCGCGGCGCGTGCCACGCGCAAGCTTGGGCGCGCGTTCTTCGCGCGCGGCGTGCATGACGTCGCCCGCGACCTGATCGGGGCGACGTTCCTGGTCGATGGGGTCGGCGGCGTCATTGTCGAGGTCGAGGCCTATCACCACACCGACCCGGCGGCGCATAGTTTCGCCGGCGAGACGGCGCGCAACGCCGTCATGTTCGGGCCGCCGGGACGCGCCTATGTCTACCGCTCCTACGGCATCCACTGGTGCATGAACGTGGTGTGCGAGGCGGCCGGAAGCGCCAGCGCCGTGCTTATCCGCGCCATCGCACCGGGCATCGGTCTTGCGCGCATGCGCCGGCGGCGCGGGCTCAGCGACACGCGCGCGCTGTGCTCGGGGCCGGGCAAGCTGTGCGCGGCGCTTGCCATCACCAGCGCGCATAATGGGCTCGCGCTCGACCGCGCGCCGTTCCTCTTGCGCGCGCGCGAGGGCGAGGCGGACATCGTGACCGGGCCGCGCATCGGCATCAGCAAGGCGCGCGATTATCCCTGGCGCTACGGGCTGAAGGATAGTGTCTTTCTCAGCCGGCCATTTCCCAAGCGCTGAATCGTCCGCGCGGCCGGTGCCGATCACGCGCGCATGCGAAAATCGGGATCGAAGCCAAGCGCCTGGCGCGCCTTGGCGATCGCGACGCCACCGCCATCCTCGGCGATGTTGTAGATGCCCGGCGCGCCGTGCGTGACCGCGAGCAGCGCGGCGTGGGCGGCGGCGTCCACGTGCAGCGCGGGAACATTGGACGGCGCCTCGTACCAGGTGCCTGGGCCCCAGAAATAGCCATAGCACCAATCCGTCAAGCCCTTCCGCGCCCAAGACCGCGCCTTCGAGCGCGCGCACGCCCTCCACCAGGCCGCGCCGCATACCCTGCGCGGCAAGATCGAGCGCGTCGGTTTCCACGCGGTCGGCCGCGCCCGGCCCGCCAGGCGCATAGGCAAAGGCAACGCTTTGCGCGATAAGGCGGCGCGCGCCGGCGGCGCGCGCGGCGGCGACGAGGTTGGGCGTGCCCTCGACACGAATGCGCGCATTGCGCGCGAGCGCGTCGGGATAGGTCGCCGGATCGATCGTGCGCGGCAGGTCGCTCAATTGATGCATGACGATATCGGCATGCGCCGCGGCCACCGCCGCCGCCAGCGCCGACGCGTCGAACGCATCGACAACCACGGCGCGCACGCCGAGAACGCCAAGCGCGGCGGCCTTTTCCGGCGCCCGCGTCGCCGCCGTCACGGCATGGCCGGCGTCGCGCAGCATCGGCACCAGCCGGCGGCCGACGGCGCCGGTCGCGCCGGCGACAAAGACGTTGAGCGACATCGTCCTCTCCTCCATCGCGTTGGCGCCGGACTTGCCGCGCCCTCAGGGCCGCGGCAGCGGCGTCAAACCCGAGCGCCAGCGCAAGTCGAGCAGCAATCCCCACGGCAGCGTCGCCAGCACCGGCGCGGTCGCGACGCCGGCGGCGTCGAGCAGGCGGGCGACCCAATGATTGCACAATTCGAACAGGTTGAAGGTCCCGCTGGCGCGGTAAAACAGGCTCGGCCCATAGAGGCCGCGCCCAAGGTCGCCGAGAATACGGCCATCGCCGCCGCGCATGAAGGCGGCATCGAGCATTGCAAGCATGCGCGCCAAGCCTTGCTCGGAAAGCCCGACGCGCACGATTTGCGCGCGCGGAAACATCCGCCGCGGCGGCGCGGCGAGGCCAACCACGTGCACCACCGCTTCGTTGCCGGGGAAAAACAGCGCGCGCAGCGCGAGGCCCGGCCGCAGGTCGGCGATGCTCGCGACGCGGCGGTAGAACTCCTCCTCGCCGCGGCCGAATTCCAGCCAGGGATAATCGCCAAAGCGCGTCGCGACGGCGATCAGCGCCGCGCGCCCCTGCGTGTTCGCGAATTGCGCCATCGACGCGCGCGGCAGCGCGATGCCGGAATGATATCCGTGGCTGACCACGTAGATATCGACCGGCACGCTGCCCGGCGGCGGCGGATAAAGCGCCGCGTCCCCGTAACGCGCGGTGAGGAGCGTCGCGGCAATGAGCGCCGCCAGCGGCGCGCCCAGCACCCAGGCCAGCGTTTTCGCCGCGCGGCGCATCCTCACGAGACCCGCGCCAGCCGCTCCAGCGCGGCGGCGATCTTGTGCGCGCGCGCCTGCGCCTCCTCGCGTTTTTCGCGCTCACCCTCGACCACCTCGGCCGGCGCGTTGGCGAGGAAGTCGGCATTGCCAAGCTTGCCGTCGACGCGCGCGATATCGGCCAGGGCCTTGCGCAGTTCCTTTTCCAGCCGCGCGCGCTCGGCGGCAAGGTCGATCAGTCCCGCGAGCGGCAGCGCCACGACCTCGCCGCGCACGATGAGCTGCAACGCGCCGGCCGGCGGCGTGGGCGCGAAGCTCATGTCGGCAAGCCGCGCCATGCGCGCCACCACGTCGCGCCAGCGATCGGCGCGCGCGCGCGTTGCATCCGAGGCGCCGGCGAACACGGCGACGAGCGGCGTCGCGGCGGCAATGTTCATTTCCGCGCGCAGCGAGCGGATGGCGCCGACGAGATCGATGAGCCAGCCGATCTCGTCCGCGGCCATGGCGTCGGCGAAATCGCCCGCTTGCGGCCAGGCCGAGAGCGCGAGCAGTTGCCCGCGCGGCGCGTCGGCCTGCGTCACGCGCCACAATTCCTCGGTCACGAACGGCATGAACGGATGCAACAGCGCCAGGCCGCGGTCGCGCACCCAGGCCACCATGGCGCGCGTCTCGGTCTTGGTCGGGCCATCGGCGCCGGTCAGCACCGGTTTCGCCAATTCCAGGTACCAGTCGCAATAGACGTTCCACACGAAGCGGTAGGCGGCGCCGGCGGCGTCGTTGAAGCGATAGGCCTCGATCGCCGCGGTCACCTCGTGCACGGCGCGGGCGGTCTCGTGCGCGATCCAGCGGTTGAGCGTCTCGCCGGCGGCGGTGGGATCGAAGCCGGCTTGCGTCGCGCATTCGTTCATCTCGGCGAAACGCGCGGCGTTCCACAGCTTGGTCGCGAAATTGCGGTAGCCTTCCACGCGCTGCGTCGAGAGCTTGATGTCGCGGCCCTGCGCCGCCATGGCGGCGAGCGTGAAGCGCAGCGCGTCGGCGCCATAGGCGTCGATGACGGCGATCGGATCGATGACATTGCCCTTCGATTTCGACATCTTGGCGCCGGAAGCGTCGCGCACCAGCGCGTGGATGTAGACGGTCGCGAACGGCGCCGCGCGCATGAAATGCAGGCCCAGCATCAGCATGCGCGCCACCCAGAAGAAGATGATATCGAAGCCGGTGACCAGCACGTCGGTGGGATAGAAGCGTTTCAATTCCGCCGTCGCGTCGGGCCAACCGAGCGTCGAGAACGGCCACAATGCGGAAGAAAACCAGGTATCGAGCACGTCCTCGTCGCGCAGCAGGAACGGCGCGCGCAGCGCCGGATCGAGCGCCATGTCATGGCCCTGCATCGGCGTGATCGCCTCGGTCTCGGCGTAATAGGCGAGCGCGCGCGCGACCGCCTCGTCCTCGGTCTCGGCCACGAAAATCTTGCCGTCCGGCCCGTACCAGGCGGGGATCTGGTGCCCCCACCACAATTGCCGCGAGATGCACCAGGGCTGGATATTCTCCATCCAGTCGAAATAGGTCTTTTCCCAGTTGGCCGGCACGAACACCGTCTTGCCTTCGCGCACCGCCGCGATCGCGCCCACCGCGAGCGCCTTGGCGTTGACGTACCATTGCTCGGTGAGGAACGGCTCGATCACCACGCCGGAGCGGTCGCCATGCGGCACGACATGGGTGATCGACTCGATCTTATCGACGAGCCCGAGCGCCTCCAGGTCGGCGACGATCTTCTTGCGCGCCGCGTAGCGGTCGAGCCCGCGATATTGCGGCGGGCAATTCTCGTTCATCGCCGCCTCGGGCGTGAACAGGTTGATGAGCCCACCGTTGAGCTGGCGGGCGAAATAGTCCTTGCCGCGGTGGCGCTGCCACACGTCGAAATCGTTGAAATCATGCGCGGCGGTGATCTTGACCGCGCCCGAGCCTTTTTCCGGGTCGGGATATTCATCCGCGATCACCGGGATCAGGCGTTCCGCCAGTGGCAGGCGCACGAGCTTGCCCACCAGATGCCGATAGCGCGCGTCGTCGGGATGCACCGCGACCGCGCCGTCGCCGAGCATGGTTTCGGGACGCGTCGTGGCGATGCACAGGAATTGCGTCGGATCGTCGGCCAGCGGGTAGCGGAAATGCCACAGATGCCCCTTGACCTCGAGCGGCTGCACTTCCAGGTCGGAAATGGCGGTCAAGAGCTTGGGGTCCCAATTGACCAGGCGCTTGTCCTTGTAGATGAGGCCCTCATTGTAGAGTTGCACGAAAACCTTCGCGACCGCGCGCGAGAGCCCCTCGTCCATGGTGAAGCGCTCGCGCGACCAGTCGCAGGAGGCGCCGAGCCGCTTGAGCTGGTTGACGATCTCGCCGCCCGATTGCGCCTTCCACTGCCACACGCGCTCGAGAAAGCGCTCGCGCCCCATCTCGCGTCGGCCGGGCTCGCCGCGCTGCGCCAGGCCGCGCTCGACCACCATTTGCGTCGCGATGCCGGCATGGTCGGTCCCCGGCTGCCACAGCACGTCGCGCCCGCGCATGCGCTCGAAGCGGCACAGGATGTCCTGCAGCGTGTTGTTGAGCGCGTGGCCCATGTGCAGCGCGCCGGTGACGTTGGGCGGCGGTATCACGATGCAATAGGGTTTTGCTCCCTTGCGCTCGGGGCGGCCGCCGCGAAAGGCACCCGCCGCCTCCCATTGCGCGGCGATGCGGCGCTCGATGTCGGTCGGCGTATAGGTTTTCTCGATCATTTCTCGTTTCGCCTGCGTTTCGCCTGCGGCGATGACCGCGCTTCGCGCGCGCGGCGCGGGAGACGCGATTGTGGGGCGGGCCCGAAAAGTGGCGCGTGCCGCTTGCGCGGATGTACCGGCCCGCGCGCTAACAAGCCCGCGCCGATTCGCTGTTGCCGCAGATCGCCGCCGACCTGGCGGTGAGCATCGGCGCGGCGTCGATCATCGTTTCGCTCTATACGCTCATGCACGGCGCCATGCAGCTCGTCATCGGCCCGGTTGGCGACCGCTTGGGAAAATTTCGCGCGGTCGCTCTGGCCTGCGCGGCGTCGGCGCTGATCGTCGCGGCCTGCGGCCTCGCCGGCTCGCTGACCTGGCTGGCGCTGGCGCGCGTTGCCTCCGGCGCCACCGCCGCCTGGATCATTCCGCTCGGCATGGCCTATATCGGCGACGTCATCCCCTATGAACGCCGCCAGCAGGTGCTCGGCAGCTATTTATCCGGGCAAATTGTCGGCCAAATATTCGGCCAGGCGGCCGGCGGCGTGCTGGGCGACATCCTCGGCTGGCGCGCGGTGTTCTTTGTTCTTGCCGCGCTGTTCGCGGCGGCGGCGGCGGCGCTGTTCTACGAACTCGCGGTCAACCCGCGCGCCAGCGCGCCGGCGCGCGCCGAGGAGCGCTCGCGCGGCTTTGCCGCCGACTATGCCGCGGTTTTCGCCGCGCCCTGGGCGCGCGTGGTCATTACCGCGGTATTCCTAGAGGCGGCGCTGATGTGGGGCGCGTTCGCCTATGTCGGCGCCGACCTCAACGCGCGCTTCGCGCTGAGCTTCACCGCCGTCGGGCTTTGCGTCGGCGCCTTCGGGCTGGGCGGGCTCGCCTGGCGCAGCCTACCTCCTCCTCGCCTTCGCACCGTCCTGGGGAATCGCGCCTATCGCCATCGGTCTCGTCGGCCTTGGTTTCTACATGCTGCACAACACGCTGCAGACCAACGCAACGCAGATGGCGCCGCAGGCGCGCGGCACCGGCGTCGCGCTTTTTTCGCTCGCCATCTATGCCGGCCAGACCGCGGGCGTCGCGCTCTGGGCACCGATGATCGACCGCATTGGCGCGCGGCCGGCATTTCTCGCCGCGGCGATCTTCTTGCCGGCGCTCGGCCTGTGGTTCGCCTCGCGGCTGCGCGCGCGCCCGTCCGCGACCCCGACATGACGAAAAGAATGGTTTTTCGCGCGCGCGGCGTTACTTGGTGCCGCGCGAGACGCGCTCGATCTCGGCGCGCACCAGCCGCTCGACCACGCCGGGAAGATTGTCGTCGAGCCAGCTCTTGAGCAGCGGGCGCAGCATTTCGCGCACGAGGTCCTCAAGCGTGCGGGCATTTTGCACCAGCACGGTGTGGGCAAGCGAGTTGAACGCCGAATCGACCGCCGCCACGGTACTGCGCGAGAGCAGCGCGCCGTTGCCCGCCTCGCCGCGCGAATCCACCGCCAGCGCCACCGCCGCGCGCGGCTCCGGCGCCGCCTCCTTGAACGCGACATCCGGCTCAGCCTCGATGGTGCGGAAACCCGCGACCGGCGCGGCCGGCGGCGGTGGCGGCGCGGCCATCGATTCGGTCAGGTCGAGAATATCGTCAGGCGGCGGCTTCTCCTCGCTCGGCGGCGTTGCGTTGAGGTCGGCGAGCAGGGCGTCGATATCGTCCTGCCCCATGCCAGCGGCATCGGCGGCGGGTGGCGCGGCGGGCTTGGCCGGCGCCGGTTTGGCCGCCGCGGGTTCTGGCGCCTTGGCCGCCGGCTTGGCGGGCGCGGCGACTTCCGGCGCCGCAGCCGGCCCCGGCGGCGGCGCCACCGGCTTGCCCGCGTCGTCGTCGGCGATAATGCGGCGGATGGAGGCGAGAATCTCCTCCATCGACGGTTCCCGCGCCTTCGCCGGCTGCGTCATCAGTCAAACCTCTGCGCCAGTCCGCCGCATATGCGCCGCGACGAATCGCCAGCGGCGGCGCCAATTACATCATGAATGGAAGATTTATTGCACCGGAAAGACGATGGCAAATACTGGCTGTGCACTTCGCGTTTGCCATGGCCGTCGGCGATCGGCGCGCAGCGCAACGCGCGCCGGTCCCGCGCCGCGCCGGCCGCGTCAGCGTCCGTCGGGGTTGCGCACGCCCACCCAACTGTCGCGAACCTGCTCGTAATGCACGATCGGATCGTAGGAGGGAACCTTGAGGCCGAGCACGCCGGCGGATAGCCGGCCGACCGCGCTCAAGAGCGTATAGGAGGCCACGACCCGGTCACGCTGGGCGCTGACCAGGGCGACGCGCGCGTTCACCAGTTCCTGTTGGGCGTTGAGCACGTCGAGCGTCGTGCGCTGGCCGACGCGCGCTTCCTCGGTGACGCCGTTGAGCGCGATTTCGGCGGCGTTGACCTGCGCCTGGGTGGCGATGATCTGCGCCTTGGCCGCCTCGACCTGTCCCCAGGACTGGACCACGGTCGCCTGCACCTGGTCGCGCGCCGTGTCGACGTCGATGCGGCGCTGGCCGAGTGTCTCCTTGGATTGGCGTATGGCCGAATATTCGGCGCCGCCCTGATAGAGCGGGATCGTCACCTGGGTCAGCGCCGAGGCGGAAAACTGCCGGAACAGCGCGTTCGACTGCTCGTAGGAGCGCTGCACGTTGCCCTGCAGGGTCACGGTCGGAAACAGCGCGCCCTCGTTGATGCGCACCTGCAGGCTCGCCACATCGACGCCGAGCATGGCCGCGGCGACCTGCGGATGCTGCGCCTTGCCCTGTTCGACCGCCACGCCAATATTGTCCGGCGAATAGCGATCGACAGGCATCGCGGAAGTGAGCCGCGCGGCTTCGACGCCAATCACCTGGCGAAAGGTCGCGCGCGAGGTGATGTAGTTGGATTCGGCGGAATGCTGCGCGGAACGGCCGGCGGCGACGCGCGATTCCGCCTGCGCCACGTCGGTGCGCGTAACCTCGCCGACATTGAAGCGGTCGCGCGTCTGGCGCAATTGCTCGCTCAGCACCTCGACATTGCGCTTTTGCAGATCGAGCACGGCGCTGTCGCGCAGCAGGTTCATGTAGGCGGTCACCGCCGCGAGCAGCACCTGCTGTTCGGTCAAGCGCAGGACCTCGCGCGCACCGGAGACCTGCGATTCGGCCTGGCGCACGCGGTTGGTCGTCTGCAGGCCATTGAACAGGGTCTGCGTCGCCGTCGCGCCGACGCTGCGCGGCGCCAGCGTTCCGTGCGCCGCGGAGAAGGTCGTGGCGGTCGGCGTGCGCGTGCGCGAGGTGGTGTCGGTATATTGAACGCCGCCCGACGCGGTCGCCGAAACGCGCGGCCGATAACCCGACAACGCGGTCGGCACGTTCTCATCGGTCACGCGCACCTGCGCGCGCTGCGCGTTGAGCTGTGGATTGTTTTGATAGGCACGTACCAGCGCGGCCTCGATGGTGTCCGCCAACGCCGGCGTCGGCCCCGCCAGCGCCATGAGCAGGACCGAAACCGCAGCTCCGGTGAAGAGCTTCACCCCATGCATCCCTGTAATTCCGTTCATTCTTATGCCGGCTCGTGCCCGCGAGCCGGGTACCATATTCGACTGGAGTCGGTGCCCCTGCCCAACATAGGCTGCCGTCAAGCGCGACGGAACTACCCGCCGATGGTTGGCGGTGGAAACTCTTCACGTGCAGCATCCCTGCCACACTTCTGATTCAGAACGGGATTTTAACGCCCGGCGGGCCGTCAGAAGACGAATTCGGCCGCCCGTGCCAGACCGGGAAGGACGGGAGCTGTCGCATCGAACAGCGCCCGGTGGCCAATCTCACCGTGGGTCCGGGTCACGATCATGGCCCGTTGCGGCCGGGATTCGGCGCTGATGCCGACCAGGCGTCCGCCTTCGGCGAGCTGGCCGAATAACGTTTCCGGGGTGGTCTCGGTCGCGCCGTTGAGGATGATCACGTCA
>JACQAE010000220.1 GCA_016195095.1 Pseudomonadota bacterium
CCTCGGCGGCGAGCGGCAATGCCGCCACGATCCGCCCCAGCGGATCGACGACCGCGGAAATTCCGGTATTGGCGGCGCGCACCAGCGGCAATCCCTCCTCGATCGCGCGCACGCGCGCCTGCGCGAAATGCTGGTAGGGCCCGGTGCTGATGCCGAACCAGCCGTCATTGGTGACATTGACCAGCCAGCCCGGCCGCTCGCCGCGCGGCACGGCGTCGCCGGGAAAAATGATCTCATAGCAGATGAGCGCCAGGAAGTCGGGCGCCGGCGGCGCGCGTATCAACCGCCGGCGCGCGCCGGCGAGGAAGCCGCCCGGAATCTTGGTGAGCTGCATCAGGCCAAGCCGCTCGAGCGCGCGCTGGAACGGCAGATATTCGCCAAACGGAACCAGGTGCAGCTTGTCATAGACGGACAGGACGCCGCCATCATGATCGATGACATAGACCGAATTATAGGCGCGCAGGTTGGCGCCATCGCCGCCCGCGTCCGAGACGCGCGCGGCGCCGGTGATCAGCACGGTTCCCGGCGCCAAAAGCTTGGCGATATCGGCGAGCGCGTCCGGTTCGCGCGTGAGGAAAAACGGAAACGCCGATTCCGGCCAGATCAGATGCGTCACGCCCTTCACGCCCGCCGTCTGCGGCCCGGTGGCGCTGTCGGATAGCGTCGCGTAGCGGTTCATGATGGCCTGCTTGGCCTGGTAGTTGAACTTGGCGTCCTGCGGCAAATTCGGCTGCATGATGCGCAGGCGCACGTCATCGACATAGGTGGTTGGCGAGCGGCGATCCACGGCCACAGGCGCGTCCTCGCCTTTTCGTCCGCCAACGTCGCCGGCGCGGCGAAGATGAGCGCCGCGAGGAACGTCAGTCCCCACAGGCCGACAACGGCCGCGGCCTGCGCCAGCGGCGCCGCGGCGGTGAGCGCGTAGCCGAAGGCATTCCACGGAAATCCGCTCAGGACATGGCCGCGCAGCCATTCCGCCATGGTCAGCGCCACCGCGAAGGCGACGATGCGCATGGCGCCGCGGCTCCACAGCAGCCTCGCCAGGCCGAACGCGCATGCGGTGAACAGCGCAAGATAGGCTGGCAGCCCGGCGACCGCTATCGGCAGCAGCCATCCGAAGGTGCGCGCGTCGACCAGAAACGCGTGCCCGACCCAATAGATGCCGGTGACGAAATAGCCGAAACCGAACATCCAGCCGACGCCGAACGCGCCGAGCACGCCGACGCGCCGCCCCGACGCCGCGCCGTCGATGAGCCAGATCGCCAGCGGGAAAGTGGCGAACATCACCGGCCACAGGTCGAATGGCGAAAGCGCCAGCGTCGAGACGCTGCCGGCGGCAAACGCGATCAGCGCGCGGCGCCACCCGAAGGACAGAATGACCGTATGCGCGATGCGGGTGATGGTCACGTCGGTCCGCCCTCGCGCCGCCGCTCGGCGCCGGGAACGCCGACCTCGCCGGGGGCGATCGTTGCCGCCACGGCCGCGTGCTCGGCCGGCGCCACGACGCCGGCGCGGTGGTGCTTGGCGCGATAGATCCGCAGCCTTTTGACGCGGCGCGGGTCGGCGTCGAGCACTTCCATCTCGAACGGGCCCGGCCCCGGCACCAGTTCGCCGCGCACCGGCAGGCGCTGCGCCTGCGACATCATGTATCCGCCGATCGTGTCGACGTCCTCGGCGGCCTCGCCGACGTCGAATTCCGGGCCGACCGCGCGCGTCACCTCCTCGAGGCTCGCGCGCGCGTCGGCCATGAACGAGCCGTCGGGCTGGCGCACCACGGTCGGCGCCTCCGCCTCGTCGTGCTCGTCCTCGATCTCGCCGACGATTTCCTCGACGATGTCCTCGATGGAGGCAAGCCCGTCGCTGCCACCATATTCGTCGATGATCAGCGCCAGGTGGATGCGCGTCGCCTGCATCTTGGCCAACAGGTCGATTGCCGGCATCGACGGCGGCACGAACAGGATGGGGCGCACGATCTTGGCCGCCGACAGCGGCATCGAGAGGTCGATGGCGGCGAGGTCGAGGCCGGCGGGCATCGGCTTGCGGCGGCGCGGCTTGGCCGGCGCGCGCGCCGCCGCGCGCTGCGTCATGAACGCGATGAGATCGCGGATATGCACCATGCCGATGGGATCGTCGAGCGTGTCATTATAGACGACGAGGCGCGAATGCGCCGCTCCCTCGAACAGCTTGAGCAGCTCGCCGAGCGGCATGTCGGCGTGCACGGCGATGATATCGGCGCGCGGCACCATCACGTCCTCGATGCGCCGCTCATGCAGTTCGAGGATGTTGCGCAGCATGGTGCGCTCGGAGGGCGAGAACCCGCTTTCCACCGACGCGCCGGCGCCGAGGACGACGGCGAGGTCGCTGCGCATCGAGCGCGATTTCCAGCCGAGCAGGAGCCGCACGAGGCGCACGAGCAACCCGCCGCGCGCCCGCGCGTTGGCACCCGTCGCCGCCAGCGGTACGGGAAGATTGCGCTGCTCCGAGGGCGGATCCTTGGACTGCATGCGGGCTGACGCGTCGGAATCGGGCATCGCGTAAGAATTCAATCCCCTTGCGCCCGGTTGACCCTACGCGCGCACAGCGTAGGGGTCGGGCATTGCCATGAGCGCCATGATCTTGCTTTCGAGCGCTTCCATCTCCTCGGCCTCGGCATCGACCTGGTGATCGTAGCCGATGAGGTGGAGAAAACCATGCACCGTGAGATGCGCCAGATGATGCAGGAACATCCGGTCTTCGTCGTCGCATTCGCGCGCCAGCGTCTCATAGGCGATGACGATGTCGCCGATGGGCCGCGCGTCGACGCTGGCGGTGGTGATCGCCGAGGGAAACGCGAGCACGTTGGTCGGCGCGTCGATGCCGCGCCAATCGCGATTGATCGCGCGCATCGTCGCGTCGTCGGCCAAGAGCACGCCGATGCCGCGATCCGCGGTCGAGAGCGCGGCCGCTGCGGCGCGGATCGCCGCGCGCGCGATTCGCGCCGCCTGCGGCTGCGCCCGCCACAAGCGCGAGGCGACCCGGATATCGATTTCCGGCGCGCCCGCGCGCTGGCCCCGTCGGGGTCTCATTTCCTGTCCTCGCGCCTGTCCGCGGCCGCAGCGTCGGCGCGGTCATAGGCGGCGACGATGCGCGACACGAGCTCATGGCGCACCACGTCGTCATGCGTAAACGAGACGTGCGCGATGCCGTCAATATCGGCGAGAAGCCGCACCGCCTCGGCCAGGCCCGACGTCTGCCCGCGCGGCAGATCGACCTGGCTCGGGTCGCCGGTCACGATCATGCGCGCGTTCTCGCCGAGCCTGGTGAGGAACATCTTCATCTGCATCGACGTCGCGTTCTGCGCCTCGTCGAGGATGATGGCGGCGTTGGAGAGCGTGCGCCCGCGCATGAAGGCGAGCGGCGCGATCTCGATTTCCCCGGACTGCAACGCGCGCTCGACGATGCGCGCGTCCATGAGATCGAACAGCGCGTCGTAGATCGGCCGCAGGTAGGGGTCCACCTTCTCGCGCATGTCGCCGGGCAGGAACCCGAGCCGCTCGCCCGCCTCCACCGCCGGGCGCGAAAGGACGATGCGATCGACCTCTTTGCGCTCGAAACAGGCGATGGCGCTGGCGACCGCGAGCCAGGTCTTGCCGGTGCCCGCCGGCCCCGTCCCCAGCACCAGCGCGTGGCGCTTGAGCGCGCGCATGTAGGCGTCCTGGCCGGCGGTGCGCGCGCGCACCGGGCGCTTGCGCAGGTTGATTTCCTCGAAACTCGCGCGCGCATCGGCGCGCTCGAAATCGAACAGCGACCCTTGCGCGATGGCCAGCCGGATCGCGCCCTCAACGTCGCCTTGGACGACCTCGCCGCCGCGCTTGAGCTGGTCGTAGAGGCCCTCGAGCACGGCGCGCGCCTGCTCGCAGCCGTCGCGCGAGCCGGCGAGCATGACATGATTGCCGCGCGAATCCGCGACCACGCCGAGCCGGCGCTCGATCAGCGCCAGGTTCTGGCCATATTGGCCGAATAGCGCCGAGGCAAGCTTGTTGTCGTCGAAGGCAAGGACGGTTTCCACCGGCGCGTCGACGCCGAGCAAGGGCGTCGCCGCGATCAATCCCCGATCGTTGCCGGCGCGCGACCGCAAGGGCTCAGCTCTCCTCTGCGACGCGCGACGCGCGCGGCGTGCCGGCAGGACGCGGCGGCGACGCGGCGAACAGGCTGTTCGATCCGATGTCGGTGACGCTCACGAGCGCAACTTCGCCGATCAACGTTGGCGGCGCCGGCGCATGCACCGGGTGCAGATAGGGCGAGCGTCCGACCAGTTGGCCTTGCAACTTGCCATGCCGTTCGAACAGGACCGGCAGCGTGCGTCCGCGCCAGCTTGCGAGAAACCGCGCCTGGCGGCGCTCGATGTCGCGTTGCAGGCGCGCGAGCCGCTCGGCCTTGACGTTCTCGACGACCTGGTCGGCGCGCGCCGCCGCTGGCGTGCCGGGCCGTGGCGAATATTTGAACGTGAACGCGCCGACGAAATCGACCTCGTCCACCAGCGAAAGCGTGGCGCGAAAATCCTCCTCGCTCTCGCCGGGAAAACCAACAATGAAGTCGGAGGTGAACGCCATGTCCGGCCGCGCGCGGCGCAGGCCGGCGATGGTGGCGAGATAATCGGCGCGCGTGTGCCGCCGGTTCATGGCAGCCAGGATACGGTCGGAGCCCGACTGCACCGGCAGATGCAGCTGCGGCATCAAGGCCGGTAGATCGCCATGCGCCGCCACCAGCGTCGCGTCCATGTCGCGCGGATGGCTGGTGGAGTAACGCAGGCGCGCGATCCCCGGGATCTCCGCCAAGCGGCGCATCAGCCGCCCGAGGCTCCACGCCGCGCCGTCCGGCCCCGCGCCATGATAGGCGTTGACGTTCTGCCCGAGCAGCGTCACCTCGCGCACACCGGCCTCCGCCAAGTGCTCGACCTCGCGCGCGATCGCGTCCACGCGGCGCGAGGATTCCTGGCCGCGCGTATAGGGAACGACGCAGAACGTGCAGAACTTGTCGCAGCCCTCCTGCACCGTGACGAAGGCCGACACGCCGCGCGCGCGCGTGGCGGCGGGCGATGGCGCGCCGAGATGGTCGAACTTGTCGTCGGCGGGAAACTCGGTGTCGATGACGGCTTCGCCGCGCAGCGCCGCGGCCGCGAGCGCCGGCAGGCGATGGTAATTCTGCGGGCCGACGACGATGTCGACCACCGGCGCGCGGCGCAGGATTTCCTCGCCCTGCGCCTGCGCGACGCAGCCGGCCACGGCCACGAGCACGTCGCGGCCTTGCGCTTGCGCCTCCTGGCGCAGCACGCGCATGCGGCCGAGCTCCGAATAGACCTTCTCCGCCGCCTTCTCGCGGATGTTGCAGGTATTGAGGATGACGAGATCGGCCGTGGCGGGCGAGGCGGTCGGCACGTATCCGGTGTGCGAGAGCGTATCCGCCATGCGCTGGGAATCGTAGACATTCATCTGGCAGCCAAAGGACTTCACGTAGAGCTTGCGCGGTGGGGTCATGCCGGTCGCGCTCATTCCTTAATCCATGGTCCCATGGTCGGCACGCGACGTAAAACCCATGTTCGCTCGTTGCGCCTGCCGAGTACTGTCGCATTCCGCCGGCCAACGCAACATCCGCCGCCGGCCGGCATTGGCCGACGATGACTCTGCCTACCTTTTAGCGTATTTCGCGGCAATATGGATCGGGTTCGCGGCGAAAAATTGCCGAAAAAGCCGCCCGCGCGCAACCAAACGGCGGCAACGCTCAGGAGGGCCGCGCCCCACCTGCCGCGCCTGGCCCGCGCAAGGCGCCGACGGTCATTTGCCGCACGCTGCATTCGAGCGCGAGCGCCACCGCCTTGCGATCGGCGTTCTCGCCGAACGCGATCGGTTCACCCCAGGTGACGGTCACGTCGATCGCGCCGCGCCGCCCGACGCCGGCGAAATGCGTCCACAGCCGCATTTTTCCGTACCAGGCCACGAGCGGGCGATGCCGGCGACCGACCGGAACGCCGAGCAGGCCCGTATAGGCAAGCGAAAGCGGCTGAATCCATACCCGTCCGACATTCTCCGCCTCCGCCAGCGCGTCGCGCGCCGCCCCGATCAGCGCGCTGCGGAACGCCAGCACGCGATTGCCGTCGCCCGCCGTGCCTTCGCCGAACAGCACCACGGGATCGCCCTCGGCAAGGCGCCGCGCGATCTCGGCGTTGACCGCCGCCGTGCCGTGGCGGCGGCTGCGATCGACAAAGACCGAACGCTGCAGCTTGGCCAGGCGGCCGAACAGCGGCCAGCCCGCGATCTCGGATTTCGCCACGAAAACCGCCGGCGTGACCGCGCTAATGACGGCGATATCGAGCCAGGAGGAATGATTGGCGACGATCAGCAGCGGGTGCTCGCGCACGCACGCGCCGACCCGCGTGATGCGGATGCCGAGGATGGCGCAGATCATGCGGTGGTAGATAATCGGAATGCGCCGCCGCGCCGCCAGGTTGAAGCGAATGGCCAGCCATTGCACCGGCATTAGCGGAAACGTGATCGCCGCCATGGCGGCGAGGACGAACGCAAACCGCATCAGCGCTTGGCCTTAACCTCGAGCGGGACCGCGTAGAGTTCGAGCCGGTGATCGACCAGCCGGTAGCCGAGCTTGCGCGCCACATCGGCCTGCAGCTTCTCGATCTCCTCCGACTGGAACTCGATGACCTTGCCGCTGCGCAGATCGATAAGGTGGTCGTGATGCGTGTCGCGCATCTGCTCGTAGCGCGCACGCCCCTCGCGGAAATCATGACGCTCGATGATGCCGGCATCCTCCAGGAGCTTGACGGTGCGGTAGACCGTGGAAATCGAGATATGTTCATCCACCGTCGCGCAGCGCCGGTAGAGTTCCTCCACGTCGGGATGGTCGGGCGAATCCTCGAGCACGCGCGCGATCACCCGGCGCTGTTCCGTCATGCGCATGCCACGGGCGGCGCATTGCGTCTCGATGCTGGCCTTGGCGTTTTCGGTCACGGCATATCCGCGGCAATGGCAGAACGAAGCACCCATAGTATTGCCGCGCGGTTGCCGCGTCCATCGCCGCCGCTCAGCCGAGTTCGCGCCGCAGCACGATCGCGGCCGTGGCGGCGCCGGCGGATTTGGCGTAATAGTCGCGCCGCTCGCCAACGGTGCCAAAGCCCAGCCTGGCGTAAAGGCGCATGGCGGAAGTGTTCGCGCCTTCGACCTCGAGAAAAACGCGGCGCACGCCGAGGCCGGCAAGCTGGCGCAGGTGCCGGTCGAGGAGAAGGCGTCCGAGCCCGCGCCCGCGGCGTGCCGTGGCGACGGCGATCGAGAGGATTTCCGCCTCGTCGGCGGCGATGCGCGAGACGATGAAGCCGACGCAAGCCGAACCCGCGCTCGCGCGGTGGGCGAGAACGCTGCGCTCGGTCAGCAGCCGCTCGAATTCGCTTTCGCTCCAGCCGCGGCGAAAGCTCGCGGCGTGGATCTCGGCGAAGGACGCGGCGTCGCCGGGACCGGCATCGGCGAGCCGCGGCGGCGCGCGCGCGAACAGGCGGGAGAGGAATGCGATCATCGGCGTGGCAGGCGGGCGGCGTCCTGCGGCTGCGCGTCCGGGGCGCGAAGATAGAGCGGCTTGGGCAGCGACTGGTTAACGGACGCGGCGGCGCCGAGCTGCGCCACCCATTCGATCGCCGGCGCCGGCGTCTCGTCCACCTGCGGCGGCGGCGGCGCGTCCCCTGGCCACGCCGCCTCGATCAGACGCGCCGCCGAGCCGACGACGCGCGCCTGGCTCGAGCGCGCCGCGGCGACGGCTTGCGCCAGCGCGGCGAGACGCGGCGCCACCAGGGTGCGGCCGCCGGGCCCGAATACCTGCATATAGACATGCGCATGGCGTGCGTCGATCGCCGCCACCAGCGGCGTTGAATCATCGGCCGCGATATAGGGCGCGGCGAACACGGAAAGCGTGGAGAGGCCAACCGCCGGCTTTTCCGCCGCCAGCGCGATGCCGCGCGCGGCGGCGACGCCGACGCGCACGCCGGTGAAGCTTCCCGGCCCCACCGTCACCGCGATCCGGTCGAGCTCGGCAAAGGGCACGCGCGCCGCCGCCATGACGCGCGCGATGAGCGGCATGAGCGCCTCGGCATGGCCGCGCTGCATCGGCAGCGACTCCATCGCCAATTCCTCGCCGCGCTCGGCATCGAACACGCAGGCAGCACAGGCCGCGAGTGCCGTATCGATGGCGAGCACCAGCATGAAAAACGATTCCCGCAGCACCGGACGGTGCGATGTTCACGCCAGTCCGGCGCGGTCGTCAGATCGGCCGCACTTCCACGACGTCGGGGACGAAATGGCGCAGTAGATTCTGGATGCCGTGCTTGAGCGTCGCCGTCGAGGACGGACAGCCGGCGCACGAGCCCTTCATGGCCAAGAACACGATTCCGTCCTTGAATCCGCGGAAGGTGATGTCGCCGCCGTCATTGGCGACCGCCGGCCGCACGCGCGTTTCGATCAGGTCCTTGATCGTGGCAACCGTTTCGGCATCCTTCTCGTCGAAGAACTCGTCCGCCTTCACCGGTGTCGGCTGGTCGGTGGCGAGCATCGGCGTGCCGGACAGGTAATGTTCCATGATGGCGCCGAGGATCGCCGGC
>JACQAE010000022.1 GCA_016195095.1 Pseudomonadota bacterium
ACATGCGCTCGCCAACCGCCATGTGGGACTTCTGGTCGCTGTCGCCGGAAAGCCTGCACCAGGTCACCATCCTCATGAGCGATCGCGGCCTGCCGCACAGCCCGCGCTTCATGAACGGATACGGCTCGCACACGTTTTCCTTCATCAACGCGGCCAACGAACGCCACTGGGTCAAGTTCCACTTCAAGACGAAACAGGGAATCCGCTTTCACACCAACCGCGAGGCCGAGGCGATCGTCGGCAAGACGCGCGAGTCGTTCCAGGAGGACTTCTACGCGGCGATCGAGAAAAGCGATTTTCCGCGCTGGACGCTCTATGTGCAGGTCATGCCGGAAAGCGACGTCTGCAAGCACTGGTACAACCCCTTCGACCTCACCAAAGTGTGGCCGCATCGCGATTATCCGCTGCACGAAGTCGGAATCATGGAGCTCAACCGCAACCCGGAAAACTACTTCCAGGAAGTCGAGCTGTGCGCCTACTCGCCGTCGAATATCGTTCCCGGCATTTCCTGGTCGCCCGACAAGATGCTGCAGGCGCGCATCTTCTCCTACGCCGACGCGCACCGCTACCGGCTCGGCACGCATTACGAAATGCTGCCGGTCAACCGCTCGCGCTGCCCGGTCCATCACTACCACAAGGACGGCCCGATGCGCTTCTTCGAGCCGCTCACCGGCAATGTCGACGCCTTCTACGAGCCCAATTCCATGAACGGCGCCGCGCAGGACGAGCGTTTCGCCGAACCGCCATTGGCCATTTCCGGCGCCGCCGACCGCTACAATCACCGCGACGGCAATGACGATTATCGCCAGCCCGGCGATCTGTTCCGGCTGATCGGCGTCGAGTCCCAGCAGCGCCTCATGGACAATGTCGCGCAGGCCATGCACGGCGTGCCCGCGGAAATCGTCAAGCGCCAGATCGCGCATTTCTACCGTGCCGACGCCAATTATGGCATTGGCGTCGCCACCCGCATGGGTCTCTCCGCCTCCGACCTGCCCCCCGCGGTCGCGGCGGAATAGGGAGGACGCCCATGACACAAGCAACGATCATCCGCGAATTGCTGGTGGCCGCCGACGAGCGCTCGCTCAACGCCGCGCTCGTGGAAAATCAAGTGCAGCCCGACCGCATCATCAGCGTGATCCTGCAGCCGGGCGCCCACCTCGCGGTTGGCGATCACGGCGCCAAATACCGCGTGCTCTACCGCGCCTGAGCGCCGGAGCGAAGGCATGGCCACGGCGAGGAGCCGCGGCCGCCAATTATTGCGCGGCGTCCTTGACGGCCGCGGCCTGCGCCTCCAGCGCCGCTTGCGCCTCGTCGACATTCGTCAGGGTCGTGGGATGCGGCATGGAGACGACGTTATAGCCGGTATCCACGAAGTGGATCTCGCCGGTGACGCCGCTCGCGAGGTCGGACAGGAGGTAAAGCGCGGCGCCGCCGATCTCCTCGAGCGTCACCGCGCGGCGCAATAGCGAATGGCGCTGCTGGTAATTGAACATCAGCCGTGCGTCGGTGATGCCGGCGCCAGCCAATGTGCGCACCGGTCCTGCCGAGATGGCGTTTACGCGCACGCCGGCGGCGCCAAAATCGCTGGCGAGGTAGCGAACGGAGGCCTCGAGCGCCGCTTTGGCCACGCCCATGACGTTGTAGTTCGGCATCACCCGCGTCGCGCCGCCATAGGTGAGCGTGAGCATGGCGCCACCGCGTTGCATGAGCGCCGCGGCACGGCGCGCGATCTCGGTGAACGAGAAGCAGGAAATCAGCATCGTGCGCGTGAAGTTCTCGCGCGAGGTGTCGGCGTAGCGGCCCTTGAGCTCGTTCTTGTCGGAAAACGCGATGGCGTGCACGACGAAATCGAGCCCGCCCCATGCCGCCGCCAGTGCCGCGAATACCTTGTCAACGGAGGCCAGATCCTCAACGTCGCAGGGAAGGATGAGGTCGGAGCCGAGCGACTGCGCGAGCGGCCGCACGCGCTTGCCCAGCCCCTCGCCCTGGTAGGTGAACGCCAGCGCCGCGCCATGCGCGGCAAGCACCTTGGCGATGCCCCAGGCAATCGAATGGTCATTGGCGACCCCCATGATGAGGCCGCGCTTTCCTTGCATGAGGCCCGCCTGCACGCTCATTCGGTTGCCTACCGCGCTATCTGCCGCAATCCACGCGGGCCGCGCGCTCGGCCCGCATTCCGCCCGCGCCCGCGCGGTCCACTTCTCATGGCGTGGCGCATGATGTCGTCCGAAACCCGCCGCACGCTTTTCGGTATCATGCTCTAGAGCCTCATCGCTTCAGGTTGAATCGTGCGGCGGCTCGAGCCCCACATTCGCGCATGATCTTTTCCGAAAACCGGTTCCCACTTTTCGGGATCATGCTCTAGGCGTCGAGGCGCTGAAACAGGATCGACGCATTGGTGCCGCCGAAGCCGAATGAATTCGACAATACGCTGCCGAGCGTCACATTGTCGCGGCGCTCGCGCACGATCGGCATGTCGGCGAATGCCGGATCGAGATTGTCGATATTCGCGCTTTCGCAGATGAAGCCGTTATTCATCATCAGGAGGCAATAGATGGCCTCCTGCGCGCCGGCGGCGCCGAGCGAATGCCCGGTCAGCGACTTGGTCGCCGAAATGGGCGGCGCCTTGGCGCCAAACACGTCGCGAATGGCCTCGATTTCCTTCACGTCGCCGATCGGCGTCGAGGTCGCGTGCGGGTTGATGTAATCGACCGGTGCGTGCCGGCCGGCGAGCGCCATGCGCATGCAGCGCGCCGCGCCCTCGCCCGAGGGCGCGACCATGTCATGGCCGTCCGAGGTGGCGCCATAGCCGATCAGTTCGGCATAGATCTTGGCGCCGCGCGCCTTGGCATGGTCGAGCGACTCGACGACGAGGACGCCCGCGCCGCCGGCGATCACGAAACCGTCGCGGTCGACGTCATAGGCGCGCGAGGCGCGTTGCGGCGTCGCGTTGAACTTCGACGACATCGCCCCCATGGCGTCGAACAGGACGGAGAGCGTCCAGTCGAGTTCCTCGCAGCCGCCGGCGAAGATCACGTCCTGCTTGCCGAGCTGGATGATCTCCATCGCATTGCCGATGCAATGGTTGGAGGTCGCGCAGGCCGACGAGATGGAATAATTGACGCCCTTGATCTTGAACCAGGTCGCCAGCGTCGCGGAAGCCGTGGACGACATCGCCTTGGGCACGGCGAAGGGTCCGACGCGCTTTGGCCCCTTGCTGCGCGCGATGTCAGCCGCCTCGACGATGGTGCGCGTCGAGGGACCGCCCGAGCCCATGATGATGCCGGTGCGCTCGTGCGAAATCTCGCCCGTTTCGAGCCCGCTGTCGCGGATCGCCTGCTCCATGGCGATATGGTTCCAGGCCACGCCGCCGCCGAGAAAACGCATGGCGCGGCGGTCGATGATCTCGCCGGCCTCGAGCATCGGGGCGCCGTGCACCTGGCTGCGGAAGCCGAGCTCGGCGTATGTCTCGGCCCGCGCGATGCCGGATTTGCATTCGCGCAGACTGGCCAGCACTTCCTGCGTGCTGTTGCCGATGGGCGAGATGATGCCCATGCCGGTGACGACGACGCGTCTCATGATTGCCTCATCCGCAACTGCGAGCCGGTGCGGCGCGCGGCCGCGCCGCGCTCATGCTCCGCTTGGCTGCGACGCCTCGCCGCGCCTGACCAGCCCAACCCTGAGATCGAGTGCGCGAAAGATCTCCGACCCGTCGGCGGACAGCCAACCGTCGGCGATGCCGAGGACGAGTCTCGAGCGCATGACGCGCTTGATGTCGATGCCGTAGACGATGCGCTTGACGTTGGGCAGAACCTGCCCGGAGAACTTCAATTCGCCCATGCCGAGCGCGCGGCCCTTGCCCGGCGCGCCGACCCAGCCGAGGAAGAATCCGAGCATCTGCCACAGCGCGTCGATGCCAAGGCAGCCGGGCATGACCGGATCGCCCTTGAAGTGGCAGGGAAAAAACCACAGGTCGGGCTTGAGATCGAGCACCGCGCGCACCAGCCCCTTGCCGTATTCGCCGCCCTCCGCGGCGATCTCGGAAATGCGATCGAACATGAGCATCGGCGGAAGCGGCAGCTGCGGGCCCTCGGCAAACATCTCGCCGCGGCCGCAGGCCAGAAGGTCTTCATAGTCGAAGCTGAAACGCCGCTCGTTCATGCCTTCACCAATTCGCTAACATGGTAAACCATGGGCCCGCCGCAAGTCTCGCGCGATCAGCAAGTCTTGCGCGATCGCCGGAAATCCAACCACGGTCGCACGCGGCCGCCGGCGTCGCGCACTCCCTAACATAGGCGGCGCGGGGGTCCAATCGGCAATACGTGGCGGCCCTTGCGAGCCTCCCGCGCGGTTCCCAAATAAAATTGCGATGCAGTTGCAATAGCGCGGCGCCGGCGATATGATTTCATTTGAAACGATTTCGCCGCAGCTGTTTTTGTGAAGGACAGAAGGACACACGCGTGCCGATGACGGACAAAAAGGCCCTGGTGCGGTCGCGGATGACGTCGGTCGGCGCCAGCGCGCCTTCCGGCCATGCCGGCATCGCCGGCCAAGCCGTGCGCGCGCGGCTCAATGGCTGCCCCTGGCACGACGTCAAGGCGATGCTGCGCCGTGTCGGCCTGCGCCCGACGCGCCAGCGCATGGCGCTCGGCTGGATCCTGTTCTGCAAGGGTGACCGCCACATCACCGCGGAAATGCTTTACGAAGAAGCGATCGGCGCCAAGGTTCCCGTGTCGCTCGCCACCGTCTACAACACGCTGCATCAGTTCACCGATGTCGGCGTGCTGCGGCAGGTCATCGTTGACGGGTCGAAGACCTATTTCGACACCAATGTTTCCGACCACCATCACTTTTTCGTCGAAGGCGAAAACGCCATCCTCGACATCCCCGACGCCGACGCGATCCTCGGCAGCCTGCCGGCGCCGCCGGCGGGCTATGAGGTCGCGCGCGTCGATGTGGTGGTGCGGCTGCGGCGCACGTAAGTCCAGGCGGCGGTGCGCAAGATTGCCGGCGGCCTGGTTGCCGTCCTGGATCGCGCCTTATTCGACCTTTTCGTTCGGGTAGACGCCCCACAGCCGATCCTGCGCGATCCATCCATCAAAGCCGCTTCCGACCAGGCGGCACCAGCGCCCGCCGCATGATTTGACGATGCCGAGCACGCCCGGCTGCAGTTTTGCCGCCACCCCGGCGTCGGCGGCGGCCTTGGCCAGCAGCAAGACGAAATCCGCCGACGCCTTTGCCGGCGCGACAACGATCGCCGTGCGCTTGCCCGACAAAAGCGAGTGATAGACCCAACCCTCGGCGCCTTCCCAGTCGCGGATGCGCCGCCAATTCTCGAATTCCGCGATGATCTCGACCGGCAGGCCGGCGCGAGTATAGACCCAGGTCACGTCGTGGTCGCGGGTCGGGCCGGCACGGACGTTGACGCGGTCGGCCTTGATGCTGACAAAGCGCGGCACCGGCAGCCCGCTGGCGGAGCCGGCGGGCAGATCGGACACGGCGCCCATGGCCGGCGCGCCGGCATGGCCAAGCACGGCGCCGATCAACGCCGTGGCCCAAACCCGTTTCCTGCCTGTCGAGCGACGCACCCAATTCATCGTTACGCGGCTTCTCGTCCCACTGCGACCGTAATGGCGGCTCCCGTGGCGATACCGGCGGCACGACGTTTCGTCGCGATGGCTTTGTCGTGCCGCGGCCATCTGGTAGAGAAAGCCTGCTCGCGGCTCATCGAACCGGTATTGCCATATTCAGTTACGCCGGTTCGGGTTAAAGAGGACTGAATCGGCCGGCGGCAAGGCGCAACGGCCACGGCCAAAATCAATGGGTTTCCGTGGCAAAACCGATTTGATCCGAGCGGGTCAGACTCTAGGGATGACGCAATGCCGAATCGCAGGAAGCCGCTGGTCGTGGTCACGCGCAAGCTTCCCGAGCGCGTGGAAACGCGCATGCGCGAATTGTTCGACACCAGGCTCAATCTCGACGACCGGCCGATGGGGCCGACCGAGCTGGCGGCGGCAATGAAGGACGCCGACGTGCTGGTGCCCACCGTCACCGATCGGATCGATACCGCCGTGCTCGGCCATAGCGGCGAGCGGCTCAAGCTGATCGCCAATTTCGGCAATGGCGTTGACAATATCGACGTCACCACGGCGCTGCAGCGCGGCATCACCGTGACCAACACGCCGGGCGTGCTGACCGAGGACACGGCCGACATGACCATGGCGCTGATCCTCGCCGTGCCGCGCAGGCTCCTGGAAGGCGCGGCGATCATGACCGGGGATACGGAGTGGAGCGGCTGGTCGCCGACCTGGATGCTCGGCCGCCGCATCTGGGGCAAGCGGCTCGGCATTGTCGGCATGGGCCGCATCGGCCAGGCGGTGGCGCGCCGCGCCCGCGCCTTCGGCCTGCAGGTCCACTATCACAACCGCCAGCGCGTGGCGCCGCAGATCGAGGAGGAGCTTGAGGCCACCTATTGGGAAAGCCTTGATCAGATGCTGGCGCGCATGGATATTATTTCGGTCAACTGCCCGCATACGCCGGCCACCTACCACCTGCTGTCGGCGCGGCGGCTCAAATTGATGCCGCGCGAGGCCTATATCGTCAACACGGCGCGCGGCGAGGTGATCGACGAGACCGCGCTCATCCGCATGATCGAGGCGGCGGAGCTGGCCGGCGCCGGCCTCGACGTGTTCGAGCACGAGCCGGCGGTCAATCCCAAGCTGGCGCGGCTGGCGCGCGCGGGCAAGGTGGTGCTGCTGCCGCACATGGGCTCGGCCACGATCGAGGGCCGCGTCGATATGGGCGAAAAGGTCATCATCAACATCCGCACCTTCATGGACGGGCACAAGCCGCCCGACCGGATCCTGCCATCGATGCTGTGAGATCGGCGCGCCGGCTCAGGCGTGGTGCGAAAGGTCGCGTATCGTTGCGCGATCGCCGGTCAGGGGATTGTCGGCGTCCCAGGCGTAGCGCAGCATCTCGAAGCGCATGGCGCGGGCGTCGATCATGAGCAGGCGTCCGACCAGGCCCTCGCCGAAGCCGACGATCTCGCGCATGACTTCGAGCGCCATCATCGAGCCGATCACGCCGGTCAGCGCGCCGAGAATGCCGGCTTCCGCGCAGGCCGGCACGACGCCGGCCAGCGGCGGTTCGGGAAACAGGCAGCGGTAGGTCGGGTTGCGCGTGCCGTCGGGCGCCGCCTCGTGCGCGCGCACCGTCGTCAGCGTGCCGTCGAATACGCCCACCGCCGCCGTGACCAGCGGCTTGCGCGCGATGCAGCAGGCGTCGGAGACCAGGTAGCGGGTGGCGAAATTGTCCGAGCCGTCGGCGACGATGTCATAGGCGCCGATCAGCTCGAGCGCGTTGGCGGCGGTCAGCCGCTTGGCGTGCGTCTCCACATGCACCAGCGGGTTGATGCGGCCGATGGCCGTGGCGGCGCTGTCGACCTTGGCATGGCCGACGCGCTGCGTGTCATGGATGACCTGGCGTTGCAGGTTGGAGAGCGCCACCCGGTCGTCGTCGGTGATGCCGAGGACGCCAATTCCAGCGGCGGCGAGGTACATGAGCACCGGAGCGCCAAGTCCGCCGGCGCCGATAACCAGCACCCGCGCCCGCTTGAGCGCGGCCTGGCCGGGGCCGCCGACCTCGCGCAGCACGATGTGGCGCGCGTAGCGTTCGATCTCTTCGCTGCTCAGCATCATGTGGCACCGCACGTCATCGAAATGCGCCGCGCTTCGGGCGGCCGCCAAAAGTCGCCATTAGCGCGCGCGCCATTGCGCCCAATGCATGTTGCGATAGTCTCGGCGCCATCGGCAAGCGGTGCGCCGGTGGCGCGGGCCGATGGCCTGCGCGGCATGACGCTCGTGCCATCGCTCGCCGGCCGGACGCGACGCGCGGCGATTTCTCGCGCGCGCGGCCAGGCTTTTGTGGAGTCTGCCATGAGATCGTCCGGCGTCCTATCGCTCGTCCTTGCCGTTGCCGTCGCGGCGCTGCTGCTGGCGCAAGATGTGGCCGGCGCGGCGGCGAAACGCAAGCGGCCGGCGCCAGCTTCCGCCAAGGATACCTACGCCGCCATGGCCACCGACGAACGCGTCGCCATCCAGGCGGACCTGGTCTGGGCCGGCCATTACAACGGCATGGCCAACGGCGAATTTGGCGACAATTCGGTGGCCGCCGTCAAGGCTTTCCAGGGCGAGCTTGGCAACAAGGCGACGGGGGTTCTCAATCCACAGGAGCGCGGCCAGCTGGCCGAGATCGGGCGCGGGCGCCGCGACGCCGCCGGCTGGCGCGTGGTCGACGATCCCGCCACCGGCGCGCGGCTCGGCCTGGCAGCCAAGATGGTGCCGCAGTCGAGCGCCGGACCCGACGGCACGCGCTGGCGCTCGGCGCATGGCGAGGTGCAGGTCGAGACCGCCCGCATCGAGGATGGCGGCGCGACGCTGGCGGCGGTTTTCGAGCGCCAGAAGAAGGAGCCGTCCAACCGTCGCGTCGATTACAGCGTGCTGCGGCCGGACTTTTTCGTCGTGTCGGGGCTGCAGGGCCTCAAGAAGTTCTATGTTCGCGGGGCCGCCGGCGAAGGCGAAGTCCGCGCCATGACGATTCTCTACGACCAGGCCATGGAGGGCGTGATGGCGCCTGTGGTCATCGCCATGTCGGGGGCGTTTGTCGCGTTTGCGCCCAATGCGCGCCCGCGCGTCGGCTATGGCACCGGTATCGCGGTCACCGCTTCGGGCTACGTGCTCACCGACCGCGATCTTGTCGCTGGCTGCCGGGCAATCGTCGTGGGCGGCCGTGGCCATGCCGAGCCGGTTGGCGAGGACGCGGCGGCGGGACTGGCGCTCTTGCGCATCAATGGCGCCAGCGACCTGCGCCCGCTCGCGATTGCCGCGCCGTCGGCGGCGGGCAGCGAGGTCACGCTGGTCGGCATCGCCGAGCCCGCCCGCCAGGACGGTGGCGGTGCCATCACCGCCCCGCGCGCGCGCCTGGTCGCGGCGGGCGAAGCGCGGCTTGCCGAACCCGCGCCGGGCGCCGGTTTTTCCGGCGCCGCCGTCATCGATGCCAGTGCGCGGTTTCTTGGCATGCTGGCGCTGCGGCCGCGCGCCGGCGATGCCGGCGCCGCGCCGGCGCAAGGCCAAGCGCAAATCCAGGCGCAAGTCAAAGCGCCGGTCAAGGCACAGGTCATTGACGCCGGCACCGTGCGCCGCTTTCTCGCCGCGCAAAGGGTTGCCGTGGCCGACACCCGTGCCAGCGTCGATGATGCCCGCGCCGCGGTGCTGCGCGTCATTTGCGTGCGCCGCTGACGGCGGGGCCGGCGTTTACCGGTTGGAAAATTTCGCCGCGCGCTTTTCCACGAACGCCGCCATGCCTTCCTTCTGGTCCGCCGTGGCGAACAGCGAGTGAAACACACGGCGCTCGAAGCGGATGCCCTCGGCGAGCGAGGTCTCGAAGGCGCGATTGACGCTCTCCTTGGCGAGCATCAAGGCCGGCAGCGACATTGACGCGATGGTCTCGGCCACTTTCATCGCCTCCGCCATGAGGTCGGCGGGCGCCACGACGCGCGCGACAAGACCCGCGCGCTCGGCCTCCTGCGCGTCCATCATGCGCCCGGTCAGCGTGAGGTCCATGGCCTTGGCCTTGCCGACGGCGTGGGTGAGGCGTTGCGTGCCGCCAATGCCGGGGATGATGCCAAGCTTGATCTCCGGTTGGCCGAACTTGGCGTTGTCGGCGGCGATGATGATATCGCATTGCATGGCGACCTCGCAGCCGCCACCGAGCGCGAAGCCCGCGACCGCCGCGATCACCGGCTTGCGCGTTGCCGCGACGCGATGCCAGCCGGCGGTGAAATCGCCGGAGAACGCGTCGATATAGGACTTATCGACCATTTCCTTAATGTCGGCGCCGGCGGCGAAGGCCTTGTCGGACCCGGTGATGATAATGGCGCCGATATTGGCGTCGGCCTCGAGCGCGTCGAGCGCCGCCGAAAGTTCCGCCATGAGCGCAACGTTGAGCGCGTTAAGTGCCTGCGGGCGGTCAAGCCGGATGATCCCGACCCGGCCCTTGGTTTCGACGCGAATGTTTGGCGCGGTCATGCTGTGCTCCTCGGACTGGATCATGATCTAGCGCGCTTCCCGTTTCAATTGAATCGGAAAGCGCGCTTACTTTGACCTAGTCGCATTTTCCGCGGCGAACCGGTTGCCACTTCGCCGCAAGAGGCTCTAACGCGATTTTCCGCCGATTGAAATCCGCCCGGCGCGGGCGGCGCCGGCGCTCGCGTGGAATTTCCGCTGCATCCGCGCTCGCGGCAATGTGATATTGGCGCTTGGCCCAAGCGCCGGCCGTGGCGATGCGGCGGCGGCGCGGCGGCGATGCCGATGGTGCATAGGGAGCGATGAATGGCTATGACGCCGTCCCGCGACTTGATATTCGACGTCGGCTTCTTCGACGGCAGCGACACGGATTTCTACCTGCGCAAGGGATTTCGCGTCGTTGCCGTTGAAGCGCGCCCCGACCTGTGCGCGCTCGCGCGCACGCGCTTTGCCGACGCGCTGCGCTCGGGGCGATTGATTTTGGTCGAACGCGCGATCTGGCGCGTTGCCGATTCAGAGATTGCGTTTTATGTCCGCAGCGGCTGGAGCAGCGTTTACCAGACCTCCGCCGAGCGCGACGGCGGCGCGAGCGAGCGCATCGACGTGCGCACCACCACGCTGGCATGGCTGATCGGCGAATTTGGCGTGCCGCATTATCTCAAATGCGATATCGAGGGCGCCGAGCAGCACGTGCTCGACGACCTCGACCGCCTCGGCCCGCTGCCGCGTTTCATTTCGCTCGAGGATCCCGACGGCATGCTCGCGGCGCGCCTGGCGGCGATCGGCTATGACAGCTTCCAGATCGTCAATCAGGGGCATTTGGGCCTCTACCGGCCGCACTTTCCCGCGCGCGAGGGCGGCTTCGTGGACGTCACCTTTACCGGCAGGTCGAGCGGCCTTTTCGGCCACGAACTTGCGCGCGACCGCTGGGTCGATCTGCAACAACTGCGCACCCAGATCGCCCTGTGGCATGGGTTGAGAAATCGCACGGTCAATCCGATCTTCGGCTATCTCTGCCGCCGCTGGGGCAAGCTCACGCGGCGCGGATGGCTCATTCCCGGCGGCTGGATCGACGTGCACGCGAGCACCGCGGCGGTGCTGCGCGCGCCGCGCCCCGACGCATGACGCGCGGGCTGTCGGCGCATGATCTTTTTCGAAAGGCGGTTCCCACTTTTCGGGATCATGTTTCCTTACGTTCGAGCATGATCTTGTCCGAAAAGCGGTTCCCACTTTTCGGGATCATGTTTCCTTACGTTCGAGCATGATCTTGTCCGAAAAGCGGTTCCCACTTTTCGGGATCATGTTTCCTTACGTTCGAG
>JACQAE010000190.1 GCA_016195095.1 Pseudomonadota bacterium
GGCCTTATCCCCGGCCGCCTGCGCGTCTTCGGCCGCGTCGAATAGCTGGATCGGATGGCCGGGCATGATGGTCGAGATCGCGTGCTTGTAGACCAGCTGGGAATGGCCATCGCGCCGCAGGAGAACGCAGAAATTGTCGAACCACGTCACCACGCCCTGCAATTTGACGCCGTTGATGAGAAAAATCGTCAGCGGCGTCTTGCTCTTGCGGACGTGATTGAGAAACGTGTCCTGGAGGTTCTGTGCGCGTTCGGCTGCCATTGCCGTTGATCCGTTATGCGCCCGCCGCCATTCGGCGCGAGTATTTTCTTATCATGAAATTTATTCTGGTCACGACAATTCGCCCGGCAGCAAATGTCGGCCCCAGAATGTCAACGCTGGACGGGCGTATTAGAGGATACCGGCGCGGCTAGCGCAAGCCCAAGTTGAGCAAATTGCGGCACGTCTACACCTTGCTTAGCTGAATTCGGCGTGGCGATGGAAACCGCGCCGCAGCGCGCGCGCGATTGGACCCGGTTGGCCGTCGGCGACCAGGCGGCCGTCGATGCGCACGACCGGGGTGAGGATCTGGCTTGCCGAGGTAATGAACGCCTCGCGCGCACCATACGCCTCCTCGCGGGTGAACGCCCGCTCGACCAATTCAAATCCCTGCGCCTTGAGCACGTCGACCAGCACCGTGCGGGTTATGCCGCGCAGGATGAGGCTGTCGGCGGGCCGGGTGACGACCATGGCATCCGCGGTGACGATCCAGGCGTTGGACGAGGTGCCTTCGGTGACAAATCCCTCGGCGTCGACGAACCAGGCTTCGCGCGCGCCGTGTTCGCGTGCCGTCTGCTTGGCGAGGACGTTCGGCAAGAGCGACACCGATTTGATGTCGACCCGCGGCCAGCGGTTTTCGGGCAACGTCACGACCGCGACGCCTGCGGCGGCAATCGCGTCGATGCTTGAACGGTTGAGGCTGCGCGCCGTCACCACGACGCTGCGCGCGCATTGCGGCGGCGGAAACGCGAAGTCCCGGGCGGCGACGCCGCGCGTGACCTGCACATAGACGATGCCGTCAACGACGCGGTTGCGCCGCACCGTCTCGTGCATGACGACGCTGAGCGCGGCAAAGGACATTGGCTCGGCGATGCGCAACTCGCCCAATGAACGGCGCAACCGTTGCATGTGGCGCCGCTCGTCGACGAGGCGCCCTCCCCGCACTTCGCAAACCTCGTAGGCGCCGTCGGCGAACTGATAGCCGCGGTCCTCGACCGGAACCGCCGCGTCGGCATGCGGCCGGTAGCGGCCGTTGACATAGGCAATGCGCGCCATCAACCGCCCTCAATCGATGCTCAGCGCTTTGAGCTTGCGATGCAACGCGGAGCGCTCCATGCCGACGAATTCGGCGGTGCGTGAGATGTTGCCGCCGAAGCGGCTGATCTGGGCGCGCAGATAGTCGCGCTCGAAGACCTCGCGCGCCTCGCGCAGCGGCAGGCCCATGATCGTCTCGCTGCCATTGCCGGTGGCCATGCCGGGAACCATCGAGCCGACATCCTGCGGCAGCATGGCGGCGCTGATGACGGCGTCGGGGTCGCCGCCGGCGAGGATCATCAGCCGCTCGACATTGTTGCGCAACTGACGCACGTTGCCGGGCCAGTCATGCGATTGCAGCACGGCCTTGGCGTCCTCGCCGACGCGGCGCTTGGGCAGGCCGGTCGCCTGCGAAATCTGCTCCATGAAATAGTCGATCAGTTCCGGTATGTCCTCGCGCCGGTCGGCGAGCGTGGGCACGCGGATCGGCACGACCGAGAGCCGGTGATAGAGGTCCTCGCGCAGCCGACCCTCCCGGACCTCGAGTTCAAGGTTGCGGCTGGTCGAGGACACGATGCGCACATGCACCTCGACCTTGCTGACGCCGCCGACGCGCGCGAAGGTCTGGTCGACGAGGACGCGCAGGATGCGGTTCTGCGTCTCGCGCGGCATGTCGGCGATCTCGTCGATGAACAACGTGCCGTTATGCGCCTCCTCGAGCGCACCGACCTTGCGGCTGTGGGCGCCGTTGCTTTGCTCGGTGCCGAAGAGTTCGACTTCCATGCGCTCGGGCGTGATGGCGGCGGCGTTGATGACGACGAAGGGGCCCTGCGCGCGCGCCGAGCGCGCATGGATTGTGCGCGCGGCCAACTCCTTGCCGACGCCGGAGGGACCGACGATGAGGATGCGGCTGTTGGTCGGCGCGATCTTGTCGATGGTCTGGCGCAATTGATTGATGGCGGGCGAGTGGCCGATGAGCCCGCCGCTGATCGGCGCGAACTGCTTGAGCTCCTTGACCTCGCGCTTGAGGCGCGAATTTTCCAGCGCGCGGTCCGCGATCAGGAGCAAGCGGTCGGCCTTGAACGGCTTTTCGATGAACTCATAGGCGCCGCGTTTGATGGCGGCGACGGCGGTCTCGATATTGCCGTGGCCCGATATCATGACGACGGGCAGTTCAGGGTGCTCGGCCTTGATCGCGTCGAGCAGTTGCAACCCGTCGAGACGGCTGCCCTGCAACCAGATGTCGAGCAGCACCAGGTTCGGGCGCCGCGCCGAAATCGCCGTCAGCGCGTCGTCGCTGTCGCGCGCCGTGCGCGTTTCATAACCTTCATCTTCGAGGATGCCGGCCACCAGGTCGCGGATATCCGCCTCGTCATCGACGATGAGGATGTCGGAAGCCATGACTAATCTTCCTTGGCGGCGGATTGGGCGGGAGCGGATTCGGCCGCGGCGGGGGCGCTCGCGGCGGTCGGGGAAAGAGATGTCTCGGACGCGACGGAACGAGATGCGAGGGAACGCGATGCGAGGGATTGGGGCGCGGCGAGGGATGTCTCCGGTAGCGCCTTGAAGCGCAGGCGAAGCCACGCCCCGCGGGCGCCAGCAACACGCTCCGCCGCGTCATGCAGCTCGATGCCGCCGCCGTGATCCTCCAGGATCTTGCCAACGATGGCCAGACCCAGGCCGGTGCCCTTTTCCCGTGTCGTGACATAGGGTTCGAGCAGCCGGCTGCGATTTTCCCGAGGCAGCCCGACGCCGTTATCGACCACATCGATGGCGATCTCATGGCCGTCGCGCGACGCCGTCACCAGAATCTTTCCGCGCCCCCGCTCCGCCGGCGCCACGGCGGCGATCGCCTCGGTCGCGTTCTTGATGATATTGGTCAGGCCCTGCGAGATCAGCCGGCGGTCGAAACGCGCCGGCATGGGATCGTGCGCAATCTCCACGTCGATATCGATATCGGCATGGCCGACGCGCATGAGGAACACCACCTGGCGCACGGTATCGGCGACATCCTCGGCGCCGAATTCCGGCTTGGGCATGCGCGCGAAGCGCGAGAATTCATCGACCATGCGGCGGATATCGTCGACCTGGCGCACGATGGTGCTGGTGCATTGCTCGAACACCGCGCGGTCCTCGGTGATGATCGCCGCGTATTTGCGCCGCAGCCGCTCGGCGGAGAGCTGGATGGGGGTGAGCGGGTTCTTGATTTCGTGGGCGATGCGCCGCGCGACGTCGGCCCAGGCCGAGGTGCGCTGCGCCGCCACCAGTTCGGTAATGTCGTCGAGGGTGACGACAAAGCCATGCGTCGGCGTCGCCGACTGCTCGGTCGTCACCCGTACCGAGAGGTTGCGTTCGCGCCCGCCGCGCGTGATCGTGACCTGGCCTTGCGTAAGCCGTTGCGTTCCGTCGCGGGCGCTGGCCAGGATATCGTCGAGTTCGGCGACGATATCGACGAGCGGCTGGCCCAGAATGTCGGCCTCGTCGCGGCCGATCAGCTTCTCCGCCGAGCGATTGAGAATACCGACGCGACCTTGCGCGTCGATACCGATGACGCCGGCGCTGGCGCCGGCGAGCACGGCCTCGGTGAAGCGGCGGCGGCTGTCGACGAGGTCGCGCGCGCGCTCCACGTCGTCGCGCTGCGTGCGCAATTCCTGCGTCATCTTGTTGAAGGTCTCGCTCAGCCGGGCGATGTCGCCCTCGGCCTCGCGCACGGGAACCTGGACGTGCAGATTGCCGGTCGAGACGATATTCGCCGCGCCGATCAGGCGGCGGATCGGCGCCACCAGCCGATTGGCGAAATTGAGGCCGATGAGAACCGCCGAGAGCAGCACGATCAGCGCGATGACGGTATACATCAGCGCGAAGGCGATCTGCACGCCAAGCCGGCGCGCCTCGAACCCGGCATATTCAAGGAGATTGGCGCGGATCGAGCTTAGCTGCGAGGCAACGCGCGGATCGATGAGGCGGGTGACGAACAGATAGGTGTCGTCGAAATTGCGCACCTTGATGGCGGCGGCCACGTAGTCGGCCTCGGGAACGACGACAACCTGCGGGACCTCCTCAGTGATGCTCGCCAGGACTTCGGGCGGCGGCATGGCAAAGTCGCGCGTGACCTTGGCGTCGGCGCGCTCGATCAGCGACTGGTCGGCGCGGATGAGCAGCGCCGCCGTCATGCCGCGAACGTTCGACTGCGTATTGAGCACCTGGCGGTAGCGCGTGCGGTCCTGGTCGAATAGCGGTTTCGCGCGTCCGAGGTCGAACGCCATGGCCGCCGTCTCGCCGGCGAGCAGGCGTGCGCGGTCGCCGAGATAGGCCTCCGCCACCAAAAGTGAATTCTGCATCATCGCGCGCGTGCGCTCGGAGAAGAAGCGATCGAGCCCGCGGTCGAGCGTCACGCTCGCGACGACGGCGACCAGCACCGCCGGCGCCGCGGCGATGATCGAGAACAATCCGACAATGCGCACATGCAGCCGCGCTCCCGCGCGCCCGCGCCGGCGCGCCTGCACGACCTGCCAGACTTCGCGGCCGATTATGGCGAGGAGCAGGACGACGGTGGCCAGGTTGACCAGGAGCAGGCTGACCACAACGTCATGCGTCGGCAGGATCGGCGTGAGGTTGGCGAGTACGAGGAACGTGACCAGCGCCGAGGTCAGGGCAAGCCCGACGACGCCCACGCGCGCGGCGCCGCCGGCGGCGCCCGCGAGCTTGCCGCCCGCCGGCGTTTCGGTGATCGCGGCTTGCGTCACGCTGGTCATCGCGACATCTCCACCGGCGTGGCGACAGCGGCCATCGCCGGCAACGCTTTGGTCGATTCACTCTGGGGTGGGATGCCGGCCCCCAAATGCTGCGCCAGGGGATGCCCACTTCCCCGACGTTATTCCCGCTTCAATGTGATGCCATTATACAACAATGTTGCCGAATTGTGACTAATCCAGGGCAACATCAATCTTCAACTCGTTCGGATGACCTGAATTTGCAGGTCACGGATTTTCTTGCGCAGCGTGTTGCGGTTAAGCCCGAGCAGGTCGGCGGCGCGGATCTGGTTGCCGTTGGTCGCCGCCAGCGCCGCCGACAGCAGCGGAAATTCCAACTCGCGCAGAATGCGGTGATAAAGGCCGGGGGGCGGCAGGTCGTCGCCGAACGTGGCGAAATAGCGCGTGAGATGATGCTCGATGGCGGCAGCGAGCGTGTCGGCGCGGGCGGCGTCCTCGGCCAGCGTGCGCGTCGGCGCCTGCGCGAACTCGTCGTCGATGGCGGCGGCATTGATCGTTTCATGCGGATGCAAGGCAGCCAGGCGGCGCGCCAGATTTTCCAATTCGCGCACATTGCCCGGCCAGCGATGGCGCTTGAGACGGTCGAGGGCGTCGGCATCGATGCGCTTGGCGGGCAGGCCCTCGCGCTGCGCCTGCGCGAAGAAATGGCGGATCAGGTCGGGAATGTCCTCGACGCGCTCGCGCAAGGGCGGCAGGCGCAAGGGAACGACGTTGAGGCGGAAGAAAAGATCCTCGCGGAACAGGCCCTGCTGAATGAGAATGCGCAGATCCTTGTTGGAGGCCGCGACGATGCGCAGGTCGGATTTGATCGGCGTGCGCCCGCCGACGGTCGTGTACTCGCCCTGTTGCAGTACGCGCAGGAGCCGCGTCTGCGCCTCCATCGGCATGTCGCCGATCTCGTCGAGAAACAGCGTGCCGCCCTCCGCCTGCTCGAAACGACCGGTGCTGCGCGAATTGGCGCCGGTGAACGCGCCCTTCTCGTGGCCGAACAGGTCCGATTCGATCAGGTCGCGCGGTATCGCGGCCATGTTGACGGCAACGAAGGGTCCGCCGCGGCGCTTGCCATAGTCATGCAGCGCGCGCGCCACGAGTTCCTTCCCGGTGCCCGATTCACCCGCGATCATGACGGTCAGGTCGGTCTGCATCAGCCGCGCGAGCACGCGGTAGATTTCCTGCATCGCGGGCGAGCGGCCGACCAGCGGCATGGATTCGAATTCCTCCGCCTTGGCGGCGGCGCCCATGCGCGCCTTGGGTTCAGCGAGCGCGCGCCCGACGATGGCGATCAGCTCCTTGAGGTCGAACGGCTTGGGCAGATATTCGTAGGCCCCGCGCTCCGACGCGCGGATCGCCGTCATCAGCGTATTCTGCGCGCTCATCACGATCACGGGCAGGTCGGGGCGCACCTTCTTGATGCGCGGCAAAAGGTCGAAGGCATTTTCGTCTGGCATCACCACGTCGGTGAGGACGAGGTCGCCCTCGCCCTGCGCCACCCAGCGCCACAGCGTCGCGGCGTTTCCCGTCGAGCGCACCTCGTAGCCGGCGCGCGACAGCGCCTGGTTGAGCACGGTGCGGATCGCCACGTCGTCGTCGGCGACCAGAATTTTTCCCTCAGGCATCGATATCCTCTCAGGTCACGCCGCCCGGCCGGCGTCGTTACCCGCGTATTTGGGCATCAGCACGCGGAGAACGGTTCGCCGCGGTGCCGACTCGCATTCGACCACGCCGCCATGGTCGCCGACGATCTTGGCGACCAGCGCCAGACCAAGTCCGCTGCCGCTCGGCTTGGTGGTGACGAACGGGTCAAACAGGTGCGCGAGCAGGTCGTCGGGAACGCCCGGCCCGTTGTCGCGCACGCAGAATTCGAGCGGTAGCGCGACGCGCGCGTTGCCGCCGCGCAACGACAGGCGCACGCCCGGCCGGAACGCGGTCGCAAGCTGGATCTCGCCGTCGATCGCGCCCTCCCCGATCGCCTCCGCCGCGTTCTTGACGAGGTTGAGGAAGACCTGGACGAGCTGGTCGCGACTGGCGAATACCGGCGGCAACGAGGGGTCGTAGTCCTCGACAAAGCGGATGTGGCGCGCGAAGCCCGATTGCGCCAGACGCTTGACGTGATCGAGCACGGCGTGGATGTTGACCGGCGCGCGATCGACCGAGCGCTCCTCGGCGAAGACGTCGACGCGGTCGACCAGGCTCACGATACGGTCCGTCTCGGTGCGGATGAGCTGCGTGAGCGGGCGGTCGTCGTCGCTGACCGACTGTTCCAGGAGCTGCGCGGCGCCGCGAATTCCCGACAGCGGATTCTTGATTTCGTGCGCCAGCATCGCCGACAGCGCGATCACCGACCGCGCCGCGCCGCGATGCGTGAGCTGGCGGTCCATCTTGTCGGCGATGGTGCGCTCCTGCAGCATGACGACGACCTGCCCCGGCCGCTCGGGAACCGGCGCCACGTGCAGGTCGACGATGCGCTCGCCGGGATTGCGCGGCGTACCGAGGTCGACGCGGTATTCGTTGACCGGCGCGCCACGGCTGCGCACCTGGTCGACGAGGACGAGGAGCGGGCTGCCGAACGGCACCAGGTCGCCCAGCGTATGGCGCCGCAGCACCGGCATCGACGCCTCGAAGAAGGATTCAGCCGCGACATTGGCGTCGATAACGCGGCCGTTCTCGCCGATCACGATAACTGGAAGCGGCAGCGCGTCGAGTACCGCCTCGCAGACCCGCGAACGCGCCATGCGCGCCTGTGGATCGAGCGAATTCATGCCGCGGCCTTTTGCGTCAGCGCATCGAATGCCTCCGCCATGAGGCGCTGCACCTGCGGCGTTGCTTCCGCCGTGAGCACGCGCGCGCGCCAATGCTTGAGTTCCGACGCCGTGGCGCCAGCGCTGGCGGCGGCGGCGTCGAGCGCCCAGCCCAGATGCTTGCGCGCGTGGCGCGCGCCGAGCGCCGCGCCGTAATGATCGAGGATACCGTCATGGAGTTCGCGCGCCAGCCAATACTGGCGCTCGAATGGCGGCGCCTCCTCACGCGTTCCGGTGATGAGAAAGCGGGCGAGTTGACCGGGAAACCATGGACGTCCCTGCGCGCCGCGTCCGACCATCACCGCGTCGGCGCCGGAGAGTTCAAGCGCGCGTCGGGCGTCCTCGAAACCGCGCACGTCGCCGTTGACGACAACGGGTATCGACACCAAGCGCTTGACCGCGGCAACGGCGGCCCAATCGGCCGCTCCGCCGAAGAACTGGTTGCGGGTGCGGGCATGCACGGTCACCAGGCGCACGCCCGCGTCCTGCGCGCGGCGCGCGAGCTGCGGCGCGTTGAGCGCCGACGCGTCCCAGCCCAGCCGCATCTTGAGCGTGACCGGCACGCTCGACGCGCCGACCGTCGCGTCGATCAGCGTCAGCGCGTGGTCGAGGTCGCGCATGAGCGCGGAGCCTGACGCGCCATTGGTCACGTGGCGCGCCGGGCAGCCCATGTTGATGTCGATCACGTCGGCGCCGGCGTCGATCGCGATGCGCGCACCCAGCGCCATCCACTGCGCCTCGCAGCCGGCCAATTGCACGACATGGATGCCGCGATCGTGCCGATCGAGGCGGCGGAGCATATCGCCGCGCCCGCGCACCAGCGCGGCGCAGGCGGTCATTTCGGAAATGACCAGGCCGGCGCCAAGCCGCGCCGCCATGCGCCGGAACGGCGCGTCGGTTATCCCCGACATCGGGGCGAGCACGACCGGGTTGGCGACCGCGATCGGGCCAATGGCGAGCTGCCTGATGCGGTGCGGGTGGTGGTCTTTGAGCATTGGAGGCTGATGCTTATCAATTGAGCTATCGCAGATATGCATATATTTTAGCCAAATCGCCACAAAACGCAAGGTGTGCGGTGCACAATCGGTTGCCAACGGCGAAACCGGCCAGGCGCAGCGGCTGACAACGGAATAATCGCGTTAAGATACCGCCGACGATCGACGTGCGGCGCCTTGGCGCCATTGGCTCCTGAGCGGGGTCAGGCTAAATCCTCACCGGGATAACAGGCAGGGTCGGCGATGTCCGCGAGCGTGGCGGCGGTGATTGTTGCGGGCGGGCGCGGCGTGCGGGCGGGCGGGGGCGTGCCTAAGCAATACGCCACGATCGGCGGTGAAATGGTGATCCGCTATTGCTTGCGCCAATTCATTGACCACGCGCGCATCGATTGCGTGCAGCCGGTCGTCCACCTCGATGACATGGAACTCTACGCGCGCGCGAGCGCCGGCCTCGATGCCCTGCCGCCCGCGCCGGGTGGGCACACGCGGCAGGCGTCGGTGCTGGCCGGGCTCGAAGCGCTGGCGCCGCGGCAGCCCGACATCGTGCTCGTCCACGACGCGGCGCGGCCGTTCGCCTCGCCGGCGCTGATTGCGCGCGCGGTCGAGGCCGCGCGGCGCACCGGCGCCTGCGTTCCCGCGCTGGCGCTGCACGACACGATCAAGGTCGTCGATGCCGGCGGCGGCATCGTCGATACGCTCGACCGCACGACGCTGCGCGCCGTGCAGACACCGCAGGCCTTTGCCTTCGCCGCCCTCATCGCCGCGCACCGCAAGGCGGCGGCGGCCGGGCGCGACGATTTCACCGATGATGCGGCGCTGGCCGAATGGGGGGGCATCAAGGTGAGCGTGTTCGAGGGCGAGGAGGATAATCGCAAGCTCACCACCGCCGACGACATCGCGCGCGCCGACGCGCGGCTCCTGGCTGAGCTTGGCGACGTGCGCAGCGCGACCGGCTACGACGTGCACTGCTTCGCCGATGGCGACCATGTCATGCTTGGCGGCGTGCGGATTCCCCATACGCATGGCGTGCGCGGGCATTCCGACGCCGACGTCGCCCTGCACGCGCTGGTCGACGCCATCCTCGGCACGCTGGCCGATGGCGATATCGGCGCGCATTTTCCGCCCAGCGATCCACAATGGCGCGGGGCGGCGTCGGAGGTATTCCTGCGCTTCGCGGTCGAACGGGTGCGCGAACGCGGCGGGCGCATCGCCCATCTCGACATCGCCATCGTGTGCGAGGCGCCGCGCGTGGGGCCGCATCGCGACGCCATGCGTGCGCGCATTGCCGCGATCGCCGGCATCGCCGGCGACCGAGTGGCGGTCAAGGCGACGACCAACGAGAAGCTCGGGTTTCTTGGCCGCGGCGAAGGCCTCGCGGCCTTTGCTACCGCCACGGTCCGTCTGCCATGGAGCGCGTAATGCTCGACAAGACCCTGGTGCGCGACGCGCGCAAGGTGCTGGAAAGCGCGCGCGCGCGCGGGCTGCGCATCGCCACCGCCGAATCCTGCACCGGCGGGCTGGTCGCCGCGCTGTTGACCGAAGTGCCGGGCTCCTCCGACGTGCTCGATCGCGGTTTCGTGACCTATTCCAATGCCGCCAAGACGCAGATGCTCGACGTCGCCGACGCGACCTTGGCGCGCCACGGCGCGGTGAGCCGGCAGACCGCGCGGGCGATGGCGCTGGGCGCGCTTGATCGATCCGCGGCCGATATCGCGGTCGCCATCACCGGCATCGCCGGGCCCGGCGGCGGCTCGGCAAAGAAGCCGGTGGGGCTCGTCTATCTGGCGGCGGCGGCGCGCGACGGCCGGCGTGTCGATCGCGAGCGGCGGTTCGGCCGCATCGGTCGGCGGCGCATCCGCCTGCGTTCGGCCAAGGAAGCCCTCGCCATGCTCGAACTCCTCGCCAGCGGCGCTCACGTCTGACGCGCGCGCGCGCCGTAGACGGCGTCGGCGCGGCGCTCGAAGGCCGCGGCGAAGCGGCGAAATGCCGCATCGAACATCGTCCCCAGGAGGAAGCCGAGGGCGCGGCTGCGAAATTCATAGGCGATGCGGAATTCGACGTCGCTCGCCCCCGCGCCGGTATCGCGAAAGCGCCATCGATTTTCCATGCTGCGGAATGGGCCGTCGAGATAGGACACGAGGATCAGCAGGTTTCCCCGGTCAAGCGTCACGCGGCTGGTGAAGGTCTCGCGGATGAGCTTGTAGGCGACCGTCATGTCGGCAATGACGATCTCGCGATCGCCATCGCCCGCCTCGCGCCGGCGCACCGTCAGTGCCTGGCAGAGTGGCACGAATTGCGGGTAGCGCTCAACGTCGGCCACAAGGTCGAACATGTCGCGGGCGGCGTGGCGCACCCGTCGCGTCGTCTCGAATTGCGGCATGGGCGTCAGCGCCGCGCCGCGTCCGCGCGATTGGCGCGCAGCCGCGCGAAATCCTCACCGGCATGATGCGAGGAGCGCGTTAGCGGCGAGGCCGACACCAGGAGAAAGCCGCGCGCCTGGGCAATCGCCGCATAGGCGGCGAATTCCTCGGGCGTGACGTAGCGCATGACCGCGTGATGCTTGCGGGTGGGCTGGAGATATTGCCCGATGGTGAGGAAATCGACGTCGGCGGAGCGCAGGTCGTCCATCACCTGCACGACCTCGTTGCGCTCCTCGCCGAGCCCAACCATGATTCCCGACTTGGTGAACATGCAGGCGTCGATCTCCTTGACCCGCTGCAGCAGGCGTAGCGAGTGAAAATAGCGCGCGCCCGGGCGCACGGTCAGATAGCGCGACGGAACCGTCTCGAGATTATGGTTGAACACGTCCGGCCGCGCCGCGACGACGCGCTCGAGCGCGCCTGGCTTGCGCAGGAAGTCGGGCGTGAGCACCTCGATGGTGGTCGCGGGAACGCGCGCGCGAATGGCGCCCATCACCGCGGCGAAATGCGCCGCGCCGCCGTCGTCGAGATCGTCGCGGTCAACCGAGGTGATGACGACGTGGGCGAGGCCAAGCTGCGCCACCGCCTGCGCGACGCGCTCCGGTTCATGAGCGTCGAGCGCGCCCGGCTGCCCGGTCCTGACGTTGCAGAAGGCGCAGGCGCGCGTGCAGGTGTCGCCCATGATCATGAAGGTCGCGTGCCGGCGCTCCCAGCATTCACCGATATTGGGGCAGCCGGCCTCCTCGCAAACCGTGTGCAACCCGTGGCGGCGCACGATCGCCGCGGTCTGCGCATATCCGGGCGAAGCCGGCGCGCGCACCCTGATCCAGTCGGGCTTGGCCAGCACCGGCTGGTCGGGCCGGTGCGCCTTTTCCGGATGGCGCTCGGGGCCGGCGCGGCCTTGGGTGAGATCGTGAACGACGACCAAGGGAAGCCACCTCCGCTTGCGTTCTGCCATGCGTTACTTACGGATCGGCGGCGCCGATCACAAGCCAATGTAACAGATATCGGCGTGACAATCGCGCGGCGCTCGCGAGCACACCTGAACGGCGGCTGAACACGCCATTCTTGCGGCAAATTAGGCAGAAACCGCGCCGTCCGCGCTAGGCGAAAACGTGCCATGCTGGTATGCACGCTCGATCCCGATCAACCGCCATCGAATGCCTCCGCCATGTCGCGCACCGCGATGACCCGCATCGAATTTCTCAAGTATCTGTTGTGTTTTCCGCTCTATGTCATGGTCAGTTTGATCGTCGTCGAGTCGCTGTTGACGGCGACCACGACCTGGCTGGTCATCAAGGCCGGGCGCGACGTCGCCAATGACGCGTTCCTGGTGCGCGACCTTCTCTATATTCTCGCCGTCCAGTCAGCGGCCTATATCATCGGAACCATCAGCTGGATCTACGCCGAGCGCGCGGGCTTCCGCGCCTTCGGCCTCTACATGCTGCGTTTCGCGCGCGACAATCGCCAGCAGGCGAAGCTGCTGCACGACCGCAACGCGCGCGAGAAGGTCGAGCCGTTCCTCACCAGCACCACGTTCTACGACATCTTCCAACTGATGTACGAGCTGGAGACGCAGCTCAAGCTGCTCCTGACGCTGATCTTCAATTCGATCGTCCTTGGCTCCGAAATCGACTGGTCGTTGCCGCTCGCCTACAGCACCGTGTTCGCCATCCTCATGACGCTGCAATGGACGCTGCGCAAACCGGTGTCGCAGGCCTATTTGGAGAATCAGTTCCAGAACAACCGCGTCACCGCCCAGGGCTATACCGCCTGGGACAATGTCATGAGCGGCAATCGCTATAATCTGCGGCTATGGATCGCGGGCTTCAAGGACAAGACGCGCGACGCGCTGACGGCGCAGATCAAGGCCATCATGTGGCGCGAAGGCCTCAGCACCGTCGGCGGTGTCGTCGGCCTCTCCATCGTCTTCGCCACCATGACCTACGTCGCGATCAAGGATGCCGGCGACACGGAACTGCTCATCGCGCTCGCCGCGACGCTGCCGCGCCAGATCGAAATGACCAATGACGTGCACCAGCTCTCGTCGGGCTGGAACGACGTGCTGGCGGTATGGACGCGCATTGGCGGCGTCGTGGAAAGCATGCATCCGGAGCCCGATCAGGCTTTCGACGCGCGCATCAAGTTCGACCTCCTGACCCTGCGCCAGGGCGAGGAGGTCATTCATTGCGTGTCGGTGCCCGAGGCGGTCGGGCATGTTTTCGCCAAGGCGACGGGGCGCATCAATGTGCGCGGCGGCAATGGCTCGGGCAAATCGACGCTGCTCGCCTCGTTGAAGTCGGAACTCAAGAACCGCGCCTATTACTGGCCGACCACCGATCGCCTCGCCTTCGCCTTCGCCGCCGGCGAGGATCCCGTCATCGTCGGCGAGGCGGACGACGGCGAGGACGAGGCGCCGCAACCCATGCCGCCCAAGCGGCCCGGCTTCTCCTCGGGAGAGCGGCAATTGCGTTCGCTGCAGGAGATTGTCGGCTTCACGGCTGCGAGCATTTATCTGCTGGACGAGTGGGACGCCAATCTCGACCCCACCAATCGCGCCACCGCCGATGCGCTGGTGCAGAAGCTTGCCAATCGCGCGCGCGTCGTGGAAATTTCACATCGCGACCGCACCTAAATTTAATCGGCGCATGCGCGTCGAGCGACGCATGGCGCGCGATTGTCGCGCCGCCCTCACGAATTGAGCACGCGTCCATAGGCGTCGAGCACCGCCTCCTTCATCATTTCCGACAGGGTCGGATGCGGGAAGATCGTGTGCATGAGCTCGGCCTCGGTCGTCTCCAGGTTCATGGCGACGACGTAGCCCTGGATCAGCTCGGTAACCTCGGCGCCGACCATATGCGCGCCGAGAAGCTGGCCGCTCTTGGCGTCGAACAGGACCTTGACGAGGCCCTGGTCCTCGCCGAGCGCGATGGCCTTGCCATTGGCGGCGAAGGGAAAACGGCCGACGCGCGCCTCAATCTTGCGCTCACGCGCCGCCGCCTCGGTGAGGCCGACGGAGGCGATCTGCGGCGAACAGTAAGTGCAGCCCGGAATCATAAGCCGGTCCATGGGGTGTGGCTTGAGCCCCTTGATCGCCTCGACGCAAATGACGCCCTCGTGCTCGGCCTTGTGCGCCAGCATCGGCGGCCCGGCGACGTCGCCGATGGCATAGACGCCGGGGACGTTGGTCCTGCCGTGAGCGTCGATCAGGATCGTGCCGCGCTCGGTCTTGACGCCAAGCTTCTCAAGGCCGAGGCCTTCGATATTGCCGACGACGCCGACGGCGGAAATCACGCGCTCGAACTCGCGCGGCTCGACCTTGCCCTTGCCGTCGTCGATACTGGCCATGACGGAATTGGCCCGCGCCTCGATCTTGGCTACCTTGGCGCCGGTCAGTATGGCGATGCCCTGCTTCTCGAATGCCTTGCGCGTGAAGGCGGCGATTTCGGCGTCCTCGGCGGGAAGGATTTGCGGCAGGATTTCCACGACGGTGACCTGCGCGCCGAACGTTCGATAAAACGAGGCGAACTCCATGCCGATCGCGCCGGATCCCACGACCAGCAGCGATTTCGGCATGGATCGCGGCGCCATCGCTTCGAAATAGGTCCAGATGCGTTTGCCGTCGGGCTCGAGGCCCGGCAGGACGCGCGGGCGCGCGCCGCTGGCGATGATGATGTGCTTGGCCGCATAGGCGCCGGGCGGCAGCGCTCCCTTGGGCGCGGCGGTCTTGGATTCGCGAACCGTTACCCTGCCCGGCGCGTCGATGCTGGCCTCGCCCCAGATCACGCTGATCTTGTTCTTGCGCATGAGGAAGCCGACGCCGTCATTGAGGCGCTTCGACACCGCGCGCGAGCGCGCCACCACGGCCGTCGCGTCGAAACCGACATTCGTCGCCGTCAGGCCGAAATCGGCGGCATGCTTTAGGGCGTGGAACATTTCCGCCGAGCGCAGCAGCGCCTTGGTCGGGATGCATCCCCAGTTGAGACAGATGCCGCCAAGATGCGCGCGTTCCACGATCGCCGTCTTGAAGCCAAGCTGCGCCGCGCGAATGGCGGCGACATAGCCGCCGGGGCCGGAGCCGATGATCACGATATCGAACGAATTTTCAGCCACCACTCACCCCGTTTTGGCCGCGGCGCGCGCCAGACCACGCCCGCGGATGCGATATTCGCCTATTCCGACAAGAATGAGAACCGCGCCCGCCAACAGCGACGTCCAAAGCCAGATATAGGACAGCCAGTCGGTTGGCGACTGCCCGATGGCGGAACTTAAGATCGCCAGGCCCAGCGGATTGAAGATCGCCAGAGCCGTATCGCTATTGGTTAAATCGCGCGACGGCCCTGGCCCGTCATTCGCGCATGATCTTTGTCCCGACAGCCGGTTCCCACTTTTCGGGATCATGCTTTCGGCCCGCGATCAGCATGCTCACCCATGGCCAAGTGGTGCCGCGCTCATACCAGCATGCCGACGGGATTTTCGATATAGGCGCGGAATGCGCCAAGGAGTTGCGCGCCAAGCGCGCCGTCGACCGCGCGGTGGTCGCTGGACAGCGTCACCGTCATCTGGTTGGCGATGGCAAGCCTGCCGTTGCGCACAACCGCGCGTTCCTCGCCGCTGCCGACCGCCAGAATGCTCGCGTGCGGCGGATTGATCACGGCGGCGAATTCGGTAATCCCGTACATGCCGAGGTTGGAGATAGCCGTCGAGCCGCCCTGGTATTCCTCGGGCTTGAGACGGCGTAGACGCGCGCGCGCGGCGAGATCCTTCATGGTGTTGGAGATCGTCGCCAAGTCCAGGCTTTCCGCCTGGCGCACCACCGGCGTGAGGAGCCCGCCGGGAATCGCCACGGCGACGCCGATGTCGGCGTGACGGTGGCGCAGCATGCCGCCCTGCGTCCAGGTGACGTTGGCCTCGGGAACCTTGATCAGCGCCAGCGCCATTGCCTTGATGATAAAATCATTGAGCGAAAGCTTGTAGGCGGGCTTGCCGTCCGCGTCCTTGGGTGCGGCGGCATTGATGTCGCCGCGCGCGGCGAGGAGTCGATCGATCGTGCAGGTCAGCGTCAGGTAGAAATGCGGGATGGTGAGCTTGGCCTCGATGAGGCGGCGCGCGATCACCTTGCGCATGCTGTCATGTGCGATGACGTCGTAGGAGCCGGGCTCGAATAGCGCGCGGATCTGCGCATCGGAGGGCGCCTGCACCGGCGCAACGACGCCCGCGCCGGTGGGAGCTGGCGGCGCACGCAACGCCGCCGTGCCGGCGCGCGCCGCCTCGA
>JACQAE010000191.1 GCA_016195095.1 Pseudomonadota bacterium
CGTCGATGCGCGCCGCCTGCTCCGGCGCCAAGGCGATTCCGCGCGCCTGCGCCAGCGCCTGCAGGCTGCGGGCGAGATCGACATCTTCGGACGCAAGCGCGGCGTCAACTTCGCGCTCCGCAAGCGGCGCGGAAAACGTCTGCTCCACCACCGCGCGCGCGACCACGTCCGCGTCATCGCGCGCCAGTAGGATATCACCCGCCGCGACGGCGCGCGGAAGCGCGTATACCGCCAACGCCGCGAACAATGCGGCGGCAACCAGCGGCAATACGAAACGCGCCCCATTCATGGCCGCGATTCTCCCCCAACGGCGCCGTGCGCGCCGCCCTATATAGTGGCGAATTGCGCCAATCTCCAGGCCGTGGCGGGCGCGGCCGGGCCGGCATCGACCATCTCGGCGCCTGGCCATTCACAACGACGGGCAAACGCCGGAATCGGATTTCATTCTTGCATCCGCCAACATGGCTGCGCGCGGTACGGCGGAAATGGCGCTGGGAATCGCCGTCCCGGCCCGCTATCTTGGCGACAATTGCTCACCCTTGACGCGCAGACGGCGCATGCACGCGGCGGCGCGGCGCGCCGGACCGCTAGCCAGACGGCGACTGTCCATGACCGATCATGTCGTTCCGCACTTCCACAACGAGGCTGGCGTCGCCGTCATTGACATTGGCGCGCGGGAATTCATGTGCATCGGCGCGCTGGCGCCCTTCGACCATCCGCACGTCTTTCTCGACATGGGCGCCGAGGCGGATATCATCTGTCCCTATTGTTCGACGCTTTATCGGCATGACACCGCGCTCGACCCGCGTGCGGCGCGGCCGGCGGAATGCGCGTTGGTGACGCGCACAGAAGCGTGAGGCGCGCGGCGGGCGCGCGCGCGCTTACATGATGCCATCGCGCACCATCGTCATTGTCGGCGCTGGGATCGGCGGGTTGACGACGGCACTCGCGCTGGTGCGTCACGGCTTTCGCGTCGTGCTGCTCGAGCAGACGGCCACGGTCGAGGAGGTCGGCGCCGGAATCCAGCTCACCCCCAACGCGACGCGCGCGCTGATCGCGCTTGGCCTCGGGGAGCGGCTGCGCCAGACGGCGGTCGTGCCGAGCGCCATTCGAATCGCGCGCGCGCGCAATGGGCGGGAAATTGTGCGCATTCCGCTGGGGGCGGCGGCGGAGCTGCGTTACGGCGCGCCCTACTGGATCGTGCATCGCGCCGATTTGCAGTCCGCCCTCTTCGCGGCGGCCAATGACAACCCTGATATTGAAATCGTGGCCGGGGCCAAGGTCGCCGATTGCGCCGTGCACGCCAACGGCGTCTCCGTCGCCGCGATGCGCGGCGGCGGCGGCTTCGACGCCCATGGTATCGCGCTCATCGGCGCCGACGGCCTGTGGTCGACGTTGCGCACGCGGCTTGGCGACGCGCGCGCGCCAAACCCGGCGCAACGTATCGCCTGGCGCGCGCTCGTCCCGGCGGCGCAGGTGGCGCCCGCCCTGCGCGAGGCCATCGTGCACCTGTGGCTTGGCGCCGGCGGCCACGTCGTTGCCTACCCGGTGCGCGCGGCGAGCATGGTCAACATCGTCGCCATCCATGCCGACACTTGGAGCGAGTCCGGCTGGAACGCCGAGGGCGGGCGCGACGTGCTGCTGGCGCGGTTTCCGGCGTCGGCGTGGTGCGCGCAGGCGCTTGAACTTCTCGCCGCGCCGCGGCGTTGGCGCAAATGGGCGCTGGCCGACCGGCCGCCTGGCGCGCCCTGGGGCCGCGGTCCGGTAACGCTCGTTGGCGACGCCGCGCATCCGATGCTGCCGTTCCTGGCGCAAGGCGCCGCCATGGCGATCGAAGATGCCGTGGTGCTCGCCGATTGCATGGGCCGCATGCCGGCAGACCCGGCCAATGCGATGCGCCATTACGAGCGCAGCCGGCGCGTTCGCGTCGCGCGCGCGCAGTTGAGCGCACGCGCGAACGGGCGCATTTATCATCTTGCCGGGGCCGCCGCCCTCATGCGCGACACCGCGCTGCGCGCCATCGGCGGCAAGCGCCTGCTGCACCGCTACGACTGGGTTTACCGTTTCAATGGCGAGGCCCCCGGCGAGAATGGAACGCCTCGCTAGACCAACGCGCGCGGAGCGACACCATGTTTGCGACAACGATCGCGGGAAGCCTGCCCAAGCCCAAATGGCTCGCCGAGCCCGCCAAGCTGTGGCCGCAATGGCGGCTGGCCGGCGACGCCCTCGCCACCGGTAAGCGCGACGCGACGCTCCTTGCACTCCAGCTGCAGGAGGAGGCAGGCATCGACGTGGTCACCGACGGCGAACAGGCGCGCCAGCATTTCGTGCATGGATTTCTCGAGCGCGTCGATGGTATCGACTTCACCAACAAGGTTGAAATCGGCATTCGCGATAATCGCTATAAGGCCATGGTGCCGCGCGTCGTCGCCCCATTGCGGCTGCGCGGGCGCGTGCATGCCGAGGAGGCGCGCCATGCGCGCGCGCATACGCGCCGGCTGCTCAAGTTCACGCTGCCGGGCCCGATGACGATCGTCGATACGCTCGCCGACGAATATTACGGCGACCGCGTGGAAATGGCGTTCGCCTTCGCGCGGCTGCTCAACGAGGAAAGCCGCGCGCTCGCCGCCGACGGCGTCGATGTCATTCAGTTCGATGAGCCGGCATTCAACGTCTACATGCAGGACGTGCAATCATGGGGCATCGACGCGCTGCATGTGGCGATCGAGAACCTCGCCTGCCCCAGCGCCGTGCACATCTGCTACGGCTACGGCATCAAGGCCAATAGCGACTGGAAGGCCACGCTCGGCGCAGCGTGGCGGCAATACGAGCAAATATTTCCGGCGCTCGCGTCGAGTCGCATCGCGCAGGTCTCCGTCGAATGCCGCAATGCCAATGTCCCGCCGGACCTGCTCGGCCTGCTCGTCGGCAAGGACGTCCATATCGGCGCCATCGACGTTGCCACGGACACGGTTGAAAGCGCAGAGGATGTCGCGGCGACGATCGAGGCGGCGCTGAAATTCGTGCCGCGCGAAAAGGTCATCGCCTCGACCAATTGCGGTATGGCGCCCATGCGCGCCGACATTGCCGCGGCCAAGCTCATGGCGCTGGGAGCGGGAGCGGCCCTCGCGCGCCGGCGCTTCGCCTGATCGCGCCGACCCGCCGCGAGCCGTCGCACGACCGCGCCGGCAACGGCAAAACATCGATCGATCAGAACGTCACGAGGCTCTTGATGGCCGTCTGCGCATTGGCGGGAACGACCTTGCGCGCGACAAAATCGTCCCAGTTCTTGAACTTTCCCTTGGCGCGCGCGTCGATAATCGCCTTGGCACGCGCGGGGCCAATCTGCGGCAGCGTGTCGAGATCGCTGGCGCCGGCGGTGTTGAGATTGACTTTCTTGGCCACCGGCGTGACAGCGGCCGGCGCCGCCGGCTTGCTGGCCGGCGCCTGTGCCGACGCGGGAGCCGATAACAGCGCGGCAAGGACCGCCGCCGCAATCAGACGCATGGCGTACATGGCATGTTCCTGTCGACCCGGCCGACCCCCTCAACCGGCGCTTGCCCGCCGGGTGGGGCAAGCGACGGCCATTCAATAAACTCGCGCGTGCAACCCGCGATCTTCGACAATGCGATGAACGAAATCGCGCGGGCCATACTCGCGCACGAAACTGATGAACACCACAACGACAAAGTACGGCGGATTTGCGCGGCGCGCCGCAGCGCGCGATCGCCGTGCTCAGCCGTCAGGCCTGTGCGTTTTCCTTGACCGCCAGACCCTTGTTCTTCAACAGACCCTGCAACTCGCCCGCCTGGAACATTTCGCGCACGATATCGCAGCCGCCGACGAACTCGCCCTTGACATAGAGCTGTGGAATGGTCGGCCAGTTGGAATAGGTCTTGATCCCGTTACGCAAGTCCTCGTTGTCGAGAACGTTGAGACCCTTGTACGGCACGCCGAGGTAATCGAGAATCTGCACAAGCTGGCCGGAAAACCCGCACATCGGAAACTGCGGGGTGCCCTTCATGAACAGAACCACGTCGCTGTTTTTGACTTCGTTATCGATGAACTGTTCAATGCCCATGGAAACATCCTTGCGTTGGCGCCGTCGCGCCCCTGGTACCGGCCGCCGGCGATTCCGGCTTCCCCACAATGTAGCGCAGATGGCCGCCGCATCCCAGGGGCGGGCGCGCGGATCGCCGGCAGCTGGGTCGAAATTTCGCCGGCGCCAGGGTGCGGGAGGCAATCCGATCTGTCCTATTTGTAAGACATTACAATTATTTAGACCACATTACGCGGTTCGGAACCAAGCCGACACGGTGCCATTCATTTTTTTGTGTCGCGTGCCCCGCCGCGGTCCGTCGACCGTCGCGTCGCCAATCGCGTCGCAGTGCGATTATCGAGCAGGTAAATCGTCCGATGGCGAGCCGTCCGCTCCCGGCGGCGCCACCGCAAGCGGCGCGTAGAACGTCCCTTCGACCTCAAAAATGTCGTCCTCGTTAAGTCCGGTCACCGCGACGATGCTGCGCGGGGGATAGGGGCCGCCATTCCACAGTTCAGCCTGCACCTTGTTGGCAAGCGGCCGCAGCCGCGCCATGTCCGTGACATAGACGACAAGACGCGCGCAATCGCGCAGGCTCGCGCCGGCCGCTTGCGCGATCAGCGCCATGTTGAGGAAGGTGCGCCGCACGCGCGCCTCGTCTCCCTCCACCAGCTGGTTGGTCGCCGGGTCGATGCCGCGCATCCCGGCGACGAACACGAAGTCGCCGGCGCGCACGGCGACGCTCCATGTCCCCGTTGGCGCGATCGCCCCCGATGGCGAGAGGATTTTCAACGCCGACTTCGACATGACCGGGCGTTCAACGCGGCGCGGACGGCGCAAACGCCGACCACCGAAATACCGCGTCAACCATCGGGGAAACCGGTCTGCAACGCGAGCGCGTGCAGTTTGCCGCCCATTTCGCCCTTCAGCGCCGCATAGACAAGCTGATGCTGCTGCACGCGCGATTTCCCGCGAAACGATTCCGCGATGACGGTCGCGGCATAATGATCGCCATCGCCAGCGAGGTCGCGAATCGTCACCACCGCATCGGGAATTCCCGCCTTGATCATCCGCTCGATCTCGCCTGCATCCATCGCCATCGGTGCGAACCTCCTGTCGCAACGGCCGGCAAAGGCCGCCCGCAACGATTGCAGTTTATCATATGCCATCTTGAATTGCGGCAACGTTGACACCAGTTCACTACCAAAAGTGTGACAAAACAAGGAAATCAGTCGCGCTGTCGGGCGCGCGCGCAGGCGGGCGCCCCGTAGGAGAGTGAGCCATGAAAATTCCCGGCCCCGAGCATCCGATTTCCATCGCGCGCAATCCCGCGCGCGTGCGCGTCACCATTGGCGGCCGCGTCGTCGCCGATAGCACGCGCACGCTGACGCTGCGCGAGGCCTCCTACCCGCCGGTGCATTATTTCGCGCGCGAGGACACCGATATGACGCTGCTTGCGCCCACGGCTCACGCCACGCATTGTCCCTATAAGGGCGACGCCAATTACTTCAGCATCGCGGTCGACGGGCGCAGCGCCGAGAACGCCGTGTGGACCTACGAGCAACCGTTCCCAGCCGTTGCCGCCATTGGCTTGTACCTTGCGTTCTATCCGCAAAAGGTCGACGCGATCGAGGAAGGCGGGGCGTAACCGGCCACGCGCGGGCCTCGCCGCCATCGCGCCTTGCGTTGCGTTGGGAAGGCAAGGCGCGTCATGTTCCTTGCGCGGTCGCAATGATTCGCCGCGAACCGGCGTCCATGCCGGGGGAAAATATCTTGGAGCGCTTCCCGTCTCGATCGGATCGGCAAGCGCCCTAATTTTTTTTGACTTTATTGCACTTTCCGCAGCGAACCGGTTCCCGCTTCGGCGAAAATTGCGCTAGCTCGCGCCCGCCGCCATGAACTCCGGCAACCACGATTCGTGCCGCCGGCGCAGCGCATCAAGCGCGACGGGCGGCTCGCCGGGGATGACAAGGGTGTCGCCGCCGGTCGTGCCGATGACGGCGAGCGCGACTTCGGCCGCACGCGCGCGCGCGCCAACCGTCTCGGCATCCGCCGCGCTCGCGGTAACGACATAGCGCGCCTGGTCTTCGCCGAACCAGAAGCCATGCGCGGGGGCGCCGGTGGGCGCCGCGTCAAGCCGCGCGCCGATGCCGCCGGCCAGCGCCATCTCCGCGAGCGCGACCAGGAGCCCGCCGTCGGACACGTCATGCACGGCGCTCGCAAGCCCGGCGTCGACCAGCGCGCGCACGAAATCTCCGTTTTTGCGCTCGATCGCAAGATCGACCGGCGGCGGAGCACCGTCCTCGCGCGCGCAGACGTCGCGCAGATAGAGCGACTGGCCGAGCCACCCCGTCGTGGTTCCGACAACGAGGATCATATGCGCCGCGGACTTGAACGCCAGCGTCGCGGCGCGCGTGAAGTCGTCCAGGAGACCGACGCCGCCGATGGTCGGCGTCGGCAGGATGGCGCGACCGCCAGTCTCGTTATAGAGCGAGACATTGCCCGAAACGACGGGAAAATCGAGCGCCTGGCATGCCGCCGCGATACCGCGCACGCAGCCGACGAACTGGCCCATGATCTCCGGCCGTTCCGGGTTGCCGAAATTGAGATTGTCGGTCAGCGCCAGCGGCCGCGCGCCGACCGCGGTGAGATTGCGCCAGGCTTCCGCCACCGCCTGCTTGCCGCCCTCGAACGGGTCCGCCTCGCAGTAGCGCGGCGTTACATCCGTCGTCAGCGCCAGCGCGCGCGGCCCGTCATTGACGCGCACCACCGCCGCGTCGCCGCCGGGGCGTGCCACGGTGTTGCCAAGAATGACATGGTCATATTGCTCCCACACCCAGCGCCGCGAACACAGGTCGGGCGTACCGATCAGTTGCGCGAGCGCGTCGATGACGGCCATCGGCGGGGCAATTGCGGCGGCGTCCACCACCGGCCGCGACGGGGTCTCGACAAAGGCGCGGTCGTAAACGGGGGCCTCGCTGCCCAGTTCCTTGATCGGCAGGTCCGCGACCACCACGCCGCCATGCTTGACGATGAAGCGCTTCGCCGTCGTGGTGTATCCGACCACCGCGAAATCGAGCCCCCATTTGCGAAAAATAGCCTCCGCCTCCGCCTCCTTTTCGGGCCGTAGAACCATGAGCATGCGCTCCTGGCTCTCCGAGAGCATCATTTCATAGGCCGACATTGCGGATTCGCGGCAGGGCACCTTGTCGAGATCGAGCGTGACGCCGAGGCCGCCCTTGGCCCCCATTTCTGTGGCCGAAGAGGTGAGCCCGGCCGCGCCCATGTCCTGGATGGCGATGACACAGCCGCTGGCCATGATTTCGAGGCAGGCTTCGAGCAGGAGCTTTTCGGCGAATGGATCGCCGACCTGGACGGTCGGGCGCTTTTCCTCGGCGTCGGCGCCGAATTCGGCGGAGGCCATGCTGGCGCCGTGGATGCCGTCGCGGCCGGTCTTGGAGCCAAGATAAACGATCGGCATGCCGACGCCGGAGGCCGCCGCATAAAAAATCCGCGCCTTGTCGGCGAGACCGACGGCCATGGCGTTGACCAGGCAATTGCCGTCATAGCGTGTGTGAAAGCGCACTTCGCCGCCCACCGTCGGCACGCCGAACGAGTTGCCATAGCCGCCGATCCCGGCAACGACGCCAGACACGAGATGGCGGGTTTTGGCGTGCCGCGGATCGCCGAAGGAGAGCGCATTGAGGCAGGCGATCGGCCGCGCGCCCATGGTGAAAACGTCGCGCAGGATGCCGCCGACGCCAGTCGCGGCGCCCTGGTAGGGCTCAATGAAGCTCGGGTGGTTGTGGCTCTCCATCTTGAACACGACGGCAAGCCCGTCGCCGATGTCGATGACGCCGGCATTCTCGCCAGGGCCCTGGATGACCCATGGCGCCCTGGTCGGCAAGCCGCGCAAATGCACCTTGGAGGACTTGTAGGAACAGTGTTCGTTCCACATGGCGGAGAAAATGCCGAGTTCGGTCATGGTCGGCGCACGCCCGATCAGGTCGAGCACGCGCCGATATTCGTCGGGCTTGAGCCCGTGTGCGGCGACGAGTTCGAGCGTGACGCGCGGCTCGCTGGAATTCATTTCAGAACTCAATCGCCCCTGTCTGAATACCCGTTTTCGCCAGCCGGTCGCGGCGGCCGACACGCATTGGAATTTCTGCATCGCGGCGCGCCGTGATGCAAGTGCCGCGGCCGACGCCGTCACTCGCGCTTTCGCTGACAAGCACCGCGGTAGCGCCTTCCCCGCGGCTTTCCGCGCGGCGATTTCCGCCGCGCAACGACCCTTCCCCCGGCGCCCGCGCCACGGCCGCTAATTCCTGCTCGCCTGCGATACCGTTGCCTCAGCCGGTCGCGGCCAGGCCGTTTCCGCCGCCCCATCGAAATGACCGGCCAGACCGGCGAACAGCCCACGCCCGTCCGTGCTCCCGAGCGCGGCCTCGACATGATTTTCCGGGTGCGGCATCATGCCGAGCACATTGCCGCGCGCGTTGAGAATGCCGGCGATGGCGTTCGTCGCGCCGTTGACGTTCCACGCCGGATCGCGCGCGCCATCGGGCGCGACGTAGCGCAGCACGACGCGGCCATCGCCCTCCAGCCGCGCGATGGTTTGCGCGTCGGCGACGTAGTTGCCCTCGCCATGCGCGACGGGAACGCGGATGACCTGCCCGGCATTATAGCCGCGCGTGAACGCCGTGTCGGAGCGCTCGACGCGCAGATACGCGTCCTTGCAGATGAATTTCAGCGCCGCATTGCGCATGAGCACGCCGGGAAGCAGGCCGGCCTCGCAGGCGATCTGGAAGCCGTTGCAGACGGCGAGCACCAGCCGGCCCGCGTCGGCGTGCCGGCGCACCGCCGCCATCACCGGCGCGCGCGCGGCGATCGCGCCGCAGCGCAGGTAGTCGCCATAGGAAAATCCGCCGGGAATGACCACGAGATCGGTATCGGGCGGCAGTACCGTCTCGGCGTGCCAGACCATGTAAGGCGCGCGACCGCTCACCAGCGTGAGCGCGCGTGCCATATCGCGTTCGCGGTTGATGCCAGGAAAGACGAGGACGGCGGATTTCATGCGGCGGCCCGATAGACCCAGCGAAAGGCGCGCTTCAACTCAGCATCGGCATTGGCCGGATACCACCGGCCGTGCGCCAGCACAATCCGCTCGGGGCCCCAGCTCAGCATGCGCTCGATTGCCGCGCCAAACCCGGCGCGATGACGATAAAACGTCGCGCGCAAATCGACCGGCATCGCGCCGTCGGGGTCGCAGCAGCCTGCCAGGCAGACGATCGAGCGCATCAGCCGGCCGGCGATTCGCCGCGGCTCGAAATTCTCGATGAGGTCGGTCAGAATCAGGGTGCGCGAGGCGACGTGCATGAAGACGGCCTCGGTCATGAAATCGCCGCGCACCAGGGTCTGTTCGATTTCGCCCTGCCATTGCGGCGGCGGCGTGTCGGTCAATTCGACCTCGAAGCCTGCGAAGCGACGGGCGGCGGCCGCGCGCACACCGGGCGCCGCGTAGGTCACGGCGTGCGGATAGCGCGCTTTCCAATCGCCGATCCACCAGTAATGCAGCCGGTTTGGCGCGACCAGGAAACGCACCGCGCCGAGCGCGTCGATATCGCGCGCCAGCGCGTCCGTGAGCGGCGTCGGTGAATGGATCCATAGCCCGCCATCGGCCAGCCGCGCCACGGTCATGCGCGTCGGGAATGCCAGCTTGAGCAGGCGCAGATACGGATACGCCATCTTGATTTCGGGGCCATCGACGATCCAGACCCGCTCGCCCACCGGCTTGAGCACGTTGAGGGGATCGTAGGGTGCGTAGGACGACATCGTTCGGCGCCCAGCCTGTTATCCCCTAGAGCGTTTCGAGCGAAATGGGTACCGAATTCGCGCGAAGAAAACGCGTCAAAACAAAAAGTGAGAGCCCCGGCTTTGATTGCATCAAAGCCGGAATGGCTCTAGCCCAGAACCTCGACGCTAAAGTTCTCGATCACGGTGTTGGCGAGAAGTTTCTCGGCCGCCTCGCGCAGCACGTCTTGCGCCCGCGAGCGGTCGTCGGTCTCCACCTCGATGTCGAACACCTTGCCCTGTCGCACGCTGGCGACGCCGGCAATACCGAGCGATTTGAGCGCGCCCTCGATCGCTTTGCCCTGCGGGTCGAGGATGCCGGATTTGAGCGTCACGACGACGCGGGCTTTCATGACGCGCCCGCCGCTATCCCTTGACCAGGACCGGCCCGGTACCCTGCGGCCGCTCACCCTCGTTCATGATGCCGAGCCGCTTGGCCACCTCGGTATAGGCCTCGAGCAAGCCGCCGAGATCGCGGCGGAAGCGGTCCTTGTCGAGCTTCTCGTTCGACTTGATGTCCCAAAGCCGGCACGAGTCGGGCGAAATCTCGTCGGCGACGACAATTCGCATCATGTCGTTTTCCCAAAGCCTGCCGCATTCCATCTTGAAATCGACGAGGCGGATGCCGACGCCAAGGAACACGCCGGAAAGGAAATCATTGACGCGGATGGCCAGCGCCATGATGTCGTCGATCTCCTGCGGCGTCGCCCAGCCGAACGCGGTGATGTGCTCTTCCGACACCATCGGATCGCCGAGCGTATCGTTCTTATAGTAGAACTCGATGATCGAGCGTGGCAATTGCGTGCCTTCCTCGATGCCCAGCCGTTGCGCGAGCGAGCCGGCGGCAACGTTGCGCACGACGACCTCGAGCGGAATGATCTCCACTTCGCGAATGAGCTGCTCGCGCATGTTGAGGCGGCGAATGAAGTGGGTCGGCACCCCGATGTCGTTCAAATGCTGAAAGATATATTCGGAGATGCGGTTGTTGAGCACGCCCTTGCCTTCGATCACCTCGTGTTTCTTGGCGTTGAAGGCGGTCGCGTCATCCTTGAAATGTTGAATCAGGGTTCCGGGTTCCGGTCCCTCATAGAGGACCTTCGCCTTGCCCTCATAAATACGGCGACGACGGCTCATTGGGGTATACCGTGGCTTGAGGAAATCCATTGAATGCCGAGACTCCAGTTTGTGATCGAGGTCCGCGGCGGCAGCGGAAGTCGGCGGCGCGACGCAAAAGCGGGTCGGCTCGCCCCTCCGCGCCGACAACCTAACCAATCGTGGTGCGCAGCACAATCGACATAGACCCGCATGGACTTTCTCGCAACGATCATATTTCCTTCCTCCATGGTGTTGTCTTGACGCATACCGGTCGATATGCAAGCCGGCGCGTTCCCAATCTGCGGCATTGCCGCGCAGCGTGAGGTCCACATGAATTCGTTCGACAAGCGTCAAGAAGGGTTTGAAAAGAAATTCGCACATGATGAAGAGCTGAAATTCAAGGCGAACGCGCGACGCAACAAGCTGCTCGGCCGCTGGGCCGCCGAAAAGCTCGGTCTCACCGGCGCCGATGCGGAAACCTATGCCAAAGAGGTCGTGGTCGCCGATCTGGACCGACCCGGCGACGACGACGTATTCGAAAAGATTCGCAACGATTTCGATGCCAAGGGCGTGACCCAGTCCGATCACCAGATTCGCCGTACCATGGACGAATTGATGACGCGGGCGATTGGGGAGATCAAGGACGGCCGCTAGTGGTGCGACCCAAACCAATTGTTTCCAACTGATTGGATGGGTTGCCCCGCTGATTCGATACGTTATCGGCTTGCTGATGGAACATAGAAAATGACAATTGCCGCTTTTTCGCTCGCCCGCCGCCTGCGCAACGGTGAGACCGTGTTCACCGGCTGGTGCGGCCTGCCCGCGCCGCTCGTTGCCGAGACGATCGCGCGCGAGGGATTTCCCGCGGTCACTATCGACATGCAGCATGGATTGTGGGACGTCGCCGGCGTGGTCGCGGCAATCGCGGCGATTCGTCTAGCGGAAGTGGCGCCCGTCGTGCGTATCCCACTCGGCGAGATGGCGAGCGCCAGTCGCGCGCTCGATTTCTGCGCCGAAGGAATCATCGCGCCGATGATCAATACGGTGGCGCAGGCGCGCGCCTTCGTCGCGGCGACGAAATTTCCCCCGCTCGGCGAACGCAGCTGGGGACCGCACCGCGCGATGGCGCTGGCCGGCATCGCCGACCAAATGGTCTATCTGCGCACGGCGAACGCGGCGACCGTGACATTCGCCATGATCGAAACCGGCGAGGCGCTGGCGAATGTCGAGGCGATCATGGCCGTGCCGGGCATCGACGCGGCTTTCGTCGGACCATCGGATCTTTCCATCGCGCTGAGCAAGGGAGCCGTACTCGACCCACATTCGAGCGAGGTTGAAGCCGGCGTCGATCGGATCGCCGCCGCCGCCTTGGGTGCCGGCAAGATCGCCGGCGCCTATTGCGCGACACCCGAGCGCGCACACGAACTTGCCCGCCGCGGCTATCGTTTTCTGGCCATCGGCAGCGATCTCGGGTTCCTGCGCGCCGGCACGGCCGCGGTGGTCAGCCGGCTCAAGGCCTGACCGGCGCGTCCTTGTGCTGGCGCCCCCCGGCGACCGGATCGCCGCCGACCGGCGATCAATGGCCGGGCGCGCGCGCAAAGCCCAATTCGGCGGCGATGCGCTCGGTCACGGCATGGCGGTCGGCGCCGATGTCATGGGCATTGACCGGGATGACACGGTAGCCGCGCGCGTCAAGCCAGGCGCGCAGGCGCGCGCGCGCATTGGCACCATCAGGGCTTTCATCCGCCGGCTCGATGTCGATAACGACGCGCGCCGAAAACGACACAATGTCGGCAATGTGGGGGCCGATCGGCGTCTGCCGCTTGAAACCCGCGCCGGCGAAGCGCCGGTCCTTGACCAGCGCGTCCCATAAGGCGCGTTCGGCGTCTGTCGGATTGCGTCGCAATAGCCGCGCGAGACCGCGTACCGGCCCACGTTCCGAGGGCGTGCGTCCCGCCTCATGTTCGGCGATCAGCGCGCGCAGCCGCGTCGCTTCCGCGCTGTCGAGCACGCCGCCGCGCGCGGGGCCCTTGCGGCCCTGCGCGATGGCCATGATCACGCCGTGCAGCGTCTGGACGTCCTGCTGGGTGGGACGCATGCGCGTGAAGATATTGCGCATGTTGATGACCATGGTGGCGCGCTTGTCGGGCGGGCGGAAATATTCGACGCGCTCGAGCTCGCGCTCGAGATCCTCGAAATAAGCCAGCAATTGCTGCTTGGGCGCCGGCGCGGACTTCTCCAGCATGACGAAAGGCAGCCGGTCGAGCGTGGCGAGCTTGAACCATTCATAACAGAGGATGGCAACGGCCTGCGCCAGGTTAAGCGAGGCGAAGGCCGGGTTGACGGGAAGCGTGACGATATGGTCGGCGAGCGCGACCTCGTCGTTCTCGAGCCCATTGCGCTCGCGCCCGAACACCAACGCAACATTGCACCCCGACGCCACCAGCGGCGCCGCGAGACGCGCCGCCTCCTGCGGCGAGACGACGGGCTTGGCCTGGTCATGCGCGCGCGCCGTCGCCGCGAGCACGAATTCGCAGTCGCCGATCGCCGCCGCGAGCGTCGGGTGAATGACGGCATCGTCGAGGACACGGTCGGCGCCGGCGGCCATGACGCGCGCCTTGTCATTGGGCCAGCCCTGTTTCGGCCGCACGATGCGCAGGCGCGACAGGCCGAAATTGGCCATCACGCGCGCCGCCGCGCCAATATTCTCGCCGAGCTGCGGCTCGACCAGAACGACGAGCGGACCCGCGACGTGCGTCCAGTTCCTTGTCCTGTCGGTCCCCGCGCCTGGCATCGCCTTCCTATGCACCGGCGATGCACCAGCGTCGAGCGCCGTTGGGCGCGGCCGCGCCGTCGCCGCCGCCAAAGGAAAGACCTAGCGCCACGGCTATTCGCGTTTGAGGTCGTCCGGCGTGAGCGCAAAAAACCGTTCCGGAACCTGCCAGCCGCCGGGAATGTGGCGGCCCGACCAGCGCGTCACCGCCTGCAGGATCGGCAACAGGTCGGCGCCCTTTTCGGTCAGAAGATACTCATAGCGGCGCGGCCGCTCCTGGTAGGGTACGCGACGGATGACTTCGAGCCTTTCGAGTTGCCGCAACCGGTCGGCAAGGATGTTGGAGGGAATATTCTCCGGCGATTTCTGCAATTCGCCATAGCGGCGCTTGCCCATCACCAGGTCGCGGATGACGATCAGCGTCCAGCGGTCGCCGAACGTGTCAAGCGCGTTGGCGACGGGACAGCCCGAACGCGGCAGCCGGCCGCCTGCTTTCGCATCGTCGTCCACCACCCCTCACCTCGATCGCGGGCGCCGTCGAATTCTTGAGCCTGTGCGCATCTTGCGTATCCGGTCACGCCTCGAATCGCCACTTGCGAATGCATGCGCCGCGCGAGGCCGGCAGATCACCGTCGCGACTGCCTCCATTTTCACACTTGAAAAATGAAAGCAATCGAGGCAATCTGCAGATACTTGCATATTGCAAGTTTCATATTCAAGGAGGTGTTTGCATGGCTGGCGACAGTAAACTCAAAGGTGGGTGCCTATGCGGGGCGGTGCGTTACGAACTTGCGGCGGAGCCGGTGATGACGGGAATCTGTCATTGTCTGAATTGCCAGAAATTAAGCGGTTCCGGCCATGCATTTCACATCATGGTCCCGGAAGCGGCGTTTTCGGTGTGCGGCACGACCAAGGGCTATACCTGGGCAGCGGATAGCGGCAGCAAGGTAACGACCAGCTTCTGCGGGGAATGCGGTTCGCCGATGTTTGGCCGCACCGGCAGCTTCCCCGGCATGGTCACGGTACGCGCTGCAAGCCTTGACGATCCGACTGCCGTCAAGCCGCAGGTGCGGGTCTTTGCCAAGCGCCAGCAGCCATGGGACCATGCTGACCCGGCTTTGCCTGCGTTTCCCACCATGCCCCCGGCGGAAAACCGCGCCTGATCGCGCGGCCCGGTCCACGCTGACCGTCGCGCCGTCGGGTGCGATGCGTGGCGCGGGGTTTTTCGCCTGGTTGGCTTTCTCCCCCGGCGCGCGGGTGCTATAGCGCTCGCGCGCCAGAACGGGGACGCGGCCATTCATTCGCGAGCGCACGCCGCCCGATCCCGCAGTTCCGGTGCATGACCGCGATACCCGCGCGCTCCGAAAAGGCCCACATGGCAAAGATCAAGGTGAAGAATCCCGTCGTCGAAATGGACGGCGACGAGATGACCCGGATCATCTGGCAACTGATCAAGGATAAGTTGATCCACCCTTATCTCGACATCGACCTTCTCTATTTCGATCTCGGCATCGGCAAGCGCGACGAGACGCGCGACCAGATCACCATTGACGCGGCCGAGGCCACCCGCAAGGTCGGCGTCGCCGTCAAGTGCGCGACCATCACGCCGGACGAGGGCCGCGTGAAGGAATTCAGTCTCAAGGAGATGTACCGTTCCCCCAATGGCACGATCCGCAATATTCTTGGCGGCGTCATTTTCCGCGAGCCGATCATCTGCAGGAACGTGCCGCGTCTGGTGCCCGGATGGACGCAGCCGATCATCATCGGCCGCCATGCCTATGGCGACCAGTATCGCGCCACCGATTTCAAGGTTCCCGGCAAGGGCACGCTCACGCTGACCTTCGTTGGCGCGGACGGCGCCAAGATCGAACGCGAGGTCTTCACTTTTCCCGGCGCCGGCGTCGCCATGGCGATGTACAATCTCGATCAATCGATCATGGATTTTGCCCGCGCGTCGCTCAATTTCGGGCTCAACCGCAGCTACCCGGTTTACCTGTCCACCAAGAACACGATCGTCAAAGTCTATGACGGCCGCTTCAAGGACATCTTTCAAGACATCTACGAGAAGGAATTCAAGGCGGCCTTTGAGAAGAAGAAGATTTTCTACGAACACCGGCTCATCGACGACATGGTTGCCGCCGCGCTGAAATGGTCGGGCGGCTATGTGTGGGCGTGCAAGAATTACGACGGGGACGTGCAGTCGGATACGGTCGCGCAAGGTTACGGCTCACTTGGCCTCATGACCTCCGTGCTCATGACCCCCGACGGCAACGTGGTCGAGGCGGAGGCCGCGCACGGCACGGTGACACGGCATTTCCGCGAGCACCAGAAGGGCAACGCGACATCGACCAACTCGATCGCCTCGATTTTTGCCTGGACGCGCGGCCTGGCGCACCGCGCCAAGCTCGACAATAATAGCGAGTTGACGAAATTCGCCGCCACGCTTGAGACGGTTTGCGTCGATACGGTCGAGGCCGGATTCATGACCAAGGATCTCGCGCTGCTGGTCGGGGCCGACCAGAAATGGCTCTCCACCGCTGGGTTTCTCGACAAGGTGTCCGACAATTTGCGCCGGGCGATGGGCTGACGCCGCCATCGCGAAATTCGCCTGCCAGCCGCGCCGCGCGCCTGGCGCGCGGCCGCGTGTCCCCGGCGCGGCGATGGCGACGCGCCTGCGCGCCGCTCAAGGCCGCAATCTCCACGCAGCCCACCCACGTCAGGATGGCGACGTCTCGCCGGTCCTGGCCGCCTCGCCGCCGGCGATCTCCTCGGCCACGATGTCGCCGCTTGCCGCCGCCGGCGGGCCCGATGCGCGGCTTTTCGCCACCTCATTGATCAGCTTGGCGATCTGCGGCGAGCGCTCGATCAGCGCGTGGAAGTCGTGCGCGTCGAGCACCAGCAGATTTGTGCGCGTCACCGCGGCGACGGTCGCCGAACGGTTGGTATGGTGCAGCAGCGCCATCTCGCCAAAAAAATGCCCAACGCCGAGCGCTACGTTTTCGTTAGGCAGTTCGACGCGCACGTCACCCGCGGTAATGAAATACATGCACGTCGCAGGCTCTCCGCGCCGCACGATGACGCGGCCCGCCTCGACAACCTGCGCGCGTAACAGGCGCATGATGTCGCCGATCTCGCGCGCGCCGAGCGCGGAAAACAGCGGCACCCGCGCCACCATTGTCCAGGTGACGATGAAGTCGCGGCGGCGGATTTCCTCGGAGAACGCGGTGGCGATGATCGCGACCGGCAGGGCGAAGATCATGATGCCGCCGATGATCGCGAATCCCGCCACGAACTTTCCGGCCGGCGTCACCGGCACGGTGTCGCCGTAGCCGACCGTGCACAAGGTCACGATGGCCCACCACATGGCGTCGGGAATGGTGCCGAACCGGTCGGGCTGCGCGGTGCGCTCAAGCATGTACATCAACGCGGCAAACGTCACCGTGGCGCCGAACAGGATGACGAAACAGCCGACCAGCGTGCGGCGTTCGTTATAGAGCGCGGTGAGGAGCGAGCGCACCGCCGCCGAATAGCGCGCGATCTTGAGGAAGCGGATGGCGCCAAACAAAATGAGCGGGCGCAGATCGGCCGGGAAAAACGGAACGACGACGAATGGCAGGACCGACAAGAGGTCGATGATCCCCGCGCCGCTGGCCATATAGCCCAGGCGCGCGCGCAGCGGCGTGAGCTGGAGATAAGGTGCGTGCTCGACCGTGGACCAAACGCGCAACACGTATTCCACGGCGAATACCGCCAGCGAGACATATTCAACGGCGTCGAACAATCGACCGTAGCGCGCGTCAAGCTCCGGCACCGACGCGAGGATCATCGCCGCCAGGTTGACGATCACGATAACGACGATGCCGCGGGCGACCCAGCGACTGAGCGCGCTCACCGCATGGTCCTGCTCAAAGGCGTCATAAACAAAACGCCGCAACCCGACGGCCCCATCGTTCGACGCCATGCGACAGCCCTCCGCGGGCGATCATAATGCGCGCGCGGGCTCGGGGAAACCGGATCGACCGCCGATCGCGTCGCGGGCACATCAGCGCCCGGCGCGGGCACGATGCCGGCGGCTGGGTCGGCGCACCGCCGCGAATGGCGGGCGAATCCTATCCCGTGGCAATGGCCTCGGCGACGGCGGCAAGCGCCGCCTGCGCGTTGGCGCCGTCCGGACCGCCGGCTTGCGCCATGTCCGCGCGACCGCCGCCACCCTTGCCGCCCAGCGCCAAGGCGCCCTTGCGCACCAACTCGACCGCGTTGAAACGCGCGCTGAGGTCGCTCGTCACGCCGACAACCAGCCCGGCCTTGCCATCGTCGGTAACGCCGACAATGGCGACGACGCCGGAGCCCAGTTGTCTCTTGCCTTCGTCGGCGAGACTCTTGAGGTCCTTGATGTCGATACCCGACACCGTACGCGCCATCAGCTTGATATCGCCGACCGCGCGCACGCCATCCGACGCCGCCGCGCCGCCGGTCATCGCGAGTTTACGACGCGCCTCGGACAGTTCGCGCTCAAGCCGCCGGCGATCCTCGATGAGCTGCGCGACGCGCGTATCGATGTCGGCGAGCGGCGCCTTCATCAAAGCGGCAAGCTGGTGCAACCGCTGGCTGTCATCGAGCAGGTATTTGCGGGCGGCGGCCGCAGTCATCGCCTCGATGCGCCGCACGCCGGCGGCGACCGCTGATTCCCCCACGACCGCGACCAGTCCGATGTCACCGGTTTGGCGCACATGCGTTCCCCCGCACAATTCCACCGACCAGCCGAGCGCGTTGGCGCCGGCGATCGCGGTCCCACCCATGGCCACGACGCGCACTTCCTCGCCGTATTTCTCGCCGAACAGGGCGCGCGCGCCGGCGGCGACGGCGTCATCGAGCGCCATGAGGCGTGTCGTCACCGGTGCGTTCTCGAGCACCTTGGCGTTGACCATATCCGCGACGCGCGAAACCTCCTCTTGCGCCATCGGTTTGGGATGCGAGAAATCGAAGCGCAGCCGGTCGGGCGCCACCAGCGAGCCCTTTTGCGCGACATGATCGCCAAGCACCTGGCGCAGCGCCTCGTGCAGGAGATGCGTCGCGGAATGGTTGGCGCGGATCGCCGCGCGTCGCGACGCATCGGTCGCGAGCGCCAGCGACGCGCCGCGCCGGATCGTCCCCTGGCGCACCTGGCCGAAATGCACGAACAGGTCGCCGGCCCGTTTCTGCGTATCGGTGACGGCGAAGACATTGTCATTGTCGCGCGCCAGCCCGCTGTCTCCGACCTGGCCGCCGGATTCGGCGTAAAACGGCGTTTGGTTGACAATGACGGCGCAATCCTGACCGGCCGCCGCCGCCTCCACCTCCTGTCCGTCGCGGATCAGCGCCAGCACGACGCCCTGCGCCGTCTCGGTCTCGTAGCCGAGAAACTCGGTGGCGCCCAACCGCTCGCGCAGCACGAACCATGAGGCATCCGTCGCCGCCTCGCCCGAGCCCGTCCACGACGCGCGCGCGGTGCGACGCTGGCGCTCCATGGCGGCGTTGAAACTCGTGAGATCGACGTCGATACCGCGCGGACGCAGGGCGTCCTGCGTCAAATCGAGCGGAAAGCCGAACGTATCGTAGAGGGTGAAGGCAGTTTCGCCGTCGAGGCGCCCGCCACGCGCCAGTCCGCGACTTTTCTCCTCGAGGATCGCCAAACCGCGCTCCAATGTCCTGCGAAAGCGCGTCTCCTCGAGCCGCAACGTCTCCTCGATCAGCTTCTCGGCGCGTTGCAATTCCGTGTAGGCCTGCCCCATTTCGCGCACCAGCGTCGCAACCAGCCGCCACATCACCGGCGCCCGCGCGCCCAATAGCTCGGCGTGGCGCATGGCGCGGCGCATGATGCGGCGCAGCACATAGCCGCGACCCTCGTTTGCCGGCAGGACGCCGTCGGCGATGAGAAAGGCGCTGGCGCGTAGATGGTCGGCGATCACGCGATGCGAGGACTTTTGCGCGCCGTCGGGATCGACCCCCGTGGCATCGGCCACCGCCTTGATCAGCGCGCGCATAAGGTCGGTGGCGTAATTGTCATGCGTGCCCTGAAGCACGGCGGCGATGCGCTCCAGCCCCATGCCGGTGTCGATCGAGGGCTTCGGCAACGCGACGCGCTTGCCGTCGCTGCCCTGCTCGAACTGCATGAACACGAGATTCCAGATTTCGATGAACCGGTCACCCTCCGCGTCGGCGCTGCCGGGCGGCCCGCCAGGAACGCGCTCGCCATGGTCGTAGAAGATCTCCGAGCACGGCCCACATGGCCCGGTATCACCCATCGCCCAGAAATTGTCCGAGCCGGCGATGCGGATGATCCGCGCCTCGGGCAAGCCGGTGATCTTCTTCCATAAATCGAAGGCCTCGTCGTCATCGATATAGACGGTGATGATGAGGCGTTCCTTGGACAGGCCGAATTCACGCGTTACCAGATTCCAGGCCAACTCGATCGCGCGATCCTTGAAATAGTCGCCAAAGGAAAAATTGCCGAGCATCTCGAAAAACGTGTGGTGGCGCGCGGTGTAGCCGACATTGTCCAAGTCGTTATGCTTGCCGCCGGCGCGCACGCATTTCTGCGCGGTCACGGCGCGCGCATAGGGGCGCTTTTCAAGCCCGGTGAAGACGTTCTTGAATTGCACCATGCCGGCATTGGTGAACATCAATGTCGGATCGTTGCGCGGAACCAGCGGCGAGGACGCAACGACCTCGTGGCCGTTGCGCCGGAAGTAGTCGAGAAACTCCGCCCGGATTTCGTTGACGCCGCTCATGGGACCTCTCGCGCCGGCCTGCATGCCGGCGACGCGCGGGGATTGTTGCCGTCGCGGTTTTACCGGCGCGTCCCAACCATGTCCAGAAAGGACGGGTGCGGGCAGCGGTGGGACGAGCGCTTGCCCAACATTTACGCGCGCGGCGAACATCCGCTATAAGCAAATTCAGCATCAACCGCCGGCGCGACAAGCCTCGACGGTCCCGCCATCGTGAACCGGATTTCCCGGGCAGCGCCTATGACCAGCACCGGCCAGCAAACCGCCACGACGCTGGCGACGCGCCTGCGCGGCGGGCAATTCGTCATCACCGCGGAGGTCGCGCCGCCGGTATCCTGCGACGCGCAGGACCTGCTGCGCAAGGCGATGCCGCTCAAGGGCCTCGCCGACGCGGTCAACGTCACCGACGGCGCCGGCGCGCGCGCGCATATGTCGGCGCTCGCGGCCGCCGCCATTCTCATCGATTCCGGCATCGAGCCGATCCTGCAATTGGCCTGCCGCGACCGCAACCGCATCGCGCTGCAGAGCGAGTTGATGGGGGCGGCGGCAATCGGCGTGAGCAACCTGTTGCTGCTGCGCGGCGACGATCCTTCCGCCGGCGATCAGCCCGACGCCAAGCCAGTATTCGACCTCGATTCGCAAAGCCTCATGCGCACCGCGCGCGCCATCCGCGACGACCGCCTCCTACCCTCCGGCAGCAAGGTGGGCGGACGGGCGTCTTTCTTTCTCGGCGCGGCCGACATGCCGACCGACCCCAAGCCCGATTGGCAGCCCGACAATCTGCGCCGCAAGATCGACGGTGGCGCGCAATTCGCGCAGACGCAATTCTGCATGGACGCCGCAATCGTGCGGCGATATCTCGCGCGACTGGCCGATGCCGGACTGGCGCGCCGGATCTTCCTCATCATTGGCGTGTGCCCACTACGCTCGGCGAAATCGGCGACTTGGATGCGCAATCACCTTTTTGGCACCATCATCCCCGACGCCCATGTCGAACGCATGCGGGCGGCAAGCGATCCAATCGCCGAAGGTCGGCGCATCTGCGTGGAGCTGATCGAGGAACTCGCCAGTCGAATAGACGCCAAGGAAACGCCTTGCGATGCGAGTGCTACGGAGGGCGCCTCAGCCGACACATTTCCCTGCGCACCCCTCCCCGCAACACCACCGGCAGCGCCGCGCGCGCCACGCTCATCACGAACGGGCGCGCAGCGACCGGTGCATCATGCGGTGCATCATGCGCGGCGACTGCGACCAGGCGACCACACGCGCGCGGTCACGCCCGCCTATGCCTCGGCCGCATCTTCCTCATCCTTATCCTCCGAACCATCATTGCCGGCGAGAATCTGCTCGGCGATCAGCCCAGAATTCTGCCGCACCGCCGCCTCGATGCGCGCGGCGATTTCCGGATTCTGCTTGAGGAAGGTCTTGGCGTTCTCGCGCCCCTGCCCGATCCGCTGCGAATCGTAGGAAAACCAGGCGCCGGATTTTTCCACCACGCCCGCCTTGACCCCGAGATCGATGATCTCGCCCATCTTGGACACGCCCTCGCCATACATGATGTCGAATTCGACCTGCTTAAACGGCGGGGCGAGCTTGTTCTTGACGACCTTCACACGCGTCTGGTTGCCGACCACCTCGTCGCGGTCCTTGATGGCGCCGATGCGGCGGATGTCGAGGCGAACGGACGCATAGAACTTGAGCGCGTTGCCGCCGGACGTGGTTTCCGGCGAACCGTACATGACGCCGATCTTCATGCGCATCTGGTTGATGAAGATGACCATCGTATTGGAGCGGTTGATCGAGGCGGTGAGCTTGCGTAGCGCCTGCGACATCAGGCGCGCCTGCAGGCCGGGCTGGCTGTCGCCCATCTCGCCCTCAAGCTCCGCGCGCGGCACCAGCGCGGCGACCGAATCGATCACCAGGACGTCGATGGCGCCCGAGCGCACCAGCGTATCGGCGATTTCGAGCGCCTGCTCGCCGGCGTCCGGCTGCGAGATCAGGAGGTCGTCGACCTTGACCCCAAGCTTGCGCGCATAGATCGGGTCGAGCGCGTGCTCGGCGTCGATGAAGGCGCAGATGCCGCCCTTCTTTTGCGCCTCGGCCAGGCAGTGCAAGGCGAGCGTGGTCTTGCCCGAGGATTCCGGGCCGTAGATCTCGACCACGCGTCCGCGCGGCAATCCCCCAATGCCAAGCGCGATATCGAGGCCGAGCGAGCCGGTCGAGATCGTATCGACATCCATGGATTTCGGGTTCTTGCCGAGCCGCATGATCGAGCCCTTGCCAAAGCTGCGCTCGATCTGGGCGAGCGCCGCGTCGAGGGCCTTCGATTTGTCCATGGATTGTCCTTCGACAACACGCAGAGCCGCTTGGGCCATGTCACTCGCTCCTTATGACCGGGATTCGGAAGGCCGACAACGAAGGACCCGCCGCCATTCGCCCCCTGGCGAACAAGCAGCAATGTACACGATATGTTCTCCGTTCGCAATATGTTCTTGTGTGAGGAGTGGTACTGGCCTGTTTCGACCCTCAGTGGCCTAATTTGAAAACGGCAGTGGCCTAATTTGATTTTTCACCACGTAGCGAAGCCGAAAAGAATCGTTGCTCCAACGAATGCTGCAACCATAATCATGAATGCCGCAATGCCGATTAGTCTGACTATCAGCCCATAGAGATACCGCCGTTCGGCAGTCTGAGCGGCGGTCGTTGGGAACACCCTTTGAGCAAGGCGGTTCGCTTGAAAGGTGACGAATAGGCTTAAAGCAAGCCATGCGGCGATGGCGACAAATTTTTCCATCCCTATAGGCCCCACAAAGAAGCCGCCTCAGATGGCGGCTTCCTTCTTTGTGGTTAGCGGCAATAGCGCTTTATTCGCCTCTAGTGCCTTCACTAAGCGATCAACGGCAGCCGCATCCGAAAGCACTGCCGACACCTCCAAAAGATCGCCGTTAAAAGACACGCGCATGGGGACTGGCGCTGCTGGCGGGGTAAGTCGGGACGTGCCTTGGTTCCCGGTCGTCTGCATCGCGGCCTCCTGACTTTTAACGAGCTGTCCGCCCTGTTGCGCAGGATATACCCCCGATTCTAGCGTTACAAGGTCCATCGTCTCTTTGTAGACCTCTATAACGCGGTCCAAAGCGTCAGCAGCGAATTTCCGACGAATTAGATAAACCCGCAGATTCTCGTCACTAGGCCGTGATCCCTCCCACTCTTCCTTAATCGCTGCGAAGAGCGGATGCTTGAACGCGGCGTCGTTGATCGCGCGCTGCTTTTCCTCAGGAGTTGAGGGGAAAAGTATAGACATCGCCAACGGAGACACTTTCACCTTGTCCCCAGTTACTTCCTCCAAAAGCCCATAATTTTCGATAGCTGAGATCATGCGCTTGGCCAACCCGTGGAGGGTCGTATAGCCAATATGCTTCGCGACAACTTCTTTCGGTGCCGTCCGGTGCTGCTCGGCCACCTGTATTGTAGCAACCAATTTAATGGCCTCTGGCAAGCTCAGCGCTGGGTAATTTGGGCTACGAATGCGCGACATATCCAATACCTCCGATTTATCTTCGAAGCATATAGAGCACGTCGCTAACACCGTCAACGTTCTTTTCCTGACAAATCAAAATATAACTTGCGTAACAGAAAATGGCGTTATAATCTGCGTTCACTGGATTGGAGATCGTAATGACCAGAAGGGTCGAGAGCCCCAGCCGCGCTGGCCGAGCGTCGGGGGTGGAAAAAGGAAGGGCCGCTGCGATCTCCCCTGAATAAGGAACGCAACGGCCCTGCAATTGGCTTCAATACTGCCCCTTAGTCTAACGGTAGGACGCTCGCTTTTACAGGCTGGGAGGTCCGGGTCCAAATCCCGGCGGGGCCGCCAAGGATGCGAATTAGTGGGACCGCCCGGGCTGCAACCCTGACGATCCCGATCAACCGCACCGGGGATGAGCCCGAAGCGAATGACGGTCTGGCAAATATACGCCCTGCAAGGCAGCTTTGCTAGAGTCTCGCCGAAATCCATCCCTTCAACCCGAAAGATGAGCTTCGTGGACGTCCTCCGCGCGAAAAGCAAATTGACGACATTGCGGCGCGCTGCGACGGCCTTGTTCGCACCGGCGGACCTTGGAGATCGCGCAAGAATGGCGGGTGGACAAATCCGGCCCGCGCCGCCATCCGCGCCTTTCCGCTACCAGCAATGATCGCTCATGCGGCCGGACGCTCACGTCCACCGGCGTAAAACCATCGGCGCTTGTCCGCGCGTTCTTCACCGGCCGAGCGTTGACGAACCCCGGCGTTCAGGCCCGGGTCATTTGCGTCAAAAAAACTATTTCACCTGGCTCAGCAGGTTGCCGCAGGCTTCCGCCACCTTGCGGTCGGGCTCCGAGCCGGGGAACGTCGTCCAGCCGGCCTTCTCGATGATCTCATCGCGTTTCCATGAGTCGGCCTTCTTGAGCGCCTGCATATTCGTGCCGACGTCGGCGGAGCGCTGGAACTTGTCGGCGCAGATGGGAGCCAACACGCGCACAATGCTCGCCTGTTCGGCATCGCGAACCTGCTTCACCACGTTACTGTGCAGCGTCCATCCGCCCCAGTTGAAGCCGATGAGCATGGTCGCCGCCGCGCCGGCGGCCGCGCCTTGCAAAAGACGGGTCAGCGAATCGCCTCGTAGGATCGGTGGAAGTTGCATGGTTTTCACCTTTTGATGCGTGGGACTTGCCAATGCGAGGGACTTTCGCCGCAAGATTCGCAATGAGGGCGGCGATGCCCGGACGCGGCGTTGCCAACATCCGCGCCAAACACAGCTCAAATTGAAGTGCGAATTGCCTGCCGACGGCACCGGCGCTGCCAATGAGAGGTAACGGAGACTTCGGAAGATCCCCGATTTGCGGGCAGTGCTTCGGGCAAGGGATTTCTTGCCGTGTCTACTAATATGGGGCGCCGAAAGCTGGAAACAATAACTTCACGGCAAAGATTAGGTGCGCAACCGACACTTAATTCTTCATGCGCCCATCGGCCGAGCGGGCGAAAAGTATCGCGCATGGCAAACGCCTTGCTGACGTTTGCGAACGTTCCGCACGAGCGACCGGTGCGGGCGCGGGCGTCAAACCGCGCGCCGCGGCGACACCTGTCGCCTCATCGCGCCGCGCGGTCGGCCAACCGTCACCAATGAACGCCAATCGCGGGTGATTTCATTCGCCTATCAATTGCCGCTTCGCTTCGAATTGGACGCCGCAAGCGAGCCTCCCTAGGTTTGATCCTCGCCCACCGGTCCGCCGAAACGCGCCCGGCGAGAATTTGGTCGGTGCCGGCGGTGGCCGGGCGCATGGCTTCTGTTTCAGGGAGAGTTGCGATGAGGGCTCTGACGGGGATTTGCATACTTGCGTCGATCTGCGCGGGTTCGGCTGTTGCGCAGCCCCTCCCCGCCAAGGTGGCGCCGCTTCTCAAGGAAGCAATGGCCGAATGGCCCGGCAAGGAACTGCGGTCTTTCCTTGTCGAATTTCCTCCCGGCGGCGAATCCGTGCCGCATACCCATCTCGGCGCGATTTTCGTGTATGTGCTCAAGGGGACGTGGGCCATGCAGCTTGAAGGCTCGCCGCTCGCGACATTGCGCGAGGGGCAGGTCGTCTATGAGCGCGCCAACCACAAGCATCTCGTTTCCCGCAACGCCAGTTCAACCGAACCGCTGCAACTCGTCGTCTTTTATGTCTCCGATCCAGGCGCGGCGGTCTCCGTGCCGATCGCGAAGTAGCGCGCTGGCACGGCGGCGAAAAATCCAGACCTCGCGGCGCGCCGCATATCGGCGGCGCCAATTCCGGCATCAGCTACCGCGCCGTCGTTTCGCTGTCGCGCTCGCCTTGAAAAAATCCGGGCCACGGCGATCGCGCAGCGCCTGTTGAAACGCGAGGAGAACGGGCGAGGAATTATCCGCCCGGCAAATCATGGTGACCGGTATGCGCGCGCGCTCCTTGAGCCTTGGAAACGCGACAAATCCCCGCCAGCCTTCGGTAGCGCAGGACGGCACCAGGCTGACCCCATAGCCGGCAGCGATCAGCGCCAAGGCGGCCGGCAATTGTTCGACTTCTTGCCCAATATTGACGCGAAAACCTCCGCCCTCCGCGCATAATCGCACGACCTGATCGTAATGGCCGGTTTCGGGCGAGCGCGGCAACGTAATGAACGTGTCGCCCGCGAGCGCGCGCAGCGCAATCGTCGCCTGGTTCGCCAACCGGTGCCCGGTCGGGATCGCCGCCACCAGTTCCTCCTCCCAAATCCGCGTCACCGTCAGCTCGACCTGTTGAACGCGAAGTTGGCCTTGCGGCGGCGCGATCGCCAAAAAGCCGACATCGATCAGTCCGGCCGCGACCGCCTCGATCTGTTCCTTGGGCGGGCGCTGAACCAGGTCGATCATGACGCCGGGATTGGCGGCGCGGAACCCCTGCAGCATCGCGGGAAAACGGCTCAGCATCGCTGCGCTCATGAATCCGACCACCAGGCGTCCGACCTCGCCGCGCCCGATCCGGCGCGCCTCGCTTGCCGCGCTCGCCGCCTGATCGAGAAGCGCGCGCGCCCGGCGCAGAAACGCCTCGCCGGCGGTCGTGAGCGCAACGGAACGACGATCCCTTCTGAGCAGCGTGGTGCCAAGCTCCGCCTCGAGCGCCATGATCTGCTGGCTGAGCGGGGGTTGCGACATGTGCAGGCGGTCGGCGGCGCGCCGAAAATGCCGCTCCTCGGCGACCGCGATGAAATAGCGCAATTGGCGAAAATCCATGTGATCGCAAATCCAGATCAAAATCGCGGAAAAGTAATATTGGACCTATCAAAGCACGGCCGCGACATTCCCGGAAGCTCAATCGCAGGCGCATCAAACACAATGACAACCCGGCCAACGACGCCCGATTACGCGCGCCTCTCGCCGCCGCCGGGAAGTCGCGTCCTGATCGTCGGCGGCAGCGGCGCCATAGGCCGCGCTTTGGTTTGCGCCTGCCGGTCCTTGGGGCACGACGTGGCGATCTTTGCGTTGCCGCGCTCGCTCGCGGCTAATCCGCCGCCGCCCGATATTATGTCGCTTGCCGTCGATGCCACCGACGAGGCATCGGTGGCGGTAGGCGTGGACCGGCTTCGGCAACGCTGGAGCGCGGTCGATGTCCTGGTGTTCCTGGTCGGCTACATGACGGTTCCGCCGCGCCCGATCGAGGAGATGGACGCAGCCGAATGGGACGACGTCATGGGCGGCAATCTGCGCTCCGCCTATCTCGTCAGCCGCGCGGTCTTGCCGATGTTGCAAGCGGCCGATGCCGCCAGCATCGTGACGGTCGGATCAAGCCTTGCCTACAACCCGTTCCGCGGCGTTGCCGCCTATGCCGCGGCGAAAGCCGGGCTCGTCGCCCTCACCAAATCGCTGGCGATCGAGAACGCCCCGAAAATTCGCGCCAACTTGGTGGCTCCGAGCGCGATCAACACCGGGTTTCTGGCCGGCGGCGGCGGCACACGCGGCGAGGAGGCGGCAAAATCGGGCGGCGATGCATGGTTCCGCGACTTGGCAGGCACCTATGTTGCGACCATTCCGCTCGGCCGCATCGCGGAAGTCGAGGACATTATCGGGCCGGTGCTTTTTCTTGCCGGCCCAGCCGCAGGGTTCATCACCGGACAGGTGATGCACGTCAATGGCGGAAGGCTTACGCCGTGAGGTGACGCATGAATATCCTGACCGACGACATGATCGCGGTGATCCGGCGCGCCATTCTTTGCTTCGCGGCGACAATCAATGCCGACGGAACGCCCAATCTCTCGCCCAAAGCGTCGTTGACGGCGCGCGGGGACATGCTTTTCTTCGCCAATATCTCCTCGCCGCGCACCGTTGCCAACCTTCGACGCAATCCCGCCATCGCCATCAATGTCGTCGATATTTTCTCGCGCCGCGGTTACCGCTTCAACGGCAAGGCCTCGGTGGTTGGGCCGGGAAGCCCCGATTACGACGCCATCGCGCAATGGGTTTGGGGCATCAATGGCAGGGACTATCCCGTCCATGACGTGGTGCGCGTCGCCGTTGCCGAAGCGCTATCGCTCCACTCGCCCGCCTACGAGTTTGGCGTCGGCGTCACCGAGGCGGGACTGCGTGAGGCATTCCTTGCGAAATATGGGGTGCAGCCGCTCTAGCCATCGCGACCGAGAATGACCGAAACGCAGCTCCGCGCCTTTGCGCACTGACCCGACCAGAAGCCTGTTGACGACCGCAACCGCATAGCCTGGCCCGCCCCCCTCCCCCGCGACGCATGCCACGCAATCGTGAATTTTTGGGGAATACGGCGCCTGGCATAATCGTTATCCTCCATGGCATACGGCACTCGCCCCCTGGCGAGGCCGAAGGGAGGCAAAAAATGCGTTCGCTTTATCAGATATCAGTCTTGTCTGCGGCACTTGCCTGCGGCGGGGTCTTCGGCGCGCAGGCGCAACAGGCCGATATGACCTTTTTCGTCACCAGCATGGGCCCCGGCAAGGGCGGCGATCTCGGCGGGCTTGCTGGCGCCGATCGTCACTGCCAGCAATTGGCGCAGGCCACTGGCGGCGGCGCCAAGGCCTGGCGGGCCTATCTGTCGACCCAGGCCGAGGGCGGCGCCCAGGCGGTCAATGCGCGCGATCGCATCGGCAAGGGGCCGTGGAGCAACGCCAAAGGCACGGCCGTCGCCAAGAGCGTCAACGACCTGCATGGCGACGCCAACAATCTCAACAAGCAGACCGCGCTCAATGAGAAGGGCGAGGTCGTCAACGGGCGCGGCGACACGCCAAACCGTCATGACGTGTTGACTGGCTCGACGCCGGACGGCCTTGCCTTCCCTCCCGGCGAGGATCGCACTTGCGGCAATTGGACGAAGAGCAGTGGAGAAGGCGCCGCCATGGTCGGCCATCACGACCGCATCGGGCTGCGCGACGATGCGCCGTCCAAGTCGTGGAATTCCTCGCATCCCTCGCGCGGACCGGAAGGCGGCTGCACGCAGACGGCACTGCGTGGTACGGGCGGCGATGGCCTGTTGTATTGCTTCGTGGCCAACTAGAGCGCTTTCCGTTTTAATCGAATCGGCATGCGCGCCATTCTCCTGAGGTTTTTCGCAATTTCTGCGGCGAACCGGTTCCCACCTCGCCGGAAAATGCGCTTGGGCAGATTCCGACGCGGAAATCGGTTCGCCGCGGAAGTCACGACATGACGGATAGAGTTGGGCGCTTCCCGGTTCGCTGGCGGACCGCTGCGATCGCGGCGCATAGACGAATGAATGAGCCTGGAGACCGCCGGCCATGCGGCATCGCTGCGGCGATCTCGCAGACACCGCCGGCGGGCGCGCCGCTATCGCGTGCCAAAGGCGCGATCGCCGGCGTCGCCCAGTCCGGGGATGATATAGGCGCGCTCATCGAGGCACTCGTCGATTGCCGCCGTCCAGATCGGCACGTCCGGATGTAGCCCGCGCAGCCGCTCGATGCCTTCCGGCGCCGCGATCAGGCAGACGAAGCGAATATCCTTGCCGCCGCGTTCCTTCACCCGGTCGATCGCCGCGACAGCGGTATTGGCCGTCGCCAGCACCGGCGAGACGACGATGACGAGACGCTCGGCCAGGTCGGAGGGCGCCTTGAAGAAATATTCGACCGCCACGAACGTGGCGGGATCGCGATAAAGGCCGATATGCGCGACGCGCGCCGTCGGGACAAGATCGAGCATGCCCTCGACGAACGTAATGCCGGCGCGCATGATCGGCGCGAAAACGAGCTTCTTGCCGGCGATCTTCGGCGACGTCATGCGCTTGAGCGGGGTCTCGATCTCGACATCGGCCAGCGGCAGGTCGCGCGTGACCTCGTAGCATAGAAGGACGCCGATCTCGTTGCACAGTTCGCGAAAGGATTTTGTCGATCGTTTCTTGTCGCGAATGAGGGTCAGTTTGTGCTGAACCAGCGGGTGAGAGACGACAGTAACGCCTTGCATGAGCTTGCCCCGCGCGTTCAAAAAACCGTTCCGTCGCTGACGACCGAGATTGGCGGCGCGCCATCGGCGCGCAAGTCGCGCGCGATCCGTCGTCCCGCCGCCCAGGCGCCGCCTTCCAGCACCCTTGCGAGCGGGAACGATACAGGATCGACGCCCAGCCGTGCGCGCAAACCCGCTGCCAACCGGTCAAGGAGCGCGACGGTCAGCGCGCGCCATTCGACGACCAATGTCGAGGACACCGCCTGCGCGCGCTGCGCCTGCGCCGGTTCGCGCAGCGCCAAAACGCCGGTGTCGATAAAGAGGCCGCCATTGCGGTACTCGGCGAGCCCGGTCAATCCTTCGATATCGATGACACGCAATCCCGCGTCCTGCATCGGCTCGATCAGCGAATAGGTGAGCCATTGCGACAATTTGTGCAATGGCACCATTTCATGCGTCGCATCGCCGGTTCGCAGCGCCGGATGGCGCCAGCAATCACCAAGCACGACGCCGCCGAGCGTGATGCGCGACGGCCAGATCGGCGCGAAAATCCGCAGCAGGTCCGACAGGATCGCCGGCGCCGCGATGTCGCCGCCCATGGCCCGCGCGGCAATATGGTCGAAGAAACCGCCTGGCCGTGGCGTGTCGTCGCGCGCGAATATGGCGGGCGCAGCGACGATGGTCGCGCCAAGCCGCCGCAGCAGATCGCACCTGCCCTCAATGCCGACCAGCGGGTTATCGCCCGCCACCTGAAACCCACGCAGCAGCACCTGCGGCGAAAGCCGCTGCAGTGCCGCAGCGTCAACGCGCAGCGGATCGGCAGTGTCAGTCGAAAACAGGCCGTCGGAAAACATGGCGAGACTGGCCAGCGCCAGCCCTTCGGAGCGGCCGATACGCGCACCGCTGGCGCGATCGACATAGCGCCAATCGGGTCCGGCGCCGGCGTCGAGGAGGACGCTGATGATCGCGAGGTCGAAGGCCGCGCGCGCCCGCGACGCCTTGTCCTTCCAGGTGGCGGCAGCGGCGATGACGGCCCAGCGGTCCAAGCCGTCGAGCGTGAAATGGCGCCAGCGCGAATGGAACGGCACGGCGAGGGACGGATAGGCCGCGCGCGTCGTCGCGAGCGTGAGATCGATCGCCGCGTCAAGCCGCGCCAGGTCGACGCGAAAATGCGCCAGCCCATCGGCAAGCCCGATCGCCAGCAGACGGTGCGCGCGCGCGCGCACCGCTTCGGCGCTGAGCAGGGAAAGGGCCGCGGCCGTGTCGGGATTCACGTGCACTGTCCGCGCGCGACTGCTCAGTATTTTTCGAGCGGTCGGCCGATCGATCCGCTCAGGTCGCGCGCATTTGGCGGCGCGTCGGGCGTGTAATAGCCGGCCGCTTTCTTGGCCGCGATCTCGACATGCGCGTCCGCCGGAACGAGTTCCTCGGGGATGGGGACCCGCTCAACGATCTCGACACCTTGGCTGCGCAGCGCGTCGTACTTCATGTCGCTCATCGAGATGAAGCGATCGATCCGCTCCAATCCGAGCCAGTGAATAACGTCAGGCATGAGTTGCTGGAAACGCGCGTCCTGGACGCCGGCGACGCATTCGGTGCGCACGAAATAGGCGCTCGCCGCGTCGCCGCCCTCCTGGCGCTTGCGCGCGTTATAGACCAAGAACTTGGTGACCTCGCCGAGTGCGCGGCCTTCCTTGCGGTTGTACACGATGACCCCGAGCCCGCCGGCCTGCGCGGCAATGGCGCATTCCTCGATGCCGTGGAACAGATATGGCCGGCAGGTGCAAATGTCCGATCCGAAGACGTCGGAACCGTTGCATTCGTCATGCACGCGGCAGGTGATCTTGGTTCGCGGGTCGCCGAGCCGTTCGACGTCGCCGAAGAGATAAACGGTGATTCCGCCGATCGGCGGCAGGAAAACCTGCAGGTCGGGCCTGGTGATCAATTCAGGAAACATGCCGGCGGTCTGTTCGAACAGGCTGTGGCGCAGGCCGGTTTCGCTCGCGCCGAATCGTTCGGCAATACCGGGCAAGTGCCACACCGGGTCGATGGCGATCTTGACCACCGACAGGCTGCCGCTCGCACTCACGACGTCGCCATCGGCGCGCAGGCGGCCGGCGGCCATGGCGTCGCGCATCTCGAGGAGATCAAGCCGCGCGCGGGTAACGGCGATGCTCGGACGAATGTCGACGCCCTCCGCGATTTCGGCGGCGAACGCCTCGGCGGCAAGATGGCCCCAGGGATCGATGGACACGATGCGGCGCGGCTGCGACCACCGCGCGAACGGACCGATCTTCGCCACCGGATGGGTGTTGGTAAGGTCGGGCCGCCGGATCGGATCGAGCGCGCCCGACGATACCGCGAGCGCGCGATAGAGCGCGTAGGAACCGCCATGGCTGCCGATCACGTTGCGGTCTTGCGGGCGCGAAACCGTGCCGATGATCGGGCCACGCTCGCGCGCGGTCGCCGCGCCCCAATCAATGCGAAATCTCGCCTTGGCATGCGGGTCCGGATGCGACGTCAGGCGAATGTGATCGGTGCGATTGGAGCGGGTCATCAACGACGATTCCAAATAGCCGATGGCCCGCCAGCGGGACGGGCCTGACCGCGATGTTTGACGAAAATGGCGCGCCCGATCACGAAACCACACAAACGCGGGGACTTGGGCGCGCGTCTTTATCAAATATAGCAGTTTTGCCATGAAAAGAAAGGGGTTCGGCGCCGCGCATGGCCGTCGCCGCTACCGCGACGGGCGGAAACCGCGACCGGCGGCAGTCGCAGGCGCGCCAGATCGCAGGCGTGCATGGTCGGGTTGGGGCGAACGGCGCCCGCGGTCTTGAGCACATGGGGCGCGAATCGATCCGCCCTCAGCCGAGCTCCGCGACGGCGAGCTTATTGAGGAAACGAAGCTGGTCGGTCTCCGAAAGCCGCATCGTCTCGGCCGCCTGCCGCACCAACGCGATCAGGCGCTTGAATGCGTCATCGGCGACGTCGCTCGGCAGCGGCTGCTCATCATAGGTTTCCATGAACCGACCGACGAGCGACGCCAATAGCGAAAACAGCGCTGAATGGCGCGGGTTCTCGGCGGCAAGCCGGAGAATGCGCTGCTGAAAGGCCGCGTAGGTGCGCAGTCCATTATGTTGCGTCGTCAACCATGCAATCAGGTCGTCCACTTCGGGCGCTCCGGCTTTTGTTGCAACACCGAACGCACACGCTCGGAATGCGCAACGCGAAGTCGCGTAGTCTATCAGTTATCGGGGCGGAGAAAATAGGCGCGCGTGCGGAAGCGCGATCGCTGTCGGTTCGGCGCAAATGTCACGCAAGATCCGTGCGCGCGATTTCATTGAGGAAGGCCAATTGGTCGAGATCGGGGGATTCGGCAACCCGACGTGCCCGTTCCAGCGACAAGGTCAATGACGCGAGCGCCCCCTGCGCCACTCCGACGGGAAGCGGCCTCCCGTCCCAGGCGGCAACGAAGCGCGCGGCAAGGGCGGCGAGAAGGCTGTAAAGCGCGGCGTGGTCGCCGCCGGCGGCCAATGCCGACACCCGTTGCTGAAAGTCGCGAAAGGTTCGCACCCCGCTATTCTGCTGGCGTTGCCAGGCCATCGACGCATCCATGACGTGTCCTTGAGCGAAAGGTTCGCTCGAGCACTTTGCATTTGATCGGCATCGGAAAGCGCACGATATCCTTCAGCTTTTTTGAATTTTCTGCGGCGAACCGGCTACCGCTTTGCCGAAAAATGCCCTAGCCAAACCTCATCGGCTGGACTAGACATCGGCCGGGAACATCGTATCAAAATTTGGACAAATGACAAGACGGGGGCTTTGGACGTTCGATGACGCTCCAGTTTGAGGAAATCGGCAGACGCCTGCGCGCCTACCGCCTCGGGAAAAACTTCAGCGCCAACGAGATTGCCGAGCGCATCGGGGTGTCGCGGGCCGCCGTCTATCGACTGGAAAAGGGCGGGCTGGTCAAGATCGAAACATTGGAACGTTTGTCGGAACTGCTCGACGTGTCGCTACCTTCACTGATGGGCGTTGGCGTCGAGTATTACAGCAAGGCGATTTCCTTCTTCGAGCGTATGCGGCAACTGGAGGAAGACGCGGTCTTGGTTCTTGGCAACTTTTCCCCCGTCTCGTTTCTGCTGCTGTCAGACGATTATCTGTCGCATCTTCGCACCATGCTGCACGAGGCGATTACCGATACCCACAAGGAGCGGCAAAGCGCGCTCGACTACGCCGAAAAAGTGCTCGATATTCTCCGCCAGCGCCGCGCATCGGCTGCGCGCAGGCAGGCGCCGGTCGTCAGCATCATCGGCGCGCAGGACATCGCACGATTCGTCAGGTTCGGTTTG
>JACQAE010000241.1 GCA_016195095.1 Pseudomonadota bacterium
GCGGTTCGCGTGAAGAAAACGCGTCAAAACAAAAGCCAGAGCGTTTTCGAGCGAAGTGGGTAGCGGTTCGCGTGAAGAAAACGCGTCAAATTAAAGAGTTAGAGCCCTGGCTTTGATTCCGTCAAAGCCGGAAAGGCTCTAGAGCGTCGCCGCCTTTGCCTTCAGATTTGGCGCTCCACCATCAGCCGCTTGATTTCGGCGATCGCCTTGGCCGGGTTGAGATGCTTGGGGCAGGCTTTCGCGCAATTCATGATCGTGTGGCAGCGGTAGAGCCGGAACGGATCCTCGAGATTGTCCAGGCGCTCGCCGGTTGCCTCGTCGCGGCTGTCGATGATCCAGCGATAGGCCTGCAGCAGCGCGGCAGGGCCAAGAAAGCGCTCGGAATTCCACCAATAGCTCGGGCACGAGGTCGAACAGCAGGCGCAGAGAATGCACTCGTAAAGACCGTCGAGCTTACCGCGGTCCTCGTGCGACTGCTTCCATTCCTTGCGCGGCGTCGGCGAATCGGTATTGAGCCATGGCTGGATCGAGGCATGCTGGGCGTAAAAATTCGTCAGGTCGGGCACGAGATCCTTCGCCACCGGCTGGTGCGGCAGCGGGAACACGCGCACCGGACCGTCGATTTCATCCATGCCGCGGGTGCAGGCGAGCGTGTTGACGCCGTCGATGTTCATGGCGCACGAGCCGCAGACGCCTTCGCGGCAGGAGCGGCGGAAGGTCAATGTCGGATCGACCCGGTTCTTGATCCACACGAGCGCGTCAAGGACCATGGGCCCGCAATCCTTGATATCGACGTGATACGTGTCGATGCGCGGATTCTGCCCGCTATCGGGATTCCAGCGATAGACGCGAAACTCGCGAACCTGCGTCGCCGACGGCGGCTGCGGCCAAGTCTTGCCTTCCGCATACCGGGAGTTTTTCGGAAGCGCTAATTCCACCATGAGGTCCTCGCCAGTCGCTGGAGCATGATCGCGAAAAATAGGAATCGGTTTTCGGACAAGATCTTGCACTAAGTCATCAGAACCGATCACGTTCGTGATTTTGGATCGAAACGATCCAAAATCATCGTGATCGAGCGTCGTGTTTCCATCGTCGTGTCGTCGACATCAAGAATCCATTGGCGCCGGTCGCGATTCAAGCTTCGCGGTATGGCCGACGGGATTGAGAATGGGCGCCGCCATCGCGCGCTTTTCGATGATGATGAGCGCGGGATAAAAATGCATGCCATGCGCCGCGCGCGCGAATGCCGCCGGCTCCTTGTCGACGCCGTCGCGCCAGAACCACGCATTCAATTCGTCGATCAAGCCCTTGAGGAACTCGACATAGGTGCCCGCCTTGCCGACGCCGCCGCCATATTCTGGTTCCCAATAGGACGAACACAGATCCTCGCAACAATACAGGCCGTCGGCCTTGATGCGCGGGAAGAGCGTGCGAAACGTGACCAATTGATCGGCGAATCGATGGCTGCCGTCGTCGATGAGGATGTCGATCGGCCCGACTTCCGCCGCGACGCGTTCGAGAAAGTCCACGTCTTCCTGACGGCCGATGAAAATGCGCGTATTTGGCGCCTCGAAGCGGCGGCATTCGGGATTGGTGTCGATGCCGATCAATTGCGCCCGCGGACCGAAATATTGCCGCCACAGGTCGAGCGATCCGCCTCCGGCGACGCCGATCTCCACCAGCGTGACCGCGCCCGCGCGCAGGCGGGCGAAATGTCGATCGTAGATCGCGAAATAGTGGCTCCATTTGTTCATCACGTGGCCGCGATGCTTGGCCGCGAGCATCTCCATATCGGAGCCGGCATTCCACATCGCCCGCAGGCGCCGCAGTCCCTTCAAGGTGCGCGAGCGCACGCCGCGATGCATGAATCACCATTTCCACCGCTTGCCGGCGGCGCTGGCGGCCGCATCGCGCACCGCGCGCCTTGATGCGTTGCGTGGCAACGAATTCGTGTCCAGCGCGGCGGAAATCACTTTAGTAAACCCGCGCTTTCGGCTCGATATACTCGACCTCGTTGGTCAGCGTGTAGGCACGCACCGGCCGGTAGTCGATCGCGACCTTGCCGGTGGTGGCGTCGAGCCAGGTCAATGTGTGCTTCATCCAGTTACGGTCGTCGCGCTCGGGGTGGTCCTCGCGCGCATGCGCGCCGCGGCTCTCGGTGCGATTGCGCGCCGCGTCCATGGTGACGACCGCCTGCGCGATCAGATTGTCGAATTCGAGCGTCTCGACGAGATCGGTATTCCAGATGAGCGAGCGATCGAAAACCTTCACGTCGCTGGCGCCGCCATGAACTTCGTGGATGCGCTTATGGCCCTCCTCGAGCACGTCGGCGGCGCGGAACACCGCGCAGTTGGTCTGCATGACGTGTTGCATGCGGTCGCGCAGCTCGGCCGTCGGCGTCGAGCCGTTGGCGTGGCGCAGCCGGTCGAGGCGCGAAAGCGCGGGCTCGGCGGAACCCGCCGGCAGTTCGGGCTGCTTGGCGTTGGGCTCAAGGATGGCCGCGCAGCGCAACGCCGCGGCACGGCCGAAAACGACGAGGTCGATGAGCGAGTTGGAGCCCAGCCGGTTGGCGCCATGCACGGAGACGCAGGCCGCTTCGCCAAGCGCCATAAGCCCAGGCACGACGAAATCGGGGTCGCCGTTCTTCTTGGTGAAGACCTCGCCATGATAATTGGTGGCGATCCCACCCATGTTGTAGTGCACCGTCGGCAGCACCGGGATCGGCTCGCGCGTCACGTCGACGCCCGCGAAGATGCGCGCGGATTCCGAAATTCCCGGCAAGCGTTCCGCCACCACGGCCGGATCGAGGTGGTCGAGATGCAGGAAGATGTGATCCTTCTTCCTGCCGCAGCCGCGCCCTTCGCGGATTTCGATGGTCATGGAGCGCGAAACGACGTCACGCGAGGCGAGATCCTTGGCCGAAGGCGCGTAGCGCTCCATGAAGCGTTCGCCGTCGGAATTGACCAGATAGGCGCCCTCGCCGCGCGAGCCC
>JACQAE010000203.1 GCA_016195095.1 Pseudomonadota bacterium
CGGCACCGCTGGAACCTGCTGCTGCACCGGGCGTTGCGGCGGCGGGGCGCCGGGGGTCGGCGGCACCGCTGGAACCTGCTGCTGCACCGGGCGTTGCGGCGGCGGTGCGCCGGGGGCCGGCGGCACCGCTGGAACCTGTTGCTGCACCGGGCGTTGCGGCGGCGGCGCGGCGGGTGGCGTCGGTGCCGTCGGGACCTGCTGTTGGACCGTCCGTTGTGGCGGAGCACCATCGGGTCGCCGCTCGCCATCGCGCGGGCGAGTTCTCGGATCGACCGGGGGCGCCGGTTCTTGCTGCTGAGCGAGCTGCGTGCGCGACATCTGCGCCGGCGCCGGCACCGTCCACAGCGCCGCCGACGTCAGGAGCGGACCAATGACGTAAATGTATTTCACGCCATTGCGGCTCGTGCGTCGCCCACTCATGCCAATTCTCCCAATTCGATACGCATCAAGTTGCCCGTCCTACCGGGAAGGCAAAACGGTCCCGGTTTCAATGCGTGATGCACAATTTTTTCGAAATGGAGTGAACGGCCGCTCGCCCTTGCCGGAACGACGCAAGTTCCATCGCACGCGCGGCGGATGCAAGGCGGCGCGGCGGCGAAACTGAGAACGCGGGCCAAAATTGACGCGGCATTCCGGCCCGCCCCACCCGCACACTACGCAACCGCGCAAAACATCCCTGCGTTGTCGCGATCGCGCCATAGGGAGAGCGCGCTGGTGCCGCAAGAGGGATTCGAACCCCCGACCCCGTCATTACGAATGACGTGCTCTACCAGCTGAGCTATTGCGGCCGCGCGAGGTGCCTGTGATACTGGGCGTCGTCTGGATTCGCAAGTAGGACGATAGGCTTGGAGCCGCCAACGCGCGCCTTAAGCCGGCGCCAGCGCGCAGGTGCGGATGACCATGAACGGGTAATCCGGCGCGATTTGCCGCAACAGCGCAATCTGACCGACCGGGAATTCCTCCGCGACCTGTCGTTTCTTGAACTCGACGCGCAGCAGCGCGCAGACGGGCGCGATTTGCGCCGGCTTAAGGCGCCCGGTGAGCGTCAAATGGAAGCGAAAGTCGGCCCCGACATAGGGGTAGCCCCAGTGTTCAAGCTGCGCGATCTGCCGTGGCGTGAGGTCCTTTACCGACCGGCGGTCGCGCTCCCGAGGCGACAGCGGCGCGCGGAAGCGGTCGAATTCGCGCACGCAGCGCTCGGCCAGGGCGTCAAGCGCTTCCGTCGGCCCGCGCGCCACCAGCGCAACGAACGCGTCGAGCGGCTTGATCGCGCCGCGCGCGGGCGGCGGCGCGCCGGTTACGCGGGCAAAATCGGCAAAGGCGTCGATCAGGTCGCCTTCGACAAAGGGTGACCGCAGCCGGAAGGGCGCTTTGAGCGTGGCATGGAAACCATAGCGGCGCGGCTCCTCCGTCAGCCGCGTCCATTCCGAAGCGGATAATCCCGGCCCATGCGCCGTCTCCGTTGCCTGTCCGGTGTAGCAGTCGTAGCCAAGAACGGCGATTCCAAATGCATAAAGCGCGCCGCGTTGCGGCGGGACGAAATATACGGCATAGCGGGCGTCGTCCATCGCGGCCACTTGCAACCCCGTTTTGTCGGCCATTGGCCAGGTCATGGTCGCGAATAATTAGCAATTTTTAGCCAACTTGGTCCTTGCTTTAGCGCACGGTCTTGTCCGAAAAGCCTGCGACTTTCGTGGACCTCGTGCGCGCCGCGCGGTTGCCAAGCGCCGGCGTGGCGTTGACAAGGGCAGGGTGATGACAGCGGACGCCGGCAATCTTGTTATCGCCAACGCGCGCCTCGTTCTCGCCGACCGGGTCGTCGAGCCGGGATGGGTCGCCGCGGTTGCGGGCGCGATTGTTGACTATGGCGAGGGGCCGCCACCGCGACGCGGAGAGGATGCCAACGGCGATTTCGTGCTGCCGGGACTGATCGAGCTGCATACCGACCACCTGGAATCGCATTACCTGCCGCGCCCGAAGGTCTATTGGGACCCGGTCGCGGCGGTGGTCGCGCATGACGCCCAGATGGCGACCAGTGGCATGACCACGGTGTTGGATTCGCTGCGCGTTTGGCGCGAGGATGTGCTTGACGGCGAGGACGGCGACGCGGTCACATTGGCCAAGGCGATTAGCGCGGCGCGTGACGGCGGCCTGTTGCGCGCCGAGCATTTCGTGCACCTACGCTGCGAGGTGGGGATGCCCAACGTGGTCGCGTTGGCGCGCGACCTCGTGCGCCGCGACGATATCCGCTTGGTGTCGATCATGGATCACACGCCGGGGCAACGCCAGTTCCGCGACGAGGAAAAGCTGCGCGACTATTATCGTGGCCGTAATGGCGGCATGACCGATGCCGAACTCGACGCGATGTTCGCGCACCTGCGCCGCCTGCAACTGGAGCATGGCGCGCGCAACCAGGCCGATCTCGTCGCGCTCGCGCACGCGCGCGGCGCGCCGCTGGCGAGCCATGACGACACGACCCGCGAGCACGTGGCGCAGGCGCTCGCCAGCGGCGTCGCGATCGCCGAGTTCCCGACGACGCTCGAAGCCGCCGCGGCGCTGCATGCCGCCGGCATTCGCGTGCTCATGGGCGCACCCAACCTCGTGCGCGGCGGCTCGCATTCCGGCAATATTGCCAGTCGCGCGCTGGCGCAGGCCGGCATCCTGGATATCCTTTCCTCCGATTATGTGCCGGCGAGTTCGCTGATGGCGGCCTTCATGCTGCCCGACCTGGTCGCGCATATCGACCTGGCCGCCGCCGTGCGGATGGTCAGCAAGACCGCCGCCGAGGCGGTTGGGCTGCATGACCGCGGCGAAATCGCCAAGGGGCGGCGCGCCGATGTCATTCGCGTGCAAGTCGCGGGCGGTGTCCCCGTCGTGCGCGGCGTGTGGCGGCAGGGATCGCGGGTGGCGTGATCGCGCGCGCCGGCGCTCAGGGCGATCGCGCCGTGATGAAGTCGGCCGCGCGTTCCGCCACCATCAGGGTCGGCGTATTGGTATTGGCGCTCGGCACGCGCGGCATGATCGACGCATCGACCACGCGCAATCCCTCGACGCCATGCACGCGGCATTGGCTGTCGACGACGGCCATGGGATCATGCGCGGGGCCGATGACGCATGTCCCGCTCGGGTGAAACATGGTGCCGCTGGCGCGCAGGATGTC
>JACQAE010000204.1 GCA_016195095.1 Pseudomonadota bacterium
GGGCCTGGCGCACGGTCGTGCGGCTCACCCCGAACATCGCGCGCAACTCCTCCTCCGAGGGAACGCGATCGCCCGGCCGCCATTCGCCATTGGCGATCTTCTCGCGGATGATCGCCTCGATCTGGTGGTAGTAGGGAGCCAGCTTGCGACGTAGAGAGGGCACGCCCGTTTGCCTCCGTTGCCGATTGTTGGAACAATATACCTATGTCCATACATTACTCAAATGGAAATCGTGGAACGATGATTTTCCGCGCCGGTGTTGACGGTGGGGCGGCGATCCGCGCGCGAACAATAAAATTCGTGCGCGAACAAAATGCGAAAGCGCCATGCCGATCGCATCGCGCTGGAGCTCCCGCTAAGATGCCGCGTAGCGCGGGAGTTGCACGCGCGCGCGGACACGCGCCATCGTTGCGGCTGGGAACAGCGCCAGCACGCGCGCCGCGCGGAGAGATGCGTCTCCCGGTGGAGCGTGGCGGCCCGACGCCGCTCTAGGCCCGCTAATTGACCAGCGCCTGCAGCGGTGCCGGAATTCTCCCCGTCCGCGCGATGAATTTGCGGCTTGAATATTTGTTCACCGCGATGATTGGCGCGCGCCCGAGCAGGCCGCCAAAATCGACCATGTCGCCCACCGCCTTGTTCGCGACCGGAATGATGCGAACGGCGGTCGTCTTCTTGTTGATCATGCCGATGGCGGCCTCGTCGGCGATGATTGCCGCAATTGTTTCCGGCGGCGTATCGCCGGGGACGGCGATCATGTCGAGGCCGACCGAGCACACCGACGTCATGGCTTCGAGCTTATCGATCGATATGGCGCCGAGCTGGGCGGCTTCGATCATCCCCTGATCCTCCGACAGCGGAATGAACGCGCCGGAAAGGCCGCCGACATTGCTCGATGCCATCGCGCCACCTTTCTTTACCGCGTCGTTGAGCAAGGCCAGCGCCGCGGTCGATCCGTGCGCGCCGACCCGTTCCAATCCGATTTCCTCGAGAATGCGGGCAACGCTGTCGCCCTCCGCCGGCGTCGGCGCGAGCGAAAGATCGACGATGCCGAAGGGGATGCCAAGGCGGCTCGCCGCCGCGCGTCCGACAAGTTCGCCAGCGCGCGTGATCTTGAACGCGGTGCGGCGGATGACCGCGGCCAAGGTGGCAAAATCGACGTCGCCGGCCGCCTGGATCGCCCGCAGCACCACGCCCGGACCGCTGACGCCGACATTGACGACGCAGTCGGCCTCGCTCGCCCCGTGGAAGGCTCCCGCCATGAACGGATTGTCCTCCACGGCATTGCAGAATACGACCAGCTTGGCGCAGCCGATGGAGCCATTGGCGGCGGTCAATGCGGCGGTACGCCGAATGACTCGGCCCATTTCGGCGATGGCGTCCATGTTGAGCCCGGCGCGCGTCGAGCCGACATTGACCGACGCACAGACGCGCTGCGTTCCTGCCAGCGCCGTCGGCAGCGCCGACACCAGCCTGGCGTCAACGGCGCTCATGCCCTTCTCGACGGCGGCCGAAAAGCCGCCGATGAAGTCGACGCGCAGGATTTGCGCCGCCCGGTCCAGCGTTTCGGCGATCCGCACGAATTCGGCGTCGTCGCAACGTCCCGCGACCAGCGCGATCGGCGTGACGGCGATGCGGTTATTGACGATGGGAAGGCCGTATTCGCGCTCCAGCTCAAGGCTGACGCGATGCAGGTCCTTGGCGACGGTCGTGACCTTGCTGAAAATATTCCGGCACAGCGTGTCGCAATTGTCGCTCACGCAATCGAACAGGCTGACGCCGATGGTGATGGTGCGGATGTCCAATTGCTCGGTGCGCACCATGGCGATGGTTTCGAGGATTTCCTCGCCGGAAAAATTGAGATGCCTCATGGTCGCGAACAACCCCTTAAAGTCGATGCATGGCCTTGAAGATTTCCTCGCGTTGAATCTCGACGCGAACGGCAAGCTCCTCGCCCTTGCGCTCATGATCATGGTGAAGAATTCGCGAATGACCGACTGGCTGATGTCGAGAATATTGACCCCGGCGTCGGCGATCACGTTGGCGATTCCGGCGATAATGCCGACGCGGTCGGAGCCAATGATGGTCACGATGGCGCGGCCACTCGTTGCTCTTTGCTGTGCGTCTGCGTGCTGATCGGCCATGCTGCGCGGAAGCCTTTCGCGGCGGGAGTTTGCGGGAATTATCGCGGTGCCGGGCGGCCCAAACGGGTGGTCGGGGCTGCGCCTTTCGACGACGTTTGCGCGCGGGCGCGACCGCGCGATGGCGTGCGTGCAACGGCTGAGCGGGCAGGAGAGTGGGGTCTTGCGGCCGCAACGCTGTCAAGAACCATGGCGACCAGGGTGCTCGCGAACGCGCCGCTCACGGGCGCGTGGTCCGTCAGCAGGCGATGAAATATCGGTCCATAGAGCGCGTCCACGACGACGTCGAGATCGATGCCGGCGCGCAACTCGCCCTGGTCAATGCCGCGCTGCAGAACCTCCTTGGCGGCTGAACGCCGGGGCTCCAGATAGCCCTGCACGTACAGGCGCCGCGTCTCGGGGTCGGATTGGCTGAGCGCGATCAGTTCGCGCACGATGCGACCGACCTTTCCGCGATAAATCCTCGCCACCATGGGGATCTGCGTTTTGATGTCGGCCACCGCCGATGCCGTGCGCGGAAACTCGATCTTGGATGTGACGGCTTCGAGAAATGCCTCGATGGCAAGCGTGCCCTTGCTCGTCCACCAGCGGTAGATCGTCGCCTTCCCAACGCCGGCGCGCGCGGCGATACCCTCGATCGACAGTCGCGCGAAACCCAATTCCTCCAGCAACTCGTTGGTCGCCTTGAGAATGGCCTCGCGCGACTTGTCGCTGCGGCGCCGTCCGGGAACGCGACGCGAGGGGCGATTGGGCGAAATGGCGCGTCTCCATTGTTGCGGCAAGCAATCACATCGTTCCGACTCGTCTTACGTGGAGTCGGGCGAATCGCGCAAGGCGCGCGCGTGATCGAGGCTCGCTTCGCCGATCGAGCGATTCCGCGGCGGTTCGACGCCGTCGACCGGACGTCAGCCTGCGCAAGACGGGGCGGAAACCGCGGGGGTCCGGACGATCGGCCGGGCAGGCAGTTGCCGCGGGGCGCAAAGGGCGGCTTGCTTTCCGTCGCCATATACGATACGAGACGGTGCGTATCATAAAGAGTTTATTCGCAGAACGCAAGCCGGGGAGTGGACCGGGCGCGCGCCGTCGTCGACGAGCGCGGCGGAAAATAGCGTCAAGCGCGAATACGAAAACCGGGAGGAGGTCGACGTGCCAAACATCAAGGTGAATGGAACCGAACTGTTTTACGAACGTCATGGTCGCGGCGCGCCGCTTCTGCTCATTCCAGGTCTTGGGCTTGATCACACCTATTACATGCGCGGCGAGCCGATTCTGCGCGAGCATTTCGAAACCATACTCGTCGATCCGAGGGGCGTTGGCAGATCGGCCAAGGACCTTGTCGAATACACGGCCGAGTTATGGGCCGACGACTATGCCGCGCTGCTTTCCGCGATCGGTGTCGGGAATGCCCACGTCATTGGCTCCTCGCTCGGCGGCGTCGTGGCGCTCGCGATGGCGGTTCGCCATCCTGAGGCGATCGCGTCCCTCGCCATTATTGGTGGCTTCAGCGAACTGACGAAATCGGTCGAGATGAACTATGTCCTGCGCAAGAAACTGATCGCGAAAATCGGAATGGGCGAGGAGATGGCGGAGTTCATGGCGCTCTGGATCATGACCCGGGAATTCATCGAATCGGAGGAGGGCGACAAGGTCGTGCAGGCGAGCAAGGAGAATGTCAGCAAGAACTCGGCCGAGCTCTATGTGCGCTTCCTCGATTCGATCTTGCGGCTTGGCCGCCGCGAACCGGGTAAGCCGATCCCCGCGCTGACGGCAAGCCTCGGATCGATCGCGGCGCCGACGCTGGTTCTGTGCGCCGACAACGATCACTTCATCCCGTCCAGTCTGAGCAAGATCATCGCCGCGCAAATTTCCGACGCGCGTTACGCCGAGATCGCCAATGGTGGGCATATCCCGTTCGTCGAGAAACCCGCGGAGAGCGCGGCGGCGGTCGTCGAATTCATCCAATCCCTGGGGGTTGGCGCGGGCGCGAAGGTGCGGGCGAGCCGCTAGATGCCAATCGCGCGGCCGGCAGGCGCGACGCCGCTTCGCCAACTCACCCAATCATCCAACGCGTCAGTTGAGTTCCACGCGGCCGCAAACAGACCGGACCATACCGGTCGCGCGGTCAAACAGGGAGACAGACCATGCAAGATCGAGGTTTCGTCCGCCGTGCCGCGCGCGTTTGCGCGTTCGTCGCCGCTTGCGCCGTCGCGAGCACCGTCGCGAACGCTCAGCAGGTCATCAAGTTGACGCTGGCCACCGGCCTGCCGCCGACGCTTTTCGTGCAGAAGGAGGCGTCCGATACGTTCGCGCCGGCGGTCAACGAGGAACTGAAGAAGGCCGGCAATGAATATCAAATCGAGTGGACGATCGGACACGCGGGCACCATCGTGCGGCTGCCCGGCATGATGCAGGCGATTACCGATGGCGTCGTTGACGTCGGCGTGACGACGCAGGCGCTTGAGCAAAGCAAGATGCCGTTGCAAAACGTGGTGTATTACGTTCCCTTCGGCACAACCGATCACCGCGTTGCCAACGACGTCTTCGCGCGCACGCAGCGCGACGTGCCGGCGATGAATGTCTGGTCGAAATTGAACGCCGTCTATCTCGCGGGATTTCCCTTCGATCGCTATATCCTGATGGCCAAGACGCCGATCCGTTCGGTCGATGATCTCAAGGGCAGGAAAGTCGGCGGCATCGGTCCAAATCTCCTGTGGTTGCAAAACACCGGCGGCGTGGGCGTCATCGGCACGTTCGCCACCGCCTATGAAGATATGCAGTCCGGCAAATATGACGTCAGTTTTTCGACGCCGACGGCCACCGCCGGCATCCGGCTTCACGAAGTCGCCCCCTATCTCATCGACGTCGGCTTCGGCTCGATGGCGGTGCAGGTTGCCTTGATCAACAAGGCGCGGTTCGACAAATTGCCGCCGCCGGTGCAGCGCGCGCTGATGCTGGCCGCCAAACGCTGGGAAGAGGCCAATCTCAAGGACCTCGACGCTCGGCTTGAGCCGGCGATGCGGACGATGCGCGACGCCGGCGCCACCATCATCACGTTTTCCGAGGAAGAGCGAAAACGATGGGCCGACCGATTGCCGCCGATCGCCTTGAACTGGGCCGCTGCCATGGCCAAACGCGGCCTACCGGGCATGGAAACGGTCGCGGCCTATATGCGCGCGCAGCGCGCCCATGGCGTCCAATTCGTGCGGTCGTGGGATAAGCAATGACACCACGTCGAGGCGTTGGCGCACGATTGGCCGGCGCCTACCGGACGTTCGTGCGCACGCTCAACGCCGCCGGGAGCGCGGTCGTCTTTCTCGTCATGGCGTTCATCACCGCCGATATCGCCGGCCGCGTGCTGTTCAACGCGCCGCTGGCCGGTGTTCCGGAACTATCGACGATGGCGATCGTGAGCATCGTCTTTCTGCAAGTGCCGCACGTCGTCAGCGCCGGCAGCATGATCAGGTCCGAAATGGTACTTGCGCTCGTCAGGATCAAGGCACCGCGCGCGGTGCCGCTGCTTGAGGGATCCTATGATCTCGTCGGCAGCGCCGCGTTCGCGGTGATCGTTTACGGCTCCATGCCGTCGTTTCTACGCGCCTTTGGCGAGGGCGACCAATACGGCACGCCTGGGGTTTTCCTGTTTCCGCAATGGCCGGTGCGGCTGCTGGTGATCTTGTGCTGTCTTGCCGCGTCCATACAGTTTCTCATCTCCCTGGCGCATCGCGTTCACGCTGTCGTCGCCGCGACGCGCGATCCTGATGGGAATATGCATGCCGTGACCGAAAATCGGCCATGACCGGGATCGAAATCGGCCTCATCACCGTCGCCCTCATCTTCGTCCTCATCATCGTCGGGATGCCGGTTCCCATCGCCTTTCTGGCCGTGTCGTTTGTTGGCGTTTGGCTGATCCGCGGCGATTTCAACCTTGCGGTTTCATCGGTTGCGCTTTCGGCGACGGATTCGATTGCCGATTATCTTTTTGCCGTCATCCCGCTATTCGTTCTGATGGGGCTCTTGGTCATGGCGGCCGACATGGGGCGCGATTCCTACGCGGTTGCCAATCAAGTGTTTCGCAAGGTTCCCGGCGGTCTTGGCCTCAGCACCGTCGGCGGCAACGCCATTTTTGCCGCCATCACCGGCGTCAGCGTGGCCTCGGCGGCGGTTTTCACGAAACTTGCGGTGCCGGAGATGCTGCGGTTCGGATATTCGGCGCGCTTCGCGGTCGGTGTCGTTGCCGGAAGTTCCGTGCTTGGCATGCTCATTCCGCCGAGCCTGCTTTTCATCCTGTTTGGAATCCTCACCGAAACGTCCATTCGCAACCTGTTTCTCGGTGGAATACTCCCTGGTCTCGTCCTCGCCGCGGCTTTTTGCGTGCTGATCGTTTCCTGGGCGCTGCTACGCCCGCGCGATTTCGGCCACGCCAATGGCGGGCCGAGGCCGCCGGAACATCTCCTTGGCGCGCTGGCGCTCATCGCTATGATCGCCCCGATCACGCTATTGGTCGGCATCGTGCTTGGCGGGCTCTATGGCGGGTTCATCACGGCGACGGAAGGCGGTGCGGTGGGCGCGACCGGGGCGCTGATGATCGCGCTGATGAAGCGCAAGCTGACCTGGGCCAGATTTTGGCGGCTGCTGCTCGACGCCGGCGCGGTGACGACCTCGCTTCTCCTGCTGATCATCGGCGCCAATTTATATTCGCGCGTCCTCGCCATGACCGGCCTGCCGATGCGGTTCGGCGACTGGTTCGCGCATCTCGACATTGGCCTTTACGGCGTGCTGGCGGTCTTTGTCGGCATCCTGCTCGTGCTTGGTTTCCTGATGGATTCGACCTCGATCCTTTTCATCATTATTCCTCTTGTCCTGCCGGTGTTCCGTAATTTGAACGTGGACATGGTGTGGTTGGGCGTCATTGCGGTGCTCACGATCGAAATCGGGCTGCTCACGCCGCCGTTCGGTATTTCGGTCTTTGTGGTCAAGGGCTGTCTGAATGACAAGTGCATCAGCATTGGCGATATTTTTGCTGGAGCCGCGCCGTTCGCGATCGTCATGCTTGTGGTCGTGTTTTTGATCGCGTGTTTTCCCTGGCTCGCGACGGCCTTCACCTAGAGCGTCCCGCGTTTCGATCGAATCGGAAAGCGCTCCATTTTCTTTGGCGCGGTCGCGTATTCTGCGGCGGAGGGGATCCCACCCCGCCGGAAAATGCTCGCGGGATCGGTGCCGGGCTGGCGCGGGGCGAATTCCGCCATGCCGCGTCGTTTCCGCGCATTGATGGCCATGAAACGCGCCGTGCCGTCACGGACTGGGGCGCGGACCGACTTCCGGCCGGCCAATGTTCGCCGGCCGTCAATCACGATCGCGCGTGGCGCCGCGCCCGCGCAAGCGGCCGGATTCGGTCCGCCATGAGTACCCGGCGCCGCCAGCGGGTGAGTATCACCTGGACGATGCGCGGGCATACCGGCAACCCATTGGTTTTTCACGATTTCGACCGCTCAACGGGCCCGTGACGTTGCGCGGGCCAAGGCCCCCCTTGGCGCCATGCCCGAACGCGGCAGGCCATCGCGCCGGGCGCCGCAGGCGGCCGCGACGCGACGGTGTTGACCGCGCCGCTGGGATTTCTATGGTGTTCGCGTGTTTTCTCCCACGCTGCGGAATTTGAGCCGCGGCGGCAAAGGAGCGTGCGATGGCTTTGACGAAGGACGAGGTTCTCGCGAACCTTGAAGCGGTGAAGAGTCCGGAGGGGACGCCGCTGCCGAAAACCGGCAAGCTCTCCGATATTGTCGTCGGCGACGGCAAGGTCTTTTTCTCGATCAATGTCGACGCCGGCGTGGTGCAGGCTTGGGAGCCGGTGCGCAAGGCGGCCGAAACGGCGGTACGGGCCATTCCCGGCGTCGCGTCGGCGCTGGTCGCGCTCACCGCCGACCGTGCGCCGGGTTCCGGCGGCCAAGCTCCGCCACCGCCCAAGGCCTCGCCGGCGGCGGGGCGGGCGCGGCCGGCGGCGGCGATCGCCGGCGGTCCGCCCTCGGTGCCGGGCGTCACCTCGATCATCGCCGTTGCCTCCGGCAAGGGTGGGGTCGGCAAATCGACGACGGCGATCAATCTGGCGCTTGGCCTGCGCGACCTCGGTATGCGGGTCGGCGTGCTTGACGCCGATATCTATGGCCCCTCGATGCCACGGCTGCTCGCCATCAAGGAGCGGCCGCAAATGACCGAGGGGTCCAAGCTCATGCCGATCATGCGCTATGGCCTGGCCGTCATGTCCATCGGCTTCCTCGTTGACGAGGAAACGCCGATGATCTGGCGCGGGCCGATGGTGATGTCGGCGTTGACGCAGATGCTGCAAGAGGTGGAGTGGGGCGAGCTCGACATCATGGTGGTCGACATGCCGCCGGGCACCGGCGACGCCCAATTGACGATGGCGCAGCAGGTGCCGCTCAAGGGCGCCGTCATCGTCTCGACGCCGCAGGACCTGGCCCTGATCGACGCGCGGCGCGGCATCGCCATGTTCCGCCGCGTCAGCGTGCCGGTCCTCGGCATCGTGGAGAACATGAGCTACTACATGTGCCCGCAATGCGGCGCGCGCGCGGATATTTTCGGCCATGGCGGCGCGCGCAAGGAAGCTGAGCGGCTCAAGGTGCCGTTCCTCGGCGAGGTGCCGCTGCACATGGAAATTCGCGAGAAGTCGGACGCCGGCCTGCCGGTGGTCGCGACCGAGCCGGATGGCGCACACGCCAAGATCTATCGCGACATGGCGGCCAAGGTGCGCGAGCAGCTCAGCAACCGGGAAACGAAAAGCCCGGCGCCAAGGATCGTGCAGGAGGCGTGAGCGCGCGCCGAAAAGCAATGAGGCGGTAAATGTCGCGGCTGCTTTATGCGTTGGTGCTCATGGCGGCGGTGGCCAGCGCCGGGACGAGCCGTTCGCAGACCGCGACCCCGCCCAACGCCTCGGCGCCGCCGGCGACCGCCGGGACGGACGCCACGCCGCCTATTTTTCGTGGCATCGGCCGCGCCGCCACCGCGCGGGAAATCGCGGGCTGGGATATCGATGTTCGCCCCGACGGCCAGGGACTTCCCAGCGGCAAGGGCAGCGTCAAGGAGGGCGAGGCCGTTTTCCTGCAGCGTTGCGCCGGCTGCCACGGTGAATTCGGCGAAGGCACCGGGCGCTGGCCGGTTCTCGCGGCCGGGACGGGCACGCTCATTGGCGACCGGCCGGTCAAGACGATCGGCTCCTATTGGCCCTATGCCTCGACCCTGTTTGACTACGTGACGCGCGCGCAGCCCTTCGGCGATGCGCAGTCAATGAGCAGCGACGAGCGCTATGCGGTGGTCGCCTATCTTCTTTTCCTCAACGACATCATCAACGACACATTCGTGCTCTCGCGCGAGACGCTGCCCACGATCAAGATGCCCAATCAAGGCGGCTTTCATGACGACGACCGCGAGACGGTCGAGCGCGCGCTGTGGAATCCGCATCCCTGCATGCGCGACTGCAAGGCCGAGGTGAAGATCATCGACCGCGCCCGCGCCCTTGACGTGACGCCGGCGGGCCGCTCGGCGCAGCCGCGCGCGGAGTGACGGCGCCATCGCGCATTCGCGTCAACGCGACGCCGCCCGACATTCACCCGTGCTCGCCGCCGGGGAAACGGCGAGGAACCATTAAAGGTTTGGCGCGGCGCGCTTAACCTGCCGTCTTCCTGGCCATTTCGACGAGCTTGAGCGGCTTGATCATGTTCTGGTCGAGCGCGGCGTCCTTCTTGGCGTCCATGCCAAAGGCAACCGCCATGAGTTGGCTGTAGAACACCACCGGAATGTTGAAATTCGTGCCGAATTCCTTGTTGATCGCGGATTGATACATTTCCACGTTCTGCTGGCACAAGGGGCAGGGCGTGGCGATGACGTCGGCACCCGCGTCAACCGCCGCCTGCACGATCTTCTTGATCAGATGCAGCGTCTTGTCGGGGCTGTAGACGGAAACCGAGCCGCCGCAGCACGAGGTCTTCGGATCGTATTCCACCGCCTCGGCGCCGCAGGCCTTGACGAAATTGTCGAGGAATTCCGGCTGGTCGTAGGTGTCGTAATTGCCGCCCGTATCGGTGGCGGCGAACGGGCGCACCGTCTGGCAGCCGACATAGCCCGCGACCTTGAGGCCGGTCAGCGGGTTCTTCACTTGCCCCTTGATCTTTTCGAGACCGACATCGTTGACCAGCACCTCGCAGGCGTGGCGCACGTTAAGGTCTCCCTCGTAGTTGAGATCGACCGCGCCAAGCGACTCGTTGACGCGCTTGCGGGTGCGCACGTCGTTCTTGATCTTCTCGTTGACGCCGTGGGTGTTGAGATAGCAAGCGGCGCAGGCGGTGAGGACGTCGCTCGTGCCCTGCTTGCGCGCCTTGGCGAGGTTGCGCCCGGACAGCGCCGTCTGCGGCAGGGTGCCGCCTTCGACATGGCCGACCGAGGCGCCGCAGCAGTTCCAGTCGTCGATTTCCTCAAGCTCGATGCCGAGCTTCGGCGCGACGGCGCGCAGCGACTGGTCGAGGTGGGTGGCGGAAGCCTGCGAACTGCATCCGGGATAATACGTGTATTTCTTGGGCTCGCTCATTGCTGCGCTCCTTGCGCGCGCTCGCGCTTCTCGATTTCCTCGGCCTTGGCGATGATGGCGCGCAGATCGGCGGCGCCCTTGGCGCGGTGCGGCGCGCCAAGATGCATGCGGCCCGCCTTGATCATGCGCAACGCGATCGGCAGGTTGGCCAGTCCGCGCTTGATGCCTTCGACAAGGCCGAAGGAGAAGTAAAAAAACGCCGTGACCAGGCGCTCGTCGGTGCGGCCGAAATGCTTGACCGAGAACCAGAACGCCTTGGCGAACTTGGCCGTCGGCTGCTCCGGCGCGTAGCCCTCGCGCACCGCGACGGTGGCGAGGCCTTGCAGGATGTTGGTCACCGGGATCTGGCGCGGGCAGCGCACGACGCAATTATAGCACTGCGTGCAGTTCCAGATCGTGTCGGAGGTGAGCACCGCCTCCTTCATGCCGGCGCGGATCATCATGAACAGCTTGCGCGGCCCATGGTCCATCGCGGTGCCGATCGGGCACGACCCCGAGCACATGCCGCACTGCATGCATAGCGAAAGCCGGTCGCCGCCATCGACGTTCTGGTAGACCCAGCGCGCGAAATTCAGATCATAGGTCCGGCTGCCCGCCGGTGCCGCCGCAATCGTGCGCATCAGCCGAATCCCTTCAACGGCGACAACCCGATCCGGTCGATGACCGCGAGGTAATCATCGAGGATCTTCGGCAGCTTGTGGGCGTCGGCGATCGAGACCTCGATATTCTGCACGCGCTCCTTCTCCAGCGCCATGCTCTTGAGCGTTTCGCCAACCTTGGCCAGGCGTTCCTGCGCCATGGCGCTGCCCTTGACGAAATGGCACTGGTAATCGTCGCCCGACTTGCAGCCCATCAAGAGGACGCCGTCATAGCCCGACGACATCGCCTCGGAAATGCACAACATGCTCACCGATCCCATGCAGCGCACCGGGATGGTGCGCACATAGGCATTCATGCGCGCGCGGCCGATCCCGGCCATGTCGAGCGCCGGATAGGCGTCGTTCTGGCAGGCGAGCACCAGCACGCGCGGCTTCTCCTCGTCCTCGTCGGGAACCTCGACCGCCTTGATCATCGAGGTGAGCATGTCCACCGAATAATTGTCGAAGCTGATGGTGCGCACCGGGCAGGCGCCCATGCAGGTGCCGCAGCGCCGGCAGCGCGACGCGTTGACCACCGGGAAGCCCTCGGGGGATTCGTCGATGGCGCCGAACGGGCACTCGACGCTGCAACGCCGGCATTTAGTGCAGGTGTTGAGGCCGATCTTGGGAAAACTGAGATCGCCTGAGCGCGGATGCAAGCCGCGCCCTTCGCTGACGCTGCGGATCGCCTGGATCGCCTTGAGGACGGCGCCGGTCGCGTCCTCCGCCGACTCGGCCATGTCCATCGGGCGACGCACGGGGCCGCAGGTGTAGATGCCGGAGCGGCGCGTCTCGTAGGGAAAGCAGATGAAATGCGAGTCGGCGAACCCGTCTGCAAGGATCGGCAGATGCGGCCCCTGGCGGTATTGCAGGTTGAGGAGCGGAACTCCGGCGACGCTGATCTGCGTCGCCGGCGGGCGCGGCGGCGCGGGTGGCGGCGCGGCGGCATAGCCGGCGACCGCGATCGGCGACATCGGGTCGATGTCGGCCGCCGGCACTGCTGGCTGCTCCTGCGCGCCGTCGATCATGCCGGCTGAATTCGGCACCATGCCGGTTGCCAGCACGACGAGGTCGAGGCCGGCGAGCGGCACCTCCTCGCCCAGGAGCGCGTCGTCGATGGTGACGGTGAGGTCGGCGCCGACGCCCTTGACGCTGCCCTTGACGAAGATGACGCCGGCGCGCTGCGCGGCACGGTAGAATTCCTCGGCCACGCCCGGCGTGCGCAGCTCCTCGTAGAGCACGTAAACGCTGCTGTCGGGATCGGCCTCGCGAATCTGCAATGCCTGCTTGATCGACACGCCGCAGCAGATCGACGAGCAATAAGGCAGGTGATTGGGGTCGCGCGATCCCGCGCATTGCACGAACGCGACGTTTTGCGCCGGCCGGCTGTCGGAATTGCGCTTGAGCGAGCCCTTCGCCAGCATGTCCTCGAGCGCCAGCGACGTCACCACGTCGGGCGAGACGCCATAGCCGAGATGCCCGAGCTTGTTGGGATCGTATGGACGCCAGCCCGTCGCCACCACCACCGCGCCGATCGCGACCTCGTGCTCGGCGCCGTCTTGGCTAAGCGTGATGGCGAATTTGCCGGGGCCGCCCGCGGTCTTCACCACGCGGCAATTGCGCCGCAGCTCGATGCGCGGGTCGGCCTCGACCGCGGCAATCAGGCCGTCGATATCGTTGTCCTGCGGCGCCGCATAGGGCGGGCGCTGCGGCATGCGCTTCGACCAGCGGCGCGCGTGACCGCCGAGCTGATCGCTCTGCTCGACCAGCACGACGTCGTGACCGGAGAGGGCGGCCTCGCGCGCGGCGGTCAGGCCGGATACGCCGCCGCCGACGACGAGTATTCGCTCGCTATAGGGCCCGCCTTCGTGGCGAGCGGGCAGGCTCGATTTGCGCGCCTCGGTGATGGCCATGCGCATTTGGTCGGCGGCGAGCATGGCGGTGTCGTCGGTTCCGGGCGGCTGGCACCAGGCGACCTGTTCGCGCAGATTGGCGCGGATGACCTGGGTATCGTCGAATTGAAAACGTTCGGCATTGACGCGCGGCGAACAGGCGCCGATGACGACCTGATTGACGCTGCCGGCGGCGACGTCGGCCTTGATCATCTTGACGCCGTCGTCGCTGCACAGGAATTCATGGCGGCGGCAGGTCGGCACCTTGTATTCCTTGGATGCCACCGCTTCGAGCGTATCGAGCTTCACCGCTTCGGCGATGCCGCAGCCGCCGCACAGATATACGCCGGTCTTTCGCTCCTGCGTCGCTTGCATCATGCTTGTCCTTTATGCGCCGCCGCGCCGTTCGTGCGCACCGCTCGAATTGCCCGCAGCGTCGCCGCCGTCGCCGACTGCACCGACATCGATACGTCAAGCGGCCCGGCCGCGACCCCGGCGGCGAAAATGCCGGCTTCCTCGTCGATCTCCGGCACGACGAAGCCATAATCGTCCGTGCTGAGCTTGAGCGCCGGCGTCACGCCGTGCGCCGATGGTTCCATGCCGGTCGCCAGGACGATGAGGTCGTAGGGGCGGTCGTAGAGTTCGCGCGTCAGCGTGTCCTCGCCATGCAGGATCGGATCGCTATTTTCGCCGGCGGAGATCGAAGCGGGCTTCGATTTGATGAAGCGCACCTGCGGGTCGGCCTTGATCTTGCGGTAGAAGCTCTCAAGCTTGTCGTGCGCGCGAATGTCGATGTAGTAGATGTCGACCTGCGCGTCGGCATATTGCTCGCGCAGGTAGGCGGCATGTTTGAGCGAGCCGAGACAACAGATGCGCGAGCAATAGGCGAGGTGGTTGTAGTCGCGCGATCCGGCGCATTGAATGAGCGCCACGCGCTTGGCCTCCCGGCCGTCGGAAAGCCGCACGATGCGCCCCTGCGTCGGCCCGCCAGGAGAGGCCAGGCGCTCCATCTCGACATTGGTGATGACATTGGCGACGCGGCCGTAACCGTAGGACTGGATCTTACCGGCGTCGTAGGGCTGCCAGCCGACCGCCCAAATGACGGCGCCGACGGCGAGCTCGAATGTTTTCGGCTGCTCGTCAAGGTCGATGGCGCCGTATTTGCACGCGGCACGGATGGCGTCGGCCTCCGGCGTGCCGATGACCTGCGGCGCCACGACGTAGCGCATGGGATAGGCCATCGGGTGCGGCAGGTAGGCGGCGGAAACCTTGTCCATGCCGTAATTGAACGGATTGGGCACCTGCGTCTGGCTGGCCTTGGCGCAATCGCCGCAGGCGGTGCAATTGGCGTTCACGTGGCGCGGGCTCACCGCGACGCTCGCCTTGTAGCGCCCGCGCGCGCCGCTTAAGCCCGCCAGCGTCGCCATCGTGAACACCTTGATGCGCGCGTTGCCGCGCAGGCGCTGGAAGTTGATCTCCAGGCCGCAGGTCGGATGGCAAAGCTTGGGGAAATAGCGGTTGAGCTGCGCGACGCGGCCGCCGAGACTTGCGGTCTTTTCCAGCAGCACGACGTCGTAACCGGTCTCCGCCGCCTCGACGGCGGCCGTTATTCCAGCGATGCCGCCGCCAACGACCAGAATGACCTGACTCTCCACCGCTTGCCCGGGCATCGAAATCCTTTCCTGGCCGCCGCCTGCGCGTCGCTGCGTTGTGGCCTTCGTCCCATTCCAATATTAGAATGTAAACCGCGATCGCGTAAAGCGATCCGCAAATGTCGCCGGCTGTCGGAAAAAAACGCCTGCGACATTTCGGCCCTTGTTCCGCAGCCACCGAAATCCATCGGCGTCTTTCCGTGCAACGCTTTATCCGCAACGCCAGGCCACGCAAGCACGCCCCACGACCGGCGCGCCACCGCTTCAAGCGCCGCAAAGATCCACGTCCGGCCTCCAACCCGCGCCAAGCAACATCATGCGCCTCATTTGACAGCCATTGGGCAGCCTAAGCCGCTAAAACCAGCCACGCCGGTGAAGCCTCAGGCCGACCCGCGGCAGGGTTAGACACGATCAGGGAGATGCGCTCATGTCGAAGTTGGTACCGCCGCATGGTAGCGAGGTATTGATACCGCTTCTGGCGCCCGAGGGCGAGCGCGCCGAGCGCCTGCGGCAGGCCAAGCGCCTCAAGCAGGTGCCGATGACCAGCCGCGAGACGTCCGATTTCCTCATGCTGGCGATGGGCGCCTATACGCCGCTGCCTGGCTTCATGGGCCATGATGATTGGCGCGGCTGCTGTGCCGACATGCGGCTCACCAATGGTCTGTTTTGGCCGATCCCGATCACGCTGTCCTGCGCCAAGGACCTGGCCGGCGCCATTGCCGTCGGAGAGACGGTGGCGCTGGTGGATCAGGACTCGGGCGAGGCCATGGGCGTCCTGACGGTCGCGGAAAAATACCCAATCGACAAGGCGTTCGAATGCAAGCAGGTGTTTCGCACCGAAGACCCCAAGCACCCCGGCGCGACCAAGGTTCTCGGTCAGGGCGAGGTCAACCTCGCCGGCGCGGTCGTGGCGCTCAGCGAGGGACTCTACCCGCAGCAATACAAGGGTCTCTATTACAGGCCGGCGCAAACCCGCGCGCTCTTCGCCGAGAAGGGTTGGCGCCGGGTGGCGGCGTTCCAGACGCGCAACCCGATGCACCGCAGCCACGAATACCTCGCCAAGATCGCAATCGAGGTCTGCGACGGCGTCCTGATCCACCAGGTTCTGGGCGCGCTCAAATCGGGCGACATCCCCGCCGAGGTGCGAGTCGAGGCTATTGATAAACTCACGGAACATTATTTCGTGCCCGGCACGTTCATCCAAGCCGGTTACCCGATCGAAATGCGTTACGCCGGCCCGCGCGAGGCATTACTGCACGCGCTCTTTCGGCAGAACTTCGGCTGCTCGCATCTGGTCATCGGGCGCGACCATGCCGGCGTCGGCAGCTATTACGGCCCGTTTGACGCGCAGCATGTTTTCGACACGCTCGCGCCCGGCAGCCTGGTCATCCAACCGCTCAAGATCGATGTCACGTTTTTCTGTTATATATGCGCCGGCATGGCGACGGCGCGGACCTGTCCGCACGGTCCCGAGCAGCGGCTGGAAATCTCCGGTACGCGGCTGCGCGAGATGTTTGCCAAGGGCGAGAAGATTCCCGACGAGTTCAGCCGGCCGGAGGTCGTCGCCGTGCTGCAGAAGTACTACAGCGGACTTGGCCAATGAACGGGCTTGATTGATGAACCAGCCGGGACCGCACGTCGGCGCCCCCCGTTTGCCCGCGGCCAAGCCGCGCCGCTTCTATGTCGTCGGCCCCGATATCGCCCCCGTCGGCTATGACATGCTCGAAGTGGCGCTCAATGTGGCACGCCAATATGGCGAGGGCACCGATATCGTCGATACGCAGGCGACACCCTACCATCCGATGGTGCGGCGCATCGTCAAGGGCGAGCCCGTTTACCTTGAATTTGGCGCCTGGCCGACGCAGGCCGCGCCCGACCAGAACCTGATCGAGGCGGCCAAGAAGGGCTGCCCGGCGATCGTGGCGGCGTTCCTGGCCTTGGGCATGGATGTCAATACGCGCGATTCCCGTGGCGGCACGGCCTTGATTTGGGCCATAGCCCGGCGCGAGCCGCAATGTGTGCGCCTCCTTATCACCGCCGGCGCCGACGTTAACGCAAGCGACCGGGAGGGCATGAGCGCGCTCAAATTGGCGCGCGAAAAAAGCCTCGCGAACATCGCCGAAATGCTGCGCGCGGCCGGCGCCATCGACGAAACCGGGGCCGCCTGAAACGCGTTTGACACGCCCATGGGCGCCATATATGAAATTTCTAATATGTAATCTGCCAAAGTGACCGCGATTTTGGATGCGGAACGGCATACGAAATACGATGCCGCCGGGCGGCGCGATCGGGAGGACTGAAGAATGCCGACGTTCGTTCACACCGACAAATGCGACGGCTGCAAGGGCGGGCAGGTGACCGCCTGTATGCATATCTGCCCGCACGACCTCATGAAGCTCGATGTCGCGCGCATGAAGGCCTACAATCAGGAGCCCGACCAGTGCTGGGAGTGCCAGTGTTGCGTCAAGGCCTGCCCGCAACAGGCGATTGAGGTGCGCTCATTCCAGGACTGGGTGCCGATGGGCGGCGCGGTCATTCCACTGCGCACCGATAATTCCATCATGTGGACGATCAAGTTCCGCGACGGCGAGGTCAAGCGCTTCAAGTTTCCCAACCGCACGACGCCGGTCGGCTCGATCGAGCCCTATGCCGACAAGCCGCCGGCGGGCGATCTCAACAGCCAGTTGCTTTTCACCGAGGCCAACACGGTCCTTCCCGTCATTTGATCGTTTGATCGAATGCCGTGGCGCCCGTGCGGCATTGGCCGGCGCGATCGAACGACAGAGCGGAAATCTACCGGGATCAATAACGAAGGCACGCCATGAGTGATGGTAGTTTCGGTAATCCAGAAATCGTCGAATACAAGACCGACATTCTGATTGTCGGCGGCGGCATGGCGGCCTGTGGCGCGGCCTTCGAGGCCAAGCGCTGGGCCGGCGACGACGTCAAGATCACCCTCGTTGACAAGGCGGCGATGGATCGCTCCGGCGCGGTGGCGCAGGGGCTCTCGGCGATCAATACCTATCTCGGCGAGAATACGACCGAGGATTACGTGCGTATGGTCTCCGCCGACCTCATGGGCATCACGCGCGACGACCTCGTCTACGACGTCGGCCGCCACGTCGATGGAACCGTGCACCTGTTCGAGGAGTGGGGCCTGCCGATCTGGAAGACCAAGGAGACCGAAGGCGTGCCGCTCAAGAATGGCGGCAAGCCGGTGCGCTCCGGGCGTTGGCAGATCATGATCAACGGCGAGAGCTACAAGCCCATCGTCGCGGAGGCCGCGAAGAAGGCGCTTGGCATCGATAATATTTTCGAGCGCGTGTTCATCGTCAAGCTGCTGCTCGACGCCAAGGAGCCCAACCGTGTCGCCGGTGCCGTCGGCTTTTCGGTGCGCGAGGACAAGATCTACGTCTTTCGCGCCAACGCCGTCATCATCGCCGGCGGCGGCGCGGTCAACGTCTTCCGGCCGCGCTCGACGGGCGAGGGCATGGGCCGCACCTGGTACCCGGTGTGGAACGCGGGCTCGACTTATGCCATGGCGGCGGAGGCGGGCGCGGAATTGACCATGATGGAGAACCGCTTCGTGCCGGCCCGCTTCAAGGACGGCTACGGCCCGGTCGGCGCCTGGTTCCTGTTGTTCAAGTCGAAGGCGACCAACGGTTTCGGCGAGGACTATGTCAAGAAGAACGCGCATATGATCGCGCAATTCGCCCCCTATGATACCGCCGCCGTGGTTCCCACCTGCCTGCGCAATCACGCCATGCTGCATGAAATGAAGGAAGGGCGCGGACCCATCCTCATGGATACGCCGACCGCCATGAAGGCGCTGGCCGCCAACATGACGCCGAAGGAGGCCAAGCATCTCGAGGCCGAGGCGTGGGAAGACTTTCTCGACATGTGCATCGGCCAGGCCGGCGTGTGGGCGGGCATGAATATCCGGCCGGAGGAAACCGCCTCCGAGCTGATGCCGACCGAGCCCTACCTGCTCGGGAGCCATTCCGGCTGCTGCGGCATCTGGGTTTCGGGCCCCGAGGATCTCAATTCGCCGGCCGAGTGGAAGTGGGGCTACAACCGCATGACCACGGTCAAGGGCCTGTTCACCGCCGGCGACGGCGTCGGCGCCTCGGGTCACAAGTTCTCCTCCGGCTCGCATACCGAAGGCCGCATCGCCGGCAAGATGATGGTCAAATTCGTCCGTGACCACAAAGGTTTCGAGCCGACCTTCAAGGATGACATCAAGGCGATTTCCGAGGAAATCTACAAGCCGGTGCGCAACTACCTTGAGCACAAGGACAAGACGACGCACGAGGATATCAATCCGCACTACATCATGCCGCGCATGTTACAAATGCGGCTGCAAAAGCTCATGGATGAGTACGTGGCGGGAACGTCGACCTATTACCAGACCAATTCCAAGCTCCTGCAGATGGGCCTGAACTACATGACCATGCTGAAGGAAGACTCCGGCAAGATGCGCGCCAAGGATCTGCATGAGCTGTTGCGCGCGTGGGAGAACTACCATCGCATCATCACGGCCGAGGCGCATCTGCGCCACATCCTGTTCCGCGAGGAGACGCGCTATCCCGGCTTCTTCTACCGGTCGGACTTTCCCAAGCTCGACGACGCGAATTGGAAGTGCTTCGTCAATTCACGCCTGGACCCCGACACCAAGGAATGGACGATGATGAAGAAGAAGCACGTCGACCTGGTGCCAAAGAACTACGGCGCCGCCAAGCACTGACGCGGTAGCGGTCGCGGCGATCGCGGGGTCGCGGACCGACGCGCGCGGCGCCGCCCGCATGGCATTTCAACCGGCGTTCAAGGCGCTCGCGAGGTCGTACCATGAGTACAGACGTCCCAATGAGCGACGAGGAACGCCTCGAGGCGGCGCAGGAAGCCCCGCGTCCACACTTCGAGCCCGAAGTCGAGTTGCGCGTTTTCGCCGGCGTGCGCTCGCAGGCTCCCGATCCGGTCAAGCCGGTGGCGCTCAAGCCGACCGATAAGTTCGCGTTCCGCTGCCACCGCGGCGTTTCCTGTTGGAACGCCTGCTGCCACGGCGCCGACGTCACGCTCACTCCTTATGACATCTTGCGCCTTTGTAGCCATTTCGGCGTGCGCCCGGCCGAATTCCTGGAGCGCTACACGGTGCCGGCACTGCACGACACGACCGATATGCCGGTGGTCAAGCTCAAGATGGGCGGCGAGGATGGCAAGGGTCCGTGCTCGTTCATGGTGGCGGAGGGATGCTCGGTCTATGCCGACCGGCCGCTCACCTGCCGCTACTATCCGCTCGGGCTCGTGTCGCACAAGCTCAAGGATTCGGAGAAGAAGGAAGACTTCCACTTCCTGGTCAACGAGGCCCATTGCAAGGGCCACCTCGAATCGCAAACGCAGACCGTCGAGGATTTCCGCAGTGAGCAGGGCGTCGCCGAATACGAGGCGATCAACCGCGGCTGGGTCGATATTCTCATGAAGCTTGCTTCCTGGAAGAGCATCGGCGGCCCGATGGGCAAGGCGGCATCCGACCAGGCGCGCCAGATGTTCTTCATGGTTTCGACCGACGTTGACCGCTTCCGCCGCTTCGTGTTCGAGACGCGTTTTCTCGAGCTCTACGAGATCGCTCCCGAAGCGGTCGAGCAGATCAAGACCGACGACGAGGCGCTGGTGCGGCTTGGCTTCGATTGGCTCAAGAACGTGCTGTTCAACGAGCCGACCATCCTGATGCGCCAGGAAGTGCTGCAAACCGCCATCGCGCATGCGCGCGCCGGCGTCGGCGGTGCCTGAGGTTCATGGAATACCGGCTGCCGCTTCGCGTTATTTAATGCCAAACCGCGCATATCGCGGTGGCGCGGCGGCGGCAAAGCGGCGCGTCTGGGCGCGACGCAACGTCCGTGCGTCAGTTCGCGGTGATGCCCGCGTCGCGGATGACCTTCGACCATTGCGCCCCATCCTGCGCGATCGACGCCGCGAATGCGTCGGTCGTGCTCGACGCCGGCTCAACTCCCAATTGCGTCAGCCGGTTACGTAGATCGGCCGTCGAAAGCGCCGCGCGCAGCATCGCGTTGAGCTTCTCCACGACGCCGCTTGGCGTCCCTTTAGGCACGACAAAACCGTATTTCTGCACCGCTTCGTAGTTGCCGACGCCCGCCTGCGCCATTGTCGGCACGTCGGGAAGGAGGCTGCTGCGCGTCGCGCCGGTGACCGCAAGCGCGCGTAACTTTCCCTCCCGGAGCTGCGGGGCAATGACGGAAATCGTGCAAAAACAGACGTGAATGTGGCCGGCGATGAGGTCGGCCATGGCCGGCGCCAGTCCCCGGTACGGTACATGCATGAGTGACGCGCCGGCGGTCGACGCAAAAAGTTCAGCTGCAAGATGCGGGAGGGTGCCCGACCCCGACGTGCCATAAGCGACCTTGCCGGGTCTAGCTTTCGCGTAGGCAATGAACTCCGCAACCGTGCGCGCGGGCAATGAAGGCGTGACGACGAGCGCCATTGGCAGCGTGGCGACGAGGCCGGCGCCAACAAAGTCCTTGCGCGGATCGTATCCGGCGTTCTTGTTCACGGCCGGGGTGATGCCGAGCGTATTGGAATCGCCGAGGAGCAACGTGTAGCCGTCGGCGGGTGCCTTTGCCACGAAGCCTGCGCCAATGGCGCCGCCGGCGCCGGGCCGGTTCTCGACGATGACCTGTTGCCCGTGCGCTTCCGCCAAGCGGGCGGCGATGAGGCGCCCGATCACGTCGGATTGCCCGCCGGGGGAATAGGGGACGACCAGCGTGATGCGGCGCTGCGGATAGCGCGCGTCAACCGGCCGGTTTGGCGCCGCTTGTGGCGGCGGCAGCGCCGCAACGCGCCCGCGCTCCTCGTCGGCTCGTCTCAGCGCCTCGACGCGGTCATGTTCCTCTCGCGTGCGGCGGGCGTCTTCGGCATCGGCGCGCCGTCGGTCGTCGGTTGCCCGGTCGCGGGCTTGCGCCTCGCGCTCGAGCGTGGCGATGCGCGCCTCGGCGTCGCGCCGCATTGCGCTTGACGGAAACTCGGCCGTGAAGCGGCGAAGCGCCGAAATGTCGGTCGTGTTTTGCAAGAACCGCCATGCGATCTGATCGGCGCTAGGTCCCGACGGCGGCGCCTGCGGCTTGGCGCCGGCGATGGGCTCCGCCGCGACGGCGCGGCCGGCGAGGTAGACCTCGCCGCGCAAGGACGAATTGTCCCACGGCACCTGGCGCTCGCCTGTCGCGAGCGCTACGTCGTTGCGTACCCGCGTGAGCATGGTGCGCACCTCGATGCCGGGCGTGCGCAGGTGCTTGACCAGGCTTTCGGTGAACGGGCTGTTGGCGCCGTCGCCGTCAAGCGCGACGCGGTCCGGCGCGGTCGCGAACGCGATCAGCGTCCCGGTGCCAAGCGCGCTCAGCGCGGCCAGGCCGGTGCCGACCGCGCCCGAGCGCGTCTTGGCGGCGAAGCTGCGCGCGAGCGGATTGTCGCGGCAGGCGTCGAGGATGATGATATTGGCGCGGTTGGGCACGTCGAGGCTCGCCAGCATCTTGTCGAGCTCGATCATCCCGAAATTCAGATCGCGCGCGGATTCGAGCTTGGCGTCGACCGGGATCAGGTAATTGCGCCCCTCCACCTGCAAGCCATGGCCGGCATAAAAGATGAGCGCCACACGGGCGCTGCGGGCCTTGTCGAGGAATTCGAACAGCAACCGTTCCATTCCGGGGCGGTCGAGGTCGGTTCCCTGTACGACGGAAAATCCGATGTCGCGCAACGCGCCCGCCATCGCCCGCGCGTCATTGGCCGGGTTGGCCAGTTCCTTGGCGTGCACATATTTGCCGTTGCCGATCACGAGCGCGACGCGCGCCTCCGCCTGGACGATCGTGGATAGGATCACGGCGGCGGCGATCTGCAAGGCGCGGGCGATGTGGAATCGGCGCATGGTCTTCCCCTCGGCCACGGACAGCTGCGGGAAAATTGTAGTCCACGGGTTCGGAGGCGAAAACGGTTTTTTGGATCATGACGCCTGCGATCGACCGTGCGCGCAGTTCGAACGGCCGACCGCCTCCCGCGTCGCGCCAGGCGCCGCCGCGTCTTATCCGCGCGCGAGCACGGCGCGCACGGCGCCGCTGAGCGAGCCTTCCTCAAGGTATTTCACGCCCAGATAGCCGCCGGCGATGATCGACAGCCAGGCGATCACGCTGCCAAGCGCCAGCGTCGACATGCCGGTAATGCCCTGGCCGATGGTGCAGCCCAATGCCAGGACGCCGCCCGCTCCCATGAGCGTGGCGCCGCTGAAATGGCGCAGCATGTCGCCGCGGTCGGTGAAATTCTCCACCTGAAACGTGCCGGTTCCCACCGCCATCAGGAAACTGCCGATGATGACGCCGCCAACCGCGGCAATGCCGAAATTGACGGTCGAGCCGGTAAAGGTCATCAGGTATTGCAGGCTTTCCGCGACCGGCGACACGAAGGTGACGGAGGCGAGGGGGACCGGATTGAAATCGTCGGCGCCGAGAATGCCGGTCACGGCCCAGCCGCCGACGGCGGCGAGACCGATGATGAGACCGGCGACGATATTCATGGGGCTGCGGCGGAAGGCTGTATCCTTGAAGCAGAAGACCAGAAAGGCCGCCGCCACTGCAACCGCCGCGGCGGTGCGCGCGGCGCCGGCGGGCAGGCCGAGCACGCCGCCCGCCATCTCGCCAATGTTCTGGTTGCCGAGCCCGCGCGCCTTGAGATCGATATTGGTCGCGCTTTCGATCTGCACGCGTATGAGCGCCAACAGCCCGCGCAGCGTCATATAGGCGACGATGCCAAGGATGATCGCGACCACCAGCGATTTGAGGTTGCCGGCCCCCAGGCGTACCAGCGTCTTGCTGCCGCAGCCGCCGGCGAGCGTCATGCCGAACCCGAACATCGCGCCGCCCAGAATAGCGCCGAACCACCCGAAATTGGTGGTGAGATAGATCGATTGATTGATATCGATGGCGCCGCTTGCGTGCAGCGCCTGGGTTCCGATGATGGCCACGGCGATCGCCAGCACCCAGGCGCGCAAGCGCCGCCCGTCGCCCATGAGAACGAGATCGGTAATGGCCCCCATGGTGCAGAAATTGGTGCGCTGGGCGGTGGCGCCGAAAACGAGGCCGATGATGAGGCCGCCCAGGCCGACGATCGTGGTAGTGGCTAGTCCGCCCATGAAAAGGTGCCTCCTCCTGGTCCGCGAGACGGCAAGGCGTCGATCGGCAAGGCGTCGATCGGCAATAACGTCAGGGGCAAGCGCTCACGCGAGGCGCTTGATGACGAACCGATAGACGTCGGTGTTCTGCGTCGATTCGACCAGTTCGTTGCCGGTCGCGCGGCAAAACGCCACGAAATCGGCGACCGAACCGGGGTCGGTCGCGTGCACCTCAAGCGTGCCGCCGACGCGCACGTCCTTGAGCGCCTTTTTCGCCTTCAGGATCGGCAGTGGACAGTTCAAGCCCTTTGCGTCGAGTAAATGTTCGGTCATCGTCATCGTCCGCATGTTGGTTGAGGTCGGGTTTTGTCGATCGGCGTTAGCAGAATAGGTTTATATCCGAGTTGAGCGCCTTGAGCACGTCAGGCATAGCGCCGCATAAGTATTGCCCGCAATCACATCTTCAATTCGCCGAGGGAGGGGCCAATCGCCCCGAGAGGCGCTAGCGCCGCGCCGCGCGCCAAACCCCGCGAACCGGGGGCGGCGGCGAAATTGGCGATGGCGACGCCTCGGCCCTGTGGTCCATTCCTGCACATTCGCTTTAGCCGGCGGGACCGCAAGCCCGACCTCGGGTCAGCTTTCCGACCGTCATGTTCATATTCCGAAAACAACATATGATCCCCGGGTGCGGGTCAAGCAAATTTCGCGGCACCGGCGAAAATTGTGCGCCCGGCCCGCCGGCGCGTGCCGTCTTCGTGCGGTGGCGCGCGCGCCGCGCCTCAATATCCCCCCTTACGACGGCTCTCGGGCAGTCCGGCGATGCGGCCGGCCTGCTTGGAGGGGTCGCCGGGGAAAAGATCATAGAGCCCCTTTTGGTCGACTGTCGCGCCCCATCGCGCCGACAGTTCCTTGACGATGGTCCGCGTATTGGGCTGGTGCTCGTTATTGCCGAAGAATTCCTCGCGCAGGTACTTGATCATGTCCCAATGCCGGTCGGTCAATTCGATGTTCTCGAGCTTGGCCATATGGCGCGCAAGGTCCTCGTTCCAATCGTCCCGATTCTCCAGGTAACCGCTGGGCGTGGTGGCGATCGTTGTGCCGTTGAAGTCGATGGCCATGGGTATTCTCTCCGCTCCGTTCTCCCAGGGCGGCGCGCGTGCGTTCCCCGGGGTTTTCCGTCATTACCGGTGGGGTTGACACCAACGGTTGCAATTGTGTGAATATATCGCAAGCGCGGCTTCGCTCAAATTTTTCGTCAATGAGGGGACCGCGCCGCGCCGTCCCGGATGGGGGCGGCGTCAACAATGTTGGATGGGGCAGGCGCGATCGCATGTCGGAGCCCACGCGCAGATACCTGGCGGTGATCGCGGCCATCGATGCCGCCAATGCCGACGACCCGCGCACGCTCGACGTGGCGGGCGTGACGCGCCCCTACGAGGTCGTCTATTCGCAGCGCATGAGCAGCCGGCTCGAAACCATGTATCCGGGGGCGTCCGAACTGCTGCTGATCGCGGCGCGCGGCCAGCATATACGCCGCTTCGATATTGCGCGCGCGCGCTTTCCGCAGGGGCGCGAGGGATATAATGACTGGCGCCGCGCCTGCCGCGACCATCACGCCAAGCTCCTGGAGGGGATCATGGCCGCGCAGGGCTATGATCGCGGCCAAATCGAGCACGTCGCGGGCCTCGTCAAGAAGGAGCGATTGAAGAAAGATAAGGAGTCGCAAGCGCTTGAAAACGTGGTCGATGTCGTCTTCCTGGAGCACTATTTCGACGAGTTCTTCGGGAGATATTCGCATTACGACGACGCCAAGCTCATCGATATCATTGGCAAGACCCTGCGCAAGATGTCGCCCAAGGGACATCGGGCGGCGCTCGGCCTCGACCTGCCGCCGCGTACGCGCGACCTCGTTCTCGCGGCAGTCGAGCGCGAGGCCGCGGTGCTGGCCAGGTTGGCGGAGGTTGCGATCGACTAGGGCATTTTCCGGCGAAGTGGGAACCGGTTCGCCGCGGAAAAAGCGACAAAGCGAAAGAAGATCGAGCGCTTCGCGATTCGGATCAGGCGGAAATCGCTCGCGCGCGAGATCGTTATGGCGGGAATCGCGGTGGCGGCCTAACACCGTGCATGCGAGCATGATCACGCGCGAAAAGCTTTCACCTTTTTGCGATCATGAAATGGACCCAGAGGCGGCGTCGGGAGGCGATCATGCCCACGAAGACAAAACGCGCGGCGGCACGCAAACGCAAAACCGCGGGTAGCGCCAAGGCAAAGGCCGCGAAAAAGAGGGCGGCGCCTGCGTCCAGGCGCAAGGGTTCGGGCAAGGCGGCTGGCGCGAAGGCCCCCGCACGTCAGGCAATTGCCAAGAAGGCGAGCGCCAAGAAGGCAACCGCCAAGAAGGCAACCGCCAAGAAGGCAACCGCCAAGAA
>JACQAE010000205.1 GCA_016195095.1 Pseudomonadota bacterium
CCCCCCAGTCGCGGCTGGCCTGGATCCTGACCTGGGCCAACTTGGCGCTGGCCGGCGCGCAATTCGCCGAGCCGATCCTGTTTGGGCGCATCATCGATACTTTGGCCGCGGCGCAAGGCCAGGGCGTGCCACCGGCGTGGAGCGAACTCCTGCCGCTGCTCGCGGCCTGGGCCGGATTCGGCCTCTTCACCATCGGATCGGGCGTGCTCGTCGCGCTACACGCCGACCGCCTCGCGCACCAGCGCCGGCATGCGGTTCTGACCGGCTATTTCGAACACGTTATGCAGTTACCGCTGAGCTACCATGCCGCCTCGCATACCGGCCGGCTAATGAAAATCATGCTGATCGGCACTGATTCGCTATGGGCATTGTGGGTCGGGTTCTTCCGCGAGAATCTTGCCGCCATCGTTTCGCTCCTCGTGCTGCTGCCGGTGTCGCTGCTGCTCAACTGGCGGCTGGCGCTACTGCTCATTTGCCTGTGCGTCGTCTTCGCGCTGCTCACGACCATGGTGCTGCGCCGGACCGAGGCGATGCAGATGACGGTCGAGCGCCACTATACCGACCTTGCCGAGCGCGCCTCCGACACGTTCGGCAACGTCGCGCTGGTGCAGAGCTTCGCGCGCGTGGAGGCCGAGGTCGCCGGGCTCAAGGGCCTGGTCGATCGCCTGCTCGGCGCGCAGTTGCCGGTGCTGTCCTGGTGGGCATTGGTGGCGGTGGCGACGCGGGCGTCGACGACGCTGACGTTGCTCGCGATTTTCCTCGCCGGCACGTACCTGCATCTGCACTCCCTCGCCACGATCGGCGACATCGTCATGTTCATGAGTTTTGCAGGGCTGTTGACGACGCGGCTTGAGCAGGCCGCGAGCTTCGCCAACCGGCTGTTCCTCGACGCGCCGCGGCTGAGCGAGTTTTTCGCGGTGCTCGACACCGTGCCGGCGGTGCGCGACCGCGCCGATGCCGTCGATCCGGGCCGGGTACGCGGGCTCGTCGAATTCAAGGACGTTTCGTTTTCCTATGACGGCAAGCGGTCGGCGGTGGCCGACCTCACCCTTACCGTTCTTCCCGGCGAAACGGTCGCGCTGGTCGGAGCGACAGGCGCCGGCAAATCGACGGCGCTGGCGCTCCTCCACCGCATGTTCGACCCGCAATCCGGCGTCATCACCATCGACGGCATGGATATCCGCGCCATCAAACTTGACGCGCTGCGGCGCAATATCGGCGTCGTCTTCCAGGAAACGCTCTTGTTCAACCGCACGATCATGGAGAACCTGCGCATCGGAAAGCCCGATGCCAGCAACGAGGAAATCGAGTACGCCGCGTCGCGCGCGCAGGCGCTGGATTTCATCGACCGCCATCCGCGGCGTTTCGAGGCGTCGGTCGGTGAGCGTGGCCGGCTGATCTCGGGCGGCGAACGCCAGCGGCTGTCGATCGCGCGCGCGCTGCTCAAGGATCCGCCGATTCTCATTCTCGACGAAGCCACGAGCGCGCTCGACGCGGCGACGGAAGCCAAGGTGCAGGCCGCCCTCGACGAGGTGATGAAGGACCGTACCACCTTCGTCATCGCCCATCGCCTCTCCACGGTGCGCGACGCCACGCGCATCCTCGTCTTCGTCGACGGACGCATCGTCGAAAGCGGCAATTTCAGCGAGTTGCTCGTCAGCGGCGGAGTATTCGCCGCGCTCGCGCGCGCGCAATTCCTCCCCGCCCAACCGGACGGTCGCCAGGCCGCGCCGCTCGACGTGGAATAGACGGAATTGCAGCGCTACTTGAGCCGCTCGAGGATACTCACATAATTTGCGACGGCGGCACCGCCCATGTTGAAGACGCCGCCGAGCCTGGCGTCGCGCACCTGCATGTCGCCGGCCGCGCCGCACAGCTGCATGGCGGTGAGCGCGTGCATCGACACGCCAGTGGCGCCGATCGGATGGCCTTTCGCCTTGAGGCCGCCGGACGGGTTGACCGGAAGTCGGCCGCCCATGCCGGTGACGCCGTCCTTGATCACGCGCGCGCCCTGCCCCGCCGGCGCCAGCCCCATGGCTTCGTATTCCATCAGTTCCGCGATGGTGAAACAGTCATGCGTTTCGACAAAGGAAAGATCGTCAAGCGTGACCCGCGCTTCGGCGAGCGCCCGCCGCCAGGCCTCGGCGCAGCCCTCGAAGCGAAGGATGTCGCGCTTGGACAGCGGCAGGAAATCCTGCACATGCATGGCGGCGCGGAAGCCCACGGCCTTGGCCATAGCTTGCGCCGCGTCCGCGTCGGCGAGAACCAGCGCCGCCGCGCCGTCGGAGACGGGCGAGCAGTCGGTGCGCTTGAGCGGGCCGGCGACAAAAGGGTTCTTCTCGCTCGGCTGGCGGCAGAAGGTAAAGCCGAGATCCTTGCGCATCTGCGCAAAGGGATTGGCGACGCCGTTCTTGTGGTTTTTCGCCGCGATCAGCGCCAGCGCGTCCGACTGGTCGCCATATTTCTGGAAATAGGCGGCGGCGATGCGCCCGAATATGCCGGCGAACCCGCCTTCGGTATCGGCCTCCTCGCGGACATAGGCGCATTTGAGCAGGATCTTGCCAATCTCCGCGCCCGGCGTCGCCGTCATCTGCTCGACGCCGACGACGAGCACCACGCGCGCGCTGCCGGCCATGATCGCCTTGATGCCCTGATGCACCGCCGCCGACCCGGTCGCGCAGGCGTTCTCGACGCGCGTCGCGCGCTTGAAGCGAAACTCCGGCGCCGCCTGCAACACCAGCGCGGCGGTGAAATCCTGCGCGGAGAATCCACCATTGAAATGTCCGAGCACGATCTCGTCAACATCGGCGGCATCCACGCCGGCGTCGGCCAGCGCGTCGCCGGCGACGCGCACGATCAGGCTCTCCACGCTTTCGCCGTCGAGGCGGCCGAACTGGGAATGTGCCCATCCGATAATGGCTGCGCGCATGATCGTCTCCCGTGCCGTCACAGCATACTCAAGTCGGCGCGCGCGCGCCAATGCCCAAGCGCGCGCATTGGCCGCGCGCTTAGCCGCGCGAAATCATGGCCAATGCGCGCGGAGGCAAGTATTCCGCGCGAATTTGCCTTGGCGGCGCGTTCCGTTTACATAGGCTTCGCTTCGCCGGCGCGCTCAAGCGCGCGCGCAGCCGGCACGGCAGCGCCACGCCATGCGGCGCAGCCTGCGTTCGCGAAACACCACGACGGCAGCCGGAGCGGAAATCGTGCCTTATCGCGCAACGACAGCAAATGTTCCATTTCGCGCCGGACTTTTCGCCGCCGTTGTGTTCGCCGCCATCGTGTTTTCCGCCGCGCGCCCCGCCGCCGCCGAGGCGCTGCTGTTGATCGACGCCAACAGCGGCAAGGTGCTGCACGCGCAGAATGCCGCCTACCCGTGGTATCCCGCTTCCGTCACCAAACTCATGACCGCCTATGTGACGCTCAAGGCGGTGCGTGAAGGCCGCATGCCGATCGATCGGACGCTGCGGGTCTCGCGCTACGCCGCGGCGCAAGCGCCCTCGAAGATGGGGTTCAAGCCGGGCACGATCGTGACCGTCGACAACGCGCTCAAGATGCTGTTGGTGAAATCAGCCAACGACATCGCCGTCGTGCTGGCGGAAGGCGTTTCCGGCTCGGTCGAGAAATTCGCCAACGAGATGAATGCGTCGGCGCAACGCCTGGGCATGACGCAGTCGATCTTCGTCAATCCCAACGGGCTGCCGGCCGACAACCAGATCTCCTCCGCCCGCGACCTCGCCATCCTGGCGCGCGCGATCATTCGCGATTTCCCCGAATACGAGCCCTATTGGCGCATCCCCGCGATCCGCTTCGGCAAGCGGCTTATTCGCAACACCAACCGGCTGATCGACGCCTATCCCGGCGCCGACGGCATGAAGACCGGTTTCATCTGCGCCTCTGGGTTCAATGTCGTTGCCACCGCCACGCGCGGCAACAAGCGCCTGATCGCCGTCGTGCTCGGCGCGCCGTCGGCGTCGGTGCGCACGCTCAAGGCGGCGCAGTTGTTCGAGCGCGGATTTGCCGAGAACCCGCTGTCATGGCTCACGCCCTCGCTTGGCAGCGTCGACGCGCTCGTGCCGGTCAATGCCACCCCGCCCAATCTGCGCGAGGACGTGTGCGGCCGTAATCGCAAGCGCCCGGCGGCGGAGGAGACCGAGGAAGAGCTCGCCACCACCGAATCGAATTCACCGTTGGGATTTCTTCTGTCCACCCTGCGCAGCCCGCAGGCGAACGCGGCCGCCGTGCTGGGGTCGGGATATGCCGCGATGCCACCGGTCGTCGTCTATACCGGGCCGGCGCGGCCCGAGGGGGCGGTTGCGCGGGCGGGCGACGGCGAGGCGACGTCGGCCAAGCCCAAATCCGGCCGCAAGGCCGCCCGCGCCGGCGGCGCCAAGTCGAAAAAAAGGCCGGCGCAGGCGGCAGCCGTGCCCGCGGCGGCCCCACCAAAAACCGCCGCAATTGGCACTAAGCCGGCGCGCGCGCCAGGCAACGGCACCAGCCCGGCGCTCGCGGCCGGCAATGGTACCAAGCCGGCGCTCGCGGCCGGCAATGGTACCAAGCCGGCGCTGACGTCCGGCGGTGGAACCAAGCCCGCCGTCGCCAAGCGGGCGCCGCCGGCGCCCGCGCGCAATGGCGCGCCTGACGCGGCGGCACGCTGAGCCCACGTCGCACATTGCAGCGCAGCACCGGTAACGCGCGGCCTTGATCGGCAGCGGCACGCGCGGGGCTTGTCACACGCGCGTCGCTGCCTGATGCTGCCGCAAGCGAATCGCGTAGTCCGGCGGCGCATGCAAGGGACGCTCAGGAGACGCATGGGGATCATCGATCTCATCCGCGCCGATGTCGTCTCGCTCGTCGGCGCGGTGCGCACGCTGCGCTGGACGACGCATATCGCGCGCCGGCCGAAACGGGTTTTTCCCGACGTGATCGAGGAATTGGCGCGGCGATTTGGCGAGCGGCCGGCGCTGGTCTGCAATCATGAATCGCTGACCTACCGCACGTTGTCGGCGCGCGCCAACCGCTATGCGCGCTGGGCGCGCGCGCACGGCGTGCGCAAGGGCGACGTGGTGTGCCTCATCATGCACAACCGGCCGGAATATCTCGCCATCTGGCTCGGCATCACGCATGCCGGCGGCGTGGTGGCGCTGGTCAACACCAACCTGACCGGGCAGCCGCTCCTGCACTGCATCAACGTGGTCAAGCCACGCCATGTCATCGTCGCGGCGCCGCTCCTTGAAGTGCTCGACGCCGTGCGCGCGCAAATCACCGGCGACGTGCGCGTGTGGCTGCATGGCGAGGCGTCCGCGGACCTGCCGCGGATCGACCTTGACGTCGCGGCGCGCCCGGGCGAGCCGCTGACGGCGCAGGAGCGCAGCCCGCTGACCATCGAGGACCATGCCCTCTACATTTACACGTCCGGCACGACCGGCCTGCCCAAGGCAGCCAACATCAATCATTACCGGCTGATGCTGGCGAGCCACGCCTTTGCCGGCGTCATGGCGACGCGCGCGAGCGACGTGAGCTACAATTGCCTGCCCATGTATCACACGGTCGGCGGCGTGGTGGCGACCGGCGCCGTACTGCTCGTGGGCGGATCCTGCGTCATCCGCGAGCGCTTTTCGGCCAGTGAATTCTGGGACGACATCGCGCGCTGGAACTGCACCATCTTCCATTACATCGGCGAATTGTGCCGCTACCTGGTGCATACGCCGGCGCATCCGAGCGAAACATCGCACCGCCTGCGTCTTGCCTGCGGCAACGGCCTGCGCCCGGACATTTGGGCGCAGTTCAAGCGCCGCTTTCGCATTCCGCTCATTTTGGAATTCTACGCCGCCACCGAAGGCAACGTGAACCTGTTCAATTTCGAGGGCAAGGAAGGCGCGGTCGGGCGCATTCCTTGGTTTCTGGCGCATCGCTTTCCGGTGAAGGTCGTGCGTTTTGACGTCGAGAAGGAGGCGCCCGTGCGCGACCAGCGCGGCTTCTGCGTCCCCTGCGCGCCCGGCGAGGTCGGCGAGGCAATCGGGCGCATCGTCAAGGATGCTGACCGGCCCTCGGCGCGCTTCGAGGGCTACGCGACGGCGGCGGAAACGGAGCGCAAGATCCTGCGTAACGTATTTCGCAGAAACGACGCCTGGTTCCGCACCGGCGACCTCATGCGCCGCGAGCGCGGCGGCTATTTCTATTTCGTCGACCGTATCGGCGACACCTACCGCTGGAAGGGCGAGAACGTCTCGACCTCGGAAGTATCAGAGCAGATCACCCGCTATCCCGGCGTCCTCGACGCCAACGTCTATGGCGTGCCGGTGCCGCAGCAGGAGGGCCGCGCCGGCATGGCGGCGCTTGTGGTCGGGGAGGGATTCGACCTGGCCGGCCTGCCCGCCTTCCTGGCGCGCGAATTGCCCGAATACGCGCAACCGCTGTTTGTGCGTATTCGCGGCGAGGTCGAGGTCACCTCGACATTCAAGCAAAAGAAGATCGACCTGGTGAGCCAGGGTTTCGACCCGGCGGCGATCAGCGACAAGGTCTACTTCAACGAAATGCGCGCGCGCGCCTTCAAGTCGATGGATAAGGTGCTCTATGAGCGCATCTGCTCGGGACAAACGCGAATATGACGGCGTCGGCCGACACGACGCCACCACGGCCCACGGATGTCGTCGCGTTCTGGTGCGAGGCCGGTCCCGAACGCTGGTTCAAAAAGGACGCATCTTTCGACGCCGAAATCCGCGCGCGCTTCCTCGCGCTCTACGAGGCGGCGGCGGCGCATCGTCTGGACGCGTGGGAAACAAGCGCGCAGGGGGCGCTCGCGCTTCTCCTGGTGCTCGACCAGTTTCCGCGCAACATGTTCCGTGACGACGCGCGCGCCTTCGCCGCCGACCCGCAGGCGCGCACCGTGGCCGAGCGGGCAATTGCGCGCGGCCACGACCGCGCGGTCGAGCCTTCGCTGCGCACGTTCTTCTATCTTCCCTTCGAGCATTCCGAGGACATCGCCGACCAGGAGCGCTGCATCCGGCTTTTCCGCGCGATGGCCGACGCGGAGTTGCTGAAATGGGCGCAACTTCACGCCGACATCATCCACCGCTTTGGTCGCTTCCCGCAGCGCAACGACCTGCTCGGACGGCAGTCGACACCGCAGGAGCTGGCCTTCCTGGCGGCCGGCGGCTTCAAGGGCTGAGGCACGCGCTGGCTCTCGCGACGCGATCATGCGTCGCGGGCGGCGGAAAATCGCCGATCGTGCGCGGGTGGCGGGTCAGAGCCTTTTCACCCCGAATTGAATCGGGCGAAGGCTCTGGCCCTCATGCACACGCATGATCTTTTCCGAAAACCGGTTTCCGCATTCCGCGATCAAGCTCTAGCGCTTTGCGTTTCAATCCAATCGGAAAGCGCTCTATTTTCTTTGACCTTGTCGCATTTTCTGCGGCGAACCGGTTCCCACTCCGCCGGAAAATGCTCAAGAGGCGGCGCGCGGCGCCGGTTCAGATGTGATAGGCCCTGAGCGGCGCGAAGCCGTTGAAGGCGACCGAGGCATAGGTTGCGGTATAGGCCCCGGTGCCCTCGATGAGCACCTTGTCGCCGATTTCGAGGCTGACCGGCAGCGCGTAGGGCTGCTTTTCGTAGAGCACGTCAGCCGAATCGCAGGTCGGGCCGGCGATCACGCAGGCGCCAACCTCGTCGCCGTCGCGCGGCGTGCGGATCGGATAGCGGATCGATTCGTCCATCGTCTCGGCAAGCCCGCCGAACTTGCCGATGTCGAGATAGACCCAGCGCACGTCGTCCTCGGCGCTCTTGCGCGACACCAGCACGACCTCGGCCTCGATGATGCCGGCATTGCCGACCATGCCGCGGCCCGGCTCGATGATCGTTTCCGGGATGCGGTTGCCGAAATGCTTGCGCAGGGCGCGGAAGATAGCCGAGCCATAGGCCTTCACCGTCGGCACGTTTTTGAGGTACTTGGTGGGAAATCCGCCGCCGAGATTGACCATCGATAGCGACAGCCCGCGCTCACCGCATTCGCGATATACCGCCGCCACCGACGCCAGCGCGCGATCCCAGGCATGCGTATTGCGCTGCTGCGAACCGACATGGAACGACACACAGCGGCCATTCCGCGCCGATGCAATCGGACAGAACGCGGCAGAACACGCGTGCGCCGGGCGCCGCGCGCGCGACCTTCTCGACCTCGGCGAGGCAATCGACCGCGTAGAGCCGCACGCCAAGCGCGTGGGCGCGCGCGATATCGCGCTCCTTCTTGATCGTATTGCCATAAGAGATGCGCTCCGCCGTGGCGCCGGCGGCGAGCACCATCTCGATCTCGGCGAGCGAGGCGGTGTCGAAACACGAGCCAAGCGACACCAAAAGCGCAAGCACCTCCGGCGCCGGATTGGCCTTGACGGCGTAATAGACCCTTGTGTCCGGCAGCGCCTTGGCAAACGCCTGATAGTTTTCCCGCACCACGCCGAGGTCGACGACAAGACACGGTCCGTCATCGTTGCGACGGCGAAGGAAATCGCGGATGCGCTCAGTCATGGCGCTCTCCCCACGGCTCAAGAGGCGGCAAGCCGCCTGGATGACGCGGATTTCGAGCCGCCAGCTGGCGCGCGATGGGGACGCGCAAGCTCAGCGAATCTCGTTACCCGCCCATGCTGCCTTGGATTGGAAAGGGGAGCGCCCGTTCCGCACGGCCGGCAATGATGAACAAGCCTCTACGGTAACCCGCGCCGGCTGGTGGAAAGCCGGCAGAGACCAAAGAAGCCCATTCCGTCGTTGCTTTAAGCCGCGTCCCCCGTTGAGCGCGGGGTGCGCCGGTTTCGCCTCCGGCTGCCGGTCACGGTGCTAAGGAAGACAGGTTTCTTCCTCAGGCGGCTGTCCGGCCTCTTGTCCGGATGCCCACCGACCGACACACGGCCACAGGCACGTGCGAAATTGAGCAAAAATGCAAATATGTGATTTGCACGCGGTGCGCAAGACTTTTGTTCCGCTCGCGCGTCAGCGTGGTGAAAAAGTTCTCAACATTGTGATCAGCCGCGCGCGGTGAACGGCTCCACGCGCATTCCCGCGCGCACGAAACCAACCATGACCGCGAGGCCGAGCGCCAACAAGATCACCTGCAGCGCATAGGCACCGTATTCACCGAGGCCAAACAGGTTGGCCAGCGCCCAGCCACCGGCATAGGCGCCGCCGAAAACCTCGGCGCCGATCAGCACGGCGGCGGAGAGGACGGTCAACACGCTTTGCCACACGATGCGGCGGCCGGTGGCGGGTGTCGATTGGTTGTCCATGGCGTGCACGTTCCAGACGATTGACAATTGGCGGTTGGCGGGCGTCGCGCCGGCGCCAATCCCGGCACAGAACCGCCGGTTGGCGGCGTAATCTCTTGCAAATGCGCGCCGGGATCAAGTGCACCGACGAGGCGCCATGCGTTCGCCGGCGTTCAGGCGCCGAGCGCGCCGCCATCGGCGCGCGGGTCATGGCCGCCCTCGCAGGTTCCGTCGGCATGCAGCACCACGGCGCCGGCATGCCCCATCGTGTCGCTATAAGGCTCGGCCAGAACCTCCACGTCGTGGCCGGCCGCCGCCATGCGCTCGATCAAGCCGGCGTCGAAACGCGGCTCCAGGCGCAGGTTGGTGAGCGGCGAACCCCAGGTGCGCCCGAGCAGCCAGCGTGGCGCGTCGATCGCGTGCTCCAGCGGCTGGCGGAATGTCACGTGGCGGGTGAAGAGAGCCGCCTGCGATTGCGGCTGGCCGTCACCGCCCATGGCTCCATAGGCCATGACGCGGCCGTCGCCGAGTACCGCCAGCGCCGGATTGAGGGTGTGGAACGGCAAGCGTCCGGGCGCCAGCGCGTTGAGCGCGCGTGCGTCGAGCGCGAAGCTCGCGCCACGATTCTGCATGAGAATGCCGGTGCCGGGCAGCACGCAGCCCGAGCCGTATTCCCAATAGAGCGACTGGATATAGGACACGACGCAGCCGCCGCCGTCGGCGGCGCCCATCCACACCGTGTCGCCGGCGCCGGGCGCGGCCGGCCATGGCGCGGCCTTGCGCGGGTCGATGCGCGCCGCCTGGGCGTCAAGGAATGCCGGCTCAAGATAGCCGCTCAGCTCGCCGCCCGCGCGCGCCGGGTCGGTGACGACGCGATCGCGCACGCGAAACGCCCGCTTGGTCGCCTCGACCAGGCCA
>JACQAE010000198.1 GCA_016195095.1 Pseudomonadota bacterium
CGGCAAGATCGGCGCGCGCCGCGCAACGCCGGCATTGCCGGTTGGGCCGCACGCGTGCGATCGGCCCTTCGATTTTGTCAAGCCTCATACACCAATAAGTTGTCGTTTTGCACGCTGTCCCCACGTCCTCATGGATCGCAGGCGCGTCCGCGAAAATGATGGCGGTAGCCGCGGAATTCGACCGCATACTCGGCGCGGGCTGGAGTTTGTCTTGGAGGGGGCGGTGCACACAAAATTGGCGGGGATTTTGCTTGTCCTATTGTCCATATCGCTCGGCGGTTGCATGCGCCATCCGCTGAGCCCGACGCAGATCGTCGGCGATCGGCAGGCGACGGTTGCGGTGCGCGAGTTTCTCAATGCAAGCGCGATTTTGGCGTATGGATACGGCCTCGAGTTCAACTATGTCGACGCCGCCCCCTCGCGCCAGCTCACGCAAGCCAATTCCTACTCCGGGTTTTTCGGTCTCAAGTTGCGCGAGGATATCGCGTTCGACATCAGCGTGCGGCCGCGCCGCGACTTCACGCTTTTTTTCGCCGATGCGAGGACCCCGGAAGAGCGCTGGAAACAATCCACCCGTTACTATCTTCGCAGCGGCGCCAATGCTTCGATGATCATCTGCCGCAATTATCTGGCGGGATTGAAGGAGCGGAACGAATATTTCGAATTCTTGCAGAAGGAACTCAACCTCGCCGGCGGCCTCGCCGGCCTGACGCTGAGCCTTGCCAGCGCCAACCGGACCATCACGACGAGTTTTGTGAACGCGCTTTCCTATCTCAATCTCGGCCTCGATGCCTACCAGGACTTCCGCTACCTTTCGGTCGATATTGAAACCGTGATCACCATGGTCGAGGCGGCGCAGGTGGCGCTGCGCGACCATTTTCTGGAAGACAACAATTTGCCGTTGAGTTTCGCCGCCGCATTGCACGCGCTCAATAAGATCGAATATGTCTGCACGCGCGCCGGCATCCGCGGCCTGCTCAACAAGACGCTGACGCAGGTGCCGCCGGCCTATACCGTGCGCGCCAACGGCATCCTGGTGACCGGCACCAAGGAGCAAAACAGACCGCCGCAATAGGTGGCTTCCGGCGCGGCGGTCCGCCCGACATTCGCGCCGGCGCGGCAAACTCAAAGCGGTGAATTTCCGGCTGGTCCACCGCGCCGACACCGTGCGACCGCAATTTCGCCCGCCTCACCCGCATCATGGCGCCCGGGTGGAGCCATTTTCGGGAGCCTATGATGAACGGTCACGCCGCCGGTCTGTGCCCCTTTGCCTTCGCCAGCGTGTTTTTCGCGATTTCCCAAACCCAAGCCGCGCAGCCGATGACGCTCGACGTGCGCCTCGGCCAGCCGCTGATGCAGGCCGACGCGGCACAGAAGAATTATCTGCGCATCGCGCTCACCGGCTGCCAACCGCAGGCAATGCAGCGCAATCCCGTCAACGTCGCCTTCGTCATCGACCGCTCCGGCTCCATGCAGGGCTCGCGCATGGCACAGGCGCGTGTTGCGGCCATTTCCGCGCTGCGGCGGCTCAACGGCGAGGACTTTGCCGCGGTTGTCATATTCGACGACCGCGTCGACGTGCTCGTGCCGTCGCGCAAGGTCGACGACCACGCCGCCTTCACCGATCCGATCGAGGGCGTCGCCGCGCGCGGCTCGACCGCCATCCACGCCGGCATTCTTGAAGGCGCGCGCGAGGTGCGCAAGCACCGCGACAACCGCCGCCTCAACCGCGTCGTGCTCATTTCCGACGGCCACGCCAATGTCGGCCCGCGCCTGCCCGCGGAGTTCGCCCAGCTTGGCCGCGACCTCCTGGCCGAGGGCATTTCCGTGAGCACGATCGGCCTCGGCCTCAACTACAACGAGGACCTCATGGCGCAGCTCGCGCGCGCGAGCGACGGCAACCATGCCTTCGCCAGCGCGCCCGCCGATCTCATCCCGATCTTCAACCGCGAATTTGACGACGTGCTTGCCTCCTGCGCGCAAATGGTCTCCATCGATGTCGATCTTGCCCCCGGCCTTCGCGCCGTGCGCGCGCTCAGCCGCGAGGGCACGATCACCGCGCAACACGCGCAGTTCACGCTCGGCCAAGTCTATCAGGCGACCGAGCATTATGTGCTGCTCGAAGTCGAGGCCGACCCGCAGGTCGCCGGCGACACCCGCGATTTCGGCCGCGTCAGCGTCACCTATACGCAGCCGCAGGACGGCTCCCAGCACCGGCTTGACGCCGGTATCAGTGGCCGCTTCACCGCGATTGCCGCCGAGGCGGGCGCCAGCCGCGACAATCGGGTGATGGAGGCGGTCGTCGAGCAGGTGGCGCGCGCGCGCACCGAGACCGCCGTGCAGCTGCGCGACGCGGGAAAGGCCGAGGAAGCGCGCGCGCTGCTGCGCCAGAACGCCACCGACATCGAGGCGCATTTCGCCGCCGCCGGCGCGCGCTCGCCGCGTCTCGACCAGCTGCGCCAGGACTATGGCGCGATCGCCAACGCGCCGGCATCCACCGAGCACCTCAATGTTCAGCGCAAGTTGCTGCGCCAGCTTGCGCTGCCGCCGGCAACCTCGGGGGTGAGGTACTAGCGCATGATCCCGAAAAATGGGAACCGTTTTTCGGGCAAGATCATGCGCAAGCGAAACTCATGATCCCGAAAAATGGGAACCGTTTTTCGGGCAAGATCATGCGCAAGCGAAACGCATGATCGCGAAAAATGGGAACCGTTTTTCGGGCAAGATCATGCGCAAGCGAAACTCATGATCCCGAAAAGTGAAAACCGCCATCGCCACAAGATCGTGCGCGAACACAATGCCAGGATGGCGCGCCGAATCAAATTTTAAAGCAGGATCGCGCACCGGTCGCGTCGAGATCCTAGCGGCCCGGCCCGGCATGGGTTTGGTCGCGGCCGTGATCGCGCGGGGCGGCACGGACGTAGCCGCGAAGCTGCGCGTAGCGTTCGACCTGCGCCGGCGAGAGCATCTCGACCATCGCCAGGTGGTAGCGCAGATGCGCCGCGCGCAGTTCCCCCTGCGCCGCCGCGATCCCGGCGACCGCCGCGTCGAGCGAGGGCCGCGTGACACGCCGCGCGGCGAACAGGGCGTCGAGTGCCGCCTCCTGCGCGATGATGTGTTCGCCGATGGCGATCGCCTCGGCGGTCATCGCGGCGCGCAACGCCAACGTCTCACTCCGTTGTCTGTACGAAAGCTCGAGCGCGTCGGCGTGTTCGAGGACGTGCACGGGACCGGGATAGGAATTGAGTTCCGCCGCCAGCGCCATGCCCATGCCGCGTCCGGCCCTGAGATCGGCGACCTGTTCGTCCGAGAGCGCCTTCACCGCGCGCCCGGTCATGCTGGCATAGGGCGACGCCGCCGCGCTCGACGCGCCTGCCGTGTCCGGCGCAACGGGATCGCCGTGATGCTGTGCCGCCGCTGGCGGCGCCGCCAGGACAAGGAGCGTGATGAATAAACCGGCCGCGCGTCCACAGATCATCGTCATCTCCGAAATTGCCTGAACGATTTGACCTTGCCATGCGGGAGCCGGCCCTGACATGATCGCGATCATGTCAAACACGCTCGGCGAAAAATTGCGATCCTTAGCGGAACGCGAGCAAAGGCTTGCCGCCGGTGGCACCCTTTTCCGCCTGGGCGAGCGCGTGCGCGCGCTCTATCTCGTCGCCGGCGGCTTGCTGCAACTGGTGCGCGCGCTGCCGCACGGCTTTGCGCTGACGTTGCAACGTGCCGGGCCTGGCGCCTTTCTCGCCGAGGCGTCGCTCTTCGCCGAACGCTATCATTGCGACGCGGTGGCGACGCAAGATTCCGTGCTGCGCGTCGTGTCGTTGCGGCGCCTCAGGAACGCGCTGCGCGACGATCCCGACCTCGCCTTGGCGCTGACACGCCATCTGGCGCACGAGGTCCAGCGCGCGCGCGCGCAGGCGGAAACGCTGTCGCTCAAAACCGTCTCCGAGCGCGTCGACGCCTGGATCGCGCTCAACGGCGGCGCGCTGCCCGCCAAGGGACGCTGGCGCCAGGTCGCGGGCGAGATCGCAACGTCGCCCGAGGCGCTCTACCGCGAACTCGCCCGTCGCCGCTAGAATTTTTTCCGGCGAAGCAAGAACCGGTTCGCCGCCGAAAATGCGACAAAATCAAAGAAAAAATGGACTGACCAAGGGGCGGTCGCGCACCCAACCGCAATCCCACTGACAGCAACGCAGCGCAGGCGGCGATGTGTCCACCAACCAATCCCCGAGCTCATTATTAGATATCAGGGTCTACAAGAATTTAATTCTTAGCAAACAAACTCTTGATGCAGTCCACAAATTTGAAGGATCTGGCCATGGCATTTTCTATTTTTCATTTTCGGATCGCCCACAAAATTTCCGCCATCGGCGCGGTCGGAATCATCGGACTCTCCGTCGTGGGGGGCATTTATCTGATTGGCGGCGCCGCGCAGGAACAGCAGCGTCTCCTCGCCTCCGACGCTCGCGCCATCGCCACCCTGACTGCGAAGCTCGACGGCCATCTGCTCGAGAGCCGCCGCGCCGAAAAGGACTTTCTGCTTCGCAGCGACGAGAAATATCTCCAGCGACATGCCGAGCTGGCAAAAACAATCATTGACGATTTTGGCACCCTGCAGAAGCTCGTTCACGCCGCCGCTCGGACGGAACTTAGTCAGAACCTTGCCACCATCCGAGCCGGCTACGAAAAATATTTGCAGCACTTTGCTTCCGTCGTCGCGGCCAGGCGCAAGCTCGGTCTCAGCGAGAATTCCGGTCTTGAGGGCACGTTGCGCAAATCGGTCCATGACGTCGAATCCGCGCTGAAGAAATTCGACGAACCGCGGCTTGCCGTGATCATGTTGATGATGCGTCGACACGAAAAAGATTTCATGCTGCGGCGCGATACCAAGTACGGAAGCGACATGAAGAAGCGCGTCGCTGAATTTACCGCCGGCCTATCCAAAACCTCCATTCCCGCCGCCGACCAAAGCGACCTCCAGCAGAAGCTCGCAAGTTACCAACGCGACTTCTTCACCTGGATGGACGTGGCGGTAACGCTCCAGAAGGAACTTAAAGCGACATCCGATGCCTATGCCTCCGCCGAGCCAGTCATCGACGCATTGCAACAGGCCGTCGAAAAATCCCGTAACGCAGCCGATGCCGCCAACTCCGCGTCGCGCGCCGCGACCACGTTGCAGATGCAGATCGCGATTGGCTGCGTCATCCTGGCGGTCGCCGCGTTCGCGTTCTTTATCGGCCGCGCCATTTCCAAGCCGCTTGCCGCGATGGCACGGGCCATGGGCCTTCTTGCCGCCGGTGATTTCGCGGCGGCATTGCCGGGCCTCAATCGCGCCGATGAAATTGGGGAAATGGCCCGGTCGGTCGAGGCGTTCAAGATCAAGGCCGCCGAGAAGGCGCGCCTGGAGGCGCAAGCCAAGCAGGCCGAGGACGCCCGCGCCGCCGAGCAGCGCAAGGCCGACATGCGCCGGTTGGCCAACGAGTTCGAATCCGCCGTCGGCGGCATCATCGGAACGGTGTCCTCGGCCTCAACCGAGCTCGAAGCCGCGGCCACGACCCTGACCAAGACCGCCGAGACGACGCAGCAA
>JACQAE010000199.1 GCA_016195095.1 Pseudomonadota bacterium
GGCGGTGGCGCCGATCCTGCGCGAGACGGCCAAGAGGGGGTTGCTTTATTTCGACGACCGGTCCTCCGCGCGCAGCGTGGTTAGCCAGGTTGCCGGCGCCAACCGCATGGCATTCGCACGCGCCGATGTCGTGCTCGATGCCGTGCCGACGCCGGCGGAAGTGGATCGCGCGCTCGCCCGGCTCGAAAAGGTCGCGCGCGAGCGTGGCGTCGCCATCGGCGTGACTGGCGCCCTGCCGGTGACGATCGATCACATCGCCGCCTGGGCCAAGGCGGTGGAAAGTCGCGGGTTTTCCCTGGTGCCGTTGACCGCGACCGTTGCCAAGCCGAAATCGACCTGAGCGACGACGTGTTTGCGCCGCGGGGATGACCTCGATGCCTTCCTACGCGAACCTTCCATATCGACCCTGCGTCGGCGCCATGGTGGTTAATCGTGACGGCCTCGTTTTTATCGGGCGGCGTACTGGCGGCCCCGAACATGTCGACGACACCCATTCCTGGCAGATGCCGCAGGGCGGAGTCGATGAGGGCGAGGACCCGCTCGCCGCCGCGTTCCGCGAGCTGTATGAGGAAACCAACGTCCGTTCGGTTGAAAGAACGGGCGAGATCGCGGAATGGCTCTGCTACGACATTCCGCGCGACATTGTTGGGCGGGCTTGGAAGGGCAAGTACCGTGGGCAGAAGCAGAAATGGTACTGTTTCCGCTTTACCGGCGACGACGGCGAGATCAATGTTCGCGCGCCGCCTGGTGGCCATGAAGCGGAATTTTCCGAATGGCGCTGGGAGCCTGCGGAAAATCTGCCCGAGCTGATCATACCCTTCAAGCGCCCGGTCTATGAGCAGGTGGTTGCCGCGTTCGCCGCGCTAACGCGCAGCCGCAAGATTGCCGCACCGCGCTGAAACGCGTGGATTTGGAAGCGGCAACAATCGGAGGCGGCGGCGTGTCGGAAAAATGCGCTGATGCTTGCTACCGCGCGACAAGTTCCGGATGACGCAGCTTCAAACGGTCGCACCAGCCGTCGCCGCCAAGCCACGCACGCAAGGTCGCGCCGCGTGGTTGGCGATCGTCGATGGTCGCAACGATGTCCCACGCCAGACACAGATTGCATGACATGACCGGTGGGCCGCGCCAGCCTAGGGTCGCGGCGATCGGCGCAAGCGTCGGCATGCCGGTCCCCAGCATCACGATGGCGTCGAGTGGCTTGTCCTTGAGTGTCTGCACCGCCCGCATGGCCTTGGCGCCGGCAATGCTGTAGATCGGATGAAACGTATCCGTGCCGGTGGTCATGTTGACGACATCGGTCACGTCAAGATCGTAACTGCGCCAATAGGCCACGCTTGCCGCGTCGAGGTCGGCGGGATAGGGCGACACCAAGCCAATGCGCCGCGCGTGCAACTGCGTGAGCGCGTCGATGACGGCGAGCGCGGCGGTCAGGAACGGATAGCCCTGCCGGCTGGTCAGTTCGGCGACGAGTTTCTGCTCGCGATCGCGACCGACAAGGTAGGATGCGCCCGTGCAAGCGGCGCCGACCGCGCGCAGCGGGGCATTGGCAAACTGCGTGAGCGCGGCGTCGTAGTTTGCGAAATAGTCAACGAGCCGTGCCGCGATCGTGGGCTTGTCGCTCGTGAGCCTTGCATTCATCATGGCAAAGCCCGGCGGCCACAATAGCGAAAATTCCGGCTCAACTGTCGTATTGGCCTGCGGGGTGAGCATTCCAATCAGCCCATGGGGAGCATATTCGAGCGTCATTTCGGCAATCGCTTCTTTCCAGGGCGTGTCCCGTTGCAGGGAAATCGGCAAGCGTGTCCGGCGAATTTTTTCGATACGGCTCGTGCAGGGCGCCAGTGTCCCGCGCGACCCAATTTTACTTTGGTTCTTGCAGGTCCATGCAGACCGAACCGGATCGCCTTCGATACCCTTGGTCGTGACCGTGGCCGCGTGGCGGCGGTCAGCGCGGCATTCGCGGTCGTGCGTTATTGCACCCGTGCGCCAGACTCCCTGACCACCTTACCCAGCCGCACGATGTCACGCGCAACCAGCTGAGAAAGGTCCTCCGGCGTGCCGGGAATGAGGGACGCTACCTGCGGCAAGACCCTGTTCTTCAACTCGTCGCTCTGCAGCGCCTTGACGAATTCCTCGTTGAGCTTGGCGATGATGGGGGCCGGCGTATTGGCGGGCGCGAACAGCCCGAACCATTGCTGCATCTGGACTTCGGGAAATCCCGCCTCCGGCATCGTCACGATGTCGGGAATGCGGGGATGGCGTTGCGTACCGGCGATCGCCAGCATGCGCAGCTTGCCACTTTCAATATTGCCCGCGGCGGAGAGGTAGGACGAGAACAGCATATCCATACGGCCGGCGACGGTGTCGGTCACCGCGGGCGCTATTCCACGATACGGTACATGGGTCAATTTCACGCCGGCGTGGTGCGCGAACAACTCGCCCAACAAGTGCCCGCTCGTACCGACGCCCTGCGAACCATAGTTGAGGCCTTCCGGTTTCGATTTGCCATAGGCGACAAGTTCGGCAACCGATCGCGCCGGGCTCGACTGCGGCACGACAAGGATGTTGTTGAACGAAATCAGCGCCGTAATCGGCGCGAAATCTTTTATCGGATCAAATTTCAGATCGGCGTAAAGCGAGGGATTGATGGCGTGGGTACCGGCGTGACCCATCATCAAGAGGTAACCGTCGGGAGGCGCATTCTTGATTGCCATCGCGGCGACGTTGCCGGCGCCGCCGGGCCGGTTCTCGATGACGATCGTCTGCTTGATGCTCTCAGAAACCCTGCGGCCGACGAGCCGCATCACGATATCGGAGCTGCCGCCCGGCGGAAACGGCACAATCAGCGTTACGGGGCGGGACGGATACGCATCCGTCTGCGCGAACGCAACGATCGGTGCGGCGGTCAACGCGAGCGTACCGTATATTAGCGCCGCCTGAACGCGCGCGACCTGTTTGACACCGGCGATCATCTTCGGCTCCCCTGAAGGCGCAGCGTCCCACCATATCTCGGACTTACGCAGTGGCCGCGGCCTTCCGCAATCCCTCAATCATAGACGATCTCAAAAGATAGGCTTTGAGACTGACCCTGTTATCCGCGGTTCGCTTAAGCTCATCGAGCATGGCGCGTCGGCGGTTGGGGTCGCGTTCCTGCATCCGCGAGCGATTGCGATCGGCCTGCTGGATGATTTCATCGGCAGCAATGGGGCGGCGCGCACGTTCGTAGCGGTCAAGGATGCGCGTGTCGGCGCCTTGTGTCAGGACCGCGATCAGCTTGTCCGCGAGGTCGAAGGCGTCGTGGATGCCTCCGTTCATTCCCATTCCCCCCGAAGGACTGTTGAGATGCGCGGCGTCGCCGGCAAGAAACACACGGCCCTGGCGATAGGCTGCGGCCAATCGCCGATGGATTCGATAGGGCCGCCGCTCAAGCACGTCGATGTTGGCGCGTGGAACAATGTCGTGCAGGAGGCCGCGCAGGCCATCGTCCGTGAGCGCGTCGTCGACACTTTGTCCATCTCGCGCATAGAGACTCGCGCGCCAAATACCGGGAAGGCGCAGCAGGCTGAACGTTCCGTCGGGCTTCCAGCAATAGGATACGTTGGAGAGGTCCTCAAGCCGCTCGTGAAAGGGAAAGCGGGTCGTCGCAAGAATGGACGTTTCTGGATAGACATCGCCCGACATCGCGACGCCGACCGCCTTGCGCACGGCGCTGTGCGCGCCGTCGGCGCCGATGAGGTAGTCGGCCAGGAGGATATCTTCCTCGCCTTGCGATGCAACCCGCGCTTCGACGGCGTCACTCGTCTGGCGCACATCGATCAACGTCGTTGCGAATCTTATCGTGGCGCTAGCGAGCCGCTTCAAAACCGCGAGAACGATCCGGCAATAGACCGATTGCTCGCATTGAAGGCGAAAAGGATACGCGGTTTCGCCTCGCAGCACGGAGAGATCAAACACCGCGCGCTCGCCCGATGGGTGCATGCGAATTTGCCAATTCGGGCAAACGAGCCCGGCCGCAAGCATGCGATCGGTAATGCCTGACGGCGCCAGCATGTCCAGCGTCGGCGGATGAAAGGTGGAAGCGCGCAAGTCGTCGGCAAGGGCGTCGCGCGCTTCGACCACGGTGACGCGAATGTCCTTGCTCGCGAACGCCATCGCGGCGGTCAATCCGACCGGGCCGGCGCCCGCGATCAATAGATGCGGCGCCCGACGCGTCATCCAGCGCCCCCTGGCATGGCCCACGGCCGTTTGGCGCGATCGGCCGTCTTGAACGCGGCGATGCGGTCACGATAGCTTTCGGTCAGCGCGATGTCGTCCCAGCCGTTGAGCAGGCGAGTGCGGCGCACGGGATCGATGGAAAAGGCGAAATTGCGATCACCGCAGCCGATCGTTTGTTGATCGAGATCGACGGTCACCGGCAGAATTGGCATTGCCTCAAGTGTCGCAGTGAGCATGGTTGCGTCGTCCTGCGACACCGTCGCGGTTAGCAGTCCGTTGCGCACAGCGTTGCCCGCGAAAATATCCGCGAAGGATGGTGCGATCACGCAACGAATGGGGTAGTCAAACAGCGCATAGACCGCCGCTTCGCGCGACGAGCCGCAAGCGAAGTTGCGCCCACCCACGATGATTTCGGCGGCCCTCCAAGCCGGTCGATTGAGCGGAAAATCGCCGCGCTCGCGCCCTTCGGCGTCAAAGCGCAGGTCCTGCAGTAGGAATTTTCCGAGCCCGGCCGAGCGCGGCAAATTGAGAAATCGCGCTGGCAAAATCTGATCGGTATTCAGATTGGCGATATTGATCGGACAGGCGGTCGCCGTGAGCCGGGTAAATTTCTCCATGCGGGCCTCAAATTTTGCGGCCGGCCAGAAGCGGCCGCACGTCGGTGAGCCGTCCGGTCACCGCCGCGGCCGCAACCATCGCGGGTGACATCAGATGAGTACGCGCGCCCGGCCCCTGGCGGCCGCGGAAATTGCGGTTGGTGGTCGAGGCGCAGCGCTCGCCCGGCGCCACGAGATCGCCGTTGATGCCGACGCACATCGAGCAGCCCGACTCCGCCCATTCCAGCCCGGCAGCGCGAAAGACGCGGTCGAGACCTTCCTCCTCGGCCTGGCGCTTGACGAGCGAGGAACCGGGCGAGACAAGCCCCGGCACCTTGCTGACGCGGCCGGAAAGCACGGCGGCGGCCGCGCGCAAGTCCTCGATGCGGGCATTTGTGCACGATCCGATAAAGACGCGATCAATGCTGATATCGGCAAGCCGGCGACCAGGCTTGATCGCCATGTAGTCGAGAGCATCGCGCAGATACTTCGCGCGCGCCGCGTCGGGCTCGCGTGCGGGATCGGGGACGCTTGCATCGATTGGCAGCGCGTCCTGCGGACTGGTGCCCCAGGTAACAATCGGCGCGATGGCAGCGGCGTCGAAACTGATTTCCTTGTCGAACGTCGCACCATCGTCGCACGTCAGCGCCGACCACTCCTCGACGGCGCGATCGAACGCGGCGCCTTGGGGCGCGTAGGGGCGGCCGCGCAGGTAGTCGAACGTCGTATCGTCCGGGGCCACCATGCCGCAGCGCGCGCCGGCCTCGATCGACATGTTGCACAGCGTCAGCCGTCCCTCCACGGACAAGGCGCGCACTGCGGCGCCGGAAAATTCGATGGCATGTCCAGTCGCTCCATCGGCGCCGATGCCGGCAATAATGGCGAGCACCATGTCCTTGGCGGCGACGCCGGGAGCAAAGTGGCCATCGATCGTGATGCGCATGCGGCTGGGTTTTCGCTGCCACAATGTTTGCGTCATCAGCACATGCGCGACCTCGGAAGCGCCGATACCGAAGGCCCAGGCGCCAAGCGCGCCATGCGTCGACGTATGGCTGTCGCCGCACACGACGAGCAGGCCCGGCAACGTGAGGCCTTGCTCGGGTCCGACCACGTGCACGATGCCCTGGCGCGGATCGTCGAGCCCGAATAAGGAAATCCCGCTCGCGGTGGCGTTCGTGCTCAACGTGCTTACCATGCGCGCGATATTGGAATTGTCGAGGGCACGGCCCCTCCCTCGCGTCGGCACGTAATGATCGGCGACGCCGAACGTGAGCCCGGGCTCCGCGACGCGAGCGCCGCGCGCGCTGAGTTGGCTGAATGCGTTGAACGACCCCTCATGAATATAATGACGATCGACCCAAAGTAGCGTCTCGCCGTCGTCGCGGCGCGCGATCTCGTGGACCGCCCAAAGCTTATCGAAAAGTGTCAGCGCCTCGTCCATTGGTCGCATCCACCCGAGGAATATTGTGGACGGCAAACTTTGTATGGTAAATAATACCAAACAAAATAGCCCCGGCGCAACCACCGGAATTCCATGGCCGAAAGCCTTAGCGAAGCCAAGTCGCGCCAAGTCTATCTGGTTTTGCGCGACGGTATTCTTAGCAGTGCCATTGCGCTGGGCGCGCGGCTGCCCAATGAGAACGACTTGGCGCGATCACACCGCGTTTCGCGCGTTACCGTGCGGCGGGCACTCGCGGAACTCGCGCGCGAGCGCCTCATCGAGCGGCGGCGCAGCAGCGGCACGCGCGTCATCTATCAGCCGGCGTCGCCGCCGATCACCGCTGACATTGCCGGCGTCCTCGCCAACCTCACGGAAATGGGCGAGCGCACGGCAAGCCGCCTGCTGTCGTTTGACGACGTTCCGGGCAGCGGCCCGGTGGCCGCCGCGCTCGATGTCGCGCCGGGCGAGACCATGCAGCGCTCGGTGCGCTTGCGCACGATCAAAGGCATGCCGTTTTCCTATCTCACGGCGCATGTACCCGCGCGTATCGGCGCGACCTATTCGAAGCAAGAGCTTGCCACCCTGCCGCTGTTGGCATTGCTGGAGCGCTCCGGTGTTGAGATCGATCGCGCCTCGCAGCGCATCAGCGCTGTGCTGGCAACGCCAACGACCGCGCGCGTGCTTAACGTGCGCGTCGGCTCGCCGCTGATCGAGTTGGTACGCGTCGTCTATGACCGCGGAGGTCGCGGCGTCGAGCATCTGCACGCGCTCTATCGGCCAGACCGCTACAATCTTGAAATGGAGCTGGCGCGCCTGGGCAAGCGCGATGCGCGCACGTGGGCGCCGGTTGGCGGCGTCAGGCGCCGTGTCAACGGCAAGATCAACGCGAGAATGTCCATGAAAGGGGAGGATTCAAGATGACCAAAGTTCGCTCGGGTTTGGATCGACGTGATTTCCTGCAAACTTCGGCCTTGGGCGCATTTGCCGCCGTGACGGGCATTGTCGCCGCGCCGGCGGTGCTGCGCGCGCAAGGCGCCAGCGTCAAGCTCGGGGTGCTGCATCCGGTCTCGGGAGCCTTGTCCTATTCTGGCCAGCAAGGACGTCTCGGCGCGACGATCGCGATCGAGGAGATCAATGCCGCTGGCGGTATCAAGGCGCTCGGCGGCGCGAAGTTCGAACCGATGCTCGGCGATGCGCAATCGACGCCGGATGGCGGCAATGCCGAGGTCGAGAAGATGAACGCCGCCGGCGTTTCAAGCATTATTGGCGGGTATGCGAGCTCGATCTGCCTTGCCGCGAGCCAGACCGCTGCCCGTTACGATTTGCCATATTTGGTGGATGTCGGTGTCGCCGACTCTATCGTCACGCGCGGGCTGAAAAACACGTTCCGCTTCGGGCCGGGATTTGGCGTCATCGCCAAGACCGCACTCGACAATCTTGTGACCATCAACGATCAGGCGGGTAAGCCGGCCAAATCCGTGATGATCGTGCACGAAGACTCGCTGTTTGGATCGGGTCTGGCAAAGCTTCTCAATGCGCAATTGCCCGGACGGGGCTTCGAAGTGCTTGAGACCATCGCGCATCCCACTCCGACGCGCGATTTCAATAACGTCGTGCTCAAGATAAAGGCGCGCGATCCCGATCTCGTCATTCCAGCCGATTACTATAACGAATACGTTCTGCTCGCGCGTACGATGCAGCAGCAGCGCGTACGGCCGAAGGGAATTTACTCGGTGCTCGGCGGCGCCGCCTCGTCATACAAGTTCGTCAAGGAGTTCCCCGAGGCGGCGCAGTACATTATGGATTGCAATCATTGGTTCGATCCGCGCAACGCGAAGGCGCTGGCGCTCAAGAAGAAGGTCGAGGACAAAGGCCAATTCTATACGTATGAAGTGTTCATGAACTATTCCTGTGTCCTGTTACTGGCGGACGCGATCGAGCGCGCCGCCAGCGCCGACCGTGCCAAGATCATTGCGGCCCTGGAAAGCTCGACCTTCGCCGGACATCTGATGCCCTACGGGCCAACAAAATTCGTCAACGGCCAAAACCAAGGTGCCGCGCCAGTCAATACCCAGGTCCTTGGCAACGACATCCAGGTGATATTCCCAGCGACTTTCGCGTCGGCCAAACCAGTATTCCCGATGCCGCGCGCCTGAACGGCGCCACGGCGGCGGCGCGTGGCGCCGCCGCCGTGGCCTCAGCGCCAATCGAGTTCGGTAATGCTGTCGCCGGTCATCCTGATTCCCGCGGTGCTCAACGGGCTGCTGATTGGCGCCGTCTACGCGCTGGTGGCGCTCGGCCTGACGTTGATCTACGGCGTTCTGCACATCATCAATTTTGCCCATGGCGCGCTGCTCACGGCGGCGATGTTCGCGGCGTTTTTCGTTCATCGCCTACTCGGCCTTGACCCCTACCTCGCCGCGGTCTTGCTGACGCCGTTATTTTTCGTATTCGGATATGGGCTGCAGCGCTTCATCATCGCTCCGGCCGCGCATGGTGAGGATCGCAACATCTTGCTTGTGACGCTTGGGCTCGCCGTCATTATCGAAAACGGACTGCTATACGCGTTTCGCGCCGATACTCGCACGATCAATCTCGACTATGCCTTTCGCGTCATCGATCTCGGGATCGTCTTTCTCGCGGTTCCGCGAGTCGTCGCTTTTGGCGTCGTCATCGTTGTCGCGCTTATCCTGTGGTTCGTCATGAGCCGCACCGACACTGGGAGGGCAATCCGCGCCGTGGCCAAGGAAAAGCTCGGCGCCGAGCTGTCGGGAATTGACGTCGCGCATATTTACGCGGTGACATTCGGTCTCGGAACAGCGTGTCTCGCCATCGCCGCCTGCCTGCTCATTCCGACATATTACGTCAACCCGCAGGCGGGCAACGCATTCGTGCTCATCGCCTTCACCATCGTGGTGCTTGGCGGCATGGGGTCGGTCGCCGGCGCGCTTCTTGGCGGGCTGTTTGTCGGCGTCGTTGAAAGCCTGTCTGGATTGTATCTCGGTGAGTCGCTTGGTCAGCTTGGCATTTTTGTGATGTTCATTCTTGTCCTTCTGTTTCGCCCGAACGGCCTGTTTGGAGAGCGGATATGACGGCACGGCTGCTGCTTCCACTGCTGCTCGTCGTGGTGGCGCTTGCACTTGTGCCTGCGGTGGTAACGTCGAATGTGGCGCTTAATTTCATGGTGACAGTGCTGCTGATCGCGTTGGTTGGGCAGGGCTGGAATGTCCTCGGTGGTTATGGCGGGCAATATTCGTTCGGTCACTCGGCGTTCTTCGGTACCGGCGCCTACGTCACCGCGATCTTGCAGGTGCGCTATGGTGTGAACGCCTGGCTTGGGTTTGCACTCGGAATTGCCACCGGTGCGCTGGTTGGCGCCGCGATCGGTGCGGTGAGCTTCCGCTCGGGGCTCAGGGGGTCATATTTTGCGCTGGTGACGCTTGCGTTCGCCGAGGTGTTGCGCATTCTTGCCAGCGTCACGCCAATTACCGGTGCCGGAGTCGGTACGCTCATCAAGCTCGACTTGCGGCCGGAGGCGTTGCAGTTTCAGAGCCGTGTACCGTTTTACTGGATCATCCTGGCTCTGGTCGCCATTTCGCTGATTGTCGCGCGGGTGATCGAGGCAAGCAGATTTGGCGCCTGGCTGGTTGCCGTGCGTGAAAATGAGAGTGCCGCCAGGGCGCTTGGCGTCAACGCGACATTGATGAAAGTCTCGGCGATGACAATTTCCGCCGCGATCACGGCGGCGGCCGGCTGCTTTTATGCGCAGTATTTCTTGTTCGTCGATTCCGGTATTGCATTCGGCCCATGGATTTCCGTCGAAGCGCTGCTTGCACCCATCATCGGGGGCATCGGCACCGTGTTCGGCCCGCTGCTCGGCGCCCTGGTGGTCAAGATGCTTGGCGAGCTTGCCAAGCTTGTTGCCGGCGATGCGCCCGGATTGGATCTCGTCATCTATGGCTGCGTCCTGATCCTGGTTGTGGCGTTCGCGCCGCGCGGCGTCGGCGGCGTTTTCCATGAATTTTACAACTTCGTGTCGCGAGCGTGGACACCAGCGCCCACACCCATGAGGCGGCGCGATGGCTGACAAAATTATGCGCGTCGAGCATGTGTCGAAACGATTCGACGGCCTGCTGGCCGTCGACGACGTTTCCCTCGATTTCGCATCCGGCAGCATCACCGCCCTGATCGGCCCCAATGGTGCCGGCAAGACGACGCTGTTTGCCATTGTGAGTGGCTTCTTGCGTCCGAACGGGGGAAGGGTTCTCTACCGCGGTGGCGACATCACCGGCCAACCGTCACATCGCCTCGCGCGGATGGGCATCGCGCGCACGTTCCAGATCGTCCAGCCGTTCGCCGACCTCAGCGTGCACGAAAACATCGCCATCGGCGCGCACCTGTCGCGGCCGGCGCGCGCGGCGGCGTTGGCTGCCGCCGCCGAGGTCGCCGGTCTTGTCGGGCTTGGCGACCTGCTCGAGCGACGCGCCGCCAGCCTTACCGTGTCCGGCGGCAAGCGGCTCGAACTCGCGCGCGCTCTCGCCATCACGCCGACGCTCCTCCTGCTCGACGAAGTCCTTGCCGGCCTCAACCCCTCGGAGATCCGTGACATGCTACCGGTCATCCGCGCCATTCGCGACCGCGGCGTCACCATCGTGATGATCGAGCACGTCATGCAGGCGGTCATGTCCCTTGCCGATACCGTTCATGTTCTCGCCGAAGGCCGATTGATTGCCGAAGGTCCGCCATTGTCGATCGCGGGAAATTCGCGCGTGATCGAGGCCTATCTCGGGCGTGGCGCCGCCGGCCGATTGGCAGCGGTCGGAGGCGGCAATGGCTGAGCCGGTGCTCGCTGTCAGCGGGCTTCGCACCGGCTATGGCGCGACCGAAATCTTGCGCGGCGTCGATCTCGCCGTGAACGCAGGCGAAATTGTCGCCGTGCTGGGCTCGAATGGCGCCGGAAAATCTACGCTCAATCGAGCCATTTCGGGCGTGCTGCGGCCGTGGAGCGGCGCGATCCGGTTCTGCGACATCGACATCGGGCGCGAGAAGCCGGCCACCATCGTCGGCCGCGGCCTGATCCAGGTGCCTGAGGGTCGTCGTATCTTCCCCAACATGACGGTGCGCGAAAATCTTGATCTCGGCGCCTATCGACGTGCCCGCCCGCGACGCGAAGACAATCGCGGCCGGGTGTTTGCAATTTTCCCGCGGCTTGCCGAGCGGCAATCGCAGCGCGCGGGAACCTTGTCTGGCGGCGAGCAGCAGATGCTTGCAATTGGCCGCGGGCTGATGGCGGAGCCGATTTTGCTCATTCTCGATGAACCATCGCTTGGGCTTTCGCCGCTCCTGGTTGAGGAACTGTTCGCGCTCATCAAGCGTATCAATGCGGAGGGTATAACTTTGTTGCTTGTCGAGCAAAACGTGGCGCAGAGCCTTGAGGTGGCGCACCGTGCATACATATTGGAGAACGGCGCTATCGTGCTCCAGGGCAATCCCACCGATATCGGCAACGATCCCAATCTCAAACGCGCCTATCTTGGACTGTGACAATGAACCAAGCAGACGGTCTTCGCCATCGCCTGAGCTGTAAACCCATCGTGGTGACGCCGGGCATCTGCGACGCCTTCACCGCGCTGATCGCCGAGAAGGCGGGTTTCTCGACGCTTTATGTCTCGGGCGCAGGCATTGCATATACCAGGCTCGGGCGACCCGACGTCGGTCTCGTGAGCATGAGCGAGGTGGCTGAGACGATCGCGCTGATCCGCGAGCGCGTTGACGCGCACCTGATTGTCGATGCCGATACCGGCTATGGCAATGCGCTCAACGTCGAGCGCACGGTGCGCCTGTTTGAGCGGGTCGGAGCCAATGCCGTACAAATCGAGGATCAGGAATTTCCGAAGCGCTGCGGCCATCTCGATGGCAAGGTGTTGGTCCCGACGTCGGAGATGGTTGGCAAGATAAAAGCTGCGCTCGATGCGCGCCGTTCGGGCGAAACGTTGGTCATCGCGCGAACCGACGCCGTTGCGGTCGAGGGGTTCGAATCCGCGATCGCGCGCGCGGCGCAGTACCGCGAGGCGGGCGCCGACATCCTGTTTGTCGAAGCGCCGAGGACGCAGGCCGAGCTGTCGCGAATCGCGCCCGCGCTTGGCGCCGGCGTGCTGCTGATGGCGAACATGGTGGAAGGCGGCAGGACGCCAATGTTGTCGGCGGCTGAGCTTGAGGGCCTTGGCTTCGCTTTGGTGATCTTTCCCGGCGGTATTGTGCGGGCCTTCGCACAAACCGCGAGTGATTACTACGCGTCGCTCGCTACGCATGGCACGACGCAGCCATTGCGCGCGCGCATGCTCGATTTCGAACGGCTCAACGCGTTGATCGGCGCGCCGGAGATGATCGCGCGCGCAAAGCGCTACGAAGCGCCGCCGTCCGGCAAGAAGACGGGAGACCGCCGATGAGCGAACTCGATCCCGTAACCCTCGCGGTGCTCAACGGACGCCTCGTCCAGATTGCCGATGAAATGGATGCGACACTCTTTCGCTCGGCGTTCAATCCGATTATCGCGGAGGCGCATGACGCCTGTCACGGGCTCTATCATGCGCAAACCGGCGCGACGCTGGTGCAGGGCACGTCGGGGCTGCCGATATTCGTCGGCGCCATGGCCTTCGCGGTCAAGGCCGTAATCGACAAGGTCGCCAAGGATGGCGGTCTTGTCGCCGGTGACACCTACCTGTTCAACGATCCCTATGATGGCGGCACCCATCTCAATGACGTTCGGCTCGTGCGGCCGCTCATGCGCGAGGGCCGCGTATTCGCCTGGCTGGCCTCGGTTGGACATTGGCTCGACATCGGCGGCAACGTGCCAGGCAATTTCAACGCCAAGGCGACCGAGAGTTTCCAGGAGGGTGTACGCATCCCGCCGGTCAAGTTGATGCGCGCGGGCGTGCTGCAGCAGGACATCGTCGACATATTGTCCGCCAATTCACGCGTGCCGTTGTCGAACTGGGGGGACCTCAACGCGCAGATCAATGCCCTCGATCTTGGCGAGCGGCGTCTGACCGTGCTGCTTGATGAATATGGTGACGCGACGATTGCGGCCGCGTTCGCGGCGCTGTCGGCGCGCGCGGAGACGTTGATGCGCGCCAATATTCTGGCTTTGCCGGACGGTACTTACAGCTTCGACGATTTTCTCGATAATGATGGCGTGAGCGACAGCCCATTGCGCATTGCGCTCGATTTGACGATCGTTGCCGACCGCATGCGGCTGGACTTCTCGCGCTCCGCGCCGCCCTGCGACGGGCCTCTCAATATCGCGCGGTCAACGAGCATTGCCTGTTGCTACGTGGCACTCAAGCACATATTTACCGACGTTCCGGCTAATGCCGGCTGTCTTGCGCCGATCGAGTTTATCATTCCCGACACAACGCTGCTCGGCGTGTCCGCGCCGCGTCCGGTTGGCGGCTATACGGAGACGATCCTGCGCGTCATCGATGTGATCTTTGGCGCCTTTGCTAAGATCGCTCCCGAGCGCGCCAACGGCGCGCCATTCGCAACGATCAATGCGCTCTCCCTGACTGGCCGCCGCGAGCACGGCCGGCGATGGGTCATGTTCTGTTTTTTTGGCGGAGGGCTTGGCGGCAATCCGTATGGCGACGGTCTCAATCACGGCAACAACCCGATTTCGACCGCAACCATCCCGCCGGTGGAAATTTTGGAAGCGCTCTATCCTGTGATGTTCACGCAATGGGCGCTACGCGTGGATTCCGCAGGTCCCGGTCGTCACCGCGGCGGGCTCGGCGCGATCTACGAGATCGAGGCCCTTGCCGAGGATGGTGCCGAAATCTTTCTTCTGGGCGAGCGTGGCAAGTATCCACCCTTCGGGGTCAATGGCGGGAAGGCCGCGGCGCTCAATCGTTTCGTTTTCGAAACCGACGATGGCGAGGCGACGCCGCCGCTGATATCGAAAGCCGTAGATATCAAGATCCGTCGCGGCCAGAAAGTGCGATTGACGACCCCTGGCGGTGGCGGATTTGGCGACCCGGCCACGCGCGAACCGGAACGGGTGGCGCGCGATGTTCGTCTCGGTTACGTATCGCGCGATCGCGCGCGCGACGACTACCGGGTGGCGCTGCATGAGGATGGCTCGATCGACCTGTCCGGCACCGCAGCGCTGCGCGGCGGAGCACGAGCATGAGCGGGCGCGGCGCGATTGTCGGCGTTGACGTGGGGGGCACCTTTACCGACCTATTCCTGCTTGATCAGGCGACGCGCACGTTTCGTACCGCCAAGGTTCCGTCGCATCGTGGCGACGAGGCGCGCGGTTTTCTTGAGGGTCTGCACGCCCTCGGCGGTACTGAATCTACCGATTCGATCGTGCATGGTACGACCGTCGGCACCAACACGCTGCTCGAGCGACGCGGCCCCAGGATCGGAATCATCACGACGCACGGATTTCGCGACGTTCTCGAAATGCGTCGACGCGACCGGCGGCGCACGTGGGGCCTGTGGGGCGAATTCGTCCCCATCGCCGAACGCGACATGCGCGTGGAAGTTGCCGAGCGGACGCTTGCCGATGGCGGCATACGCATCGCGGTTGATGTTGTGGAAATCGGCAGCGCCGCGACGGCGCTCCTGGCGCGCGGCGCCGAAGCTCTTGCGATCATATTCATCAACTCCTATGCCAATGCCGAGAACGAGCGCCGCGCGCTCGCTGCCGCGCGCTCGGTTTGGCCGAATGCCTATGTGAGCGCCTCCCATGAAGTGCTTGCGGAAATTCGGGAGTTCGAGCGTTCCTCGACCACGGCACTCAATGCTTACCTGCAGCCGGTCATTGGCTCCTATGTCGAGAAACTGGAATCGACGTTGGCGACGCAGGGATTCGGCGGCCAGCTTCACATCGTGCAATCGAACGGCGGCATCATGTCGACGGAGACGGCGCGCAAGTTCCCTGTGCGGACGGCGTTGTCGGGGCCGGCAGCCGGCGTCGTTGCCGGCGCGGCGCTGGCCAAAGCGGCAGGGTTCGACAATCTTGTGACTTGCGATCTCGGCGGCACGTCGTTCGATGTCTCGGTCATCGCCGGCGGCAAGGCGTCGGTCGCAGCTCAGACAACGATCGATTTTGGTCTGGTCGTGCGTACGCCGATGATCGAGATCACGACGATAGGCGCGGGCGGCGGTTCGATTGCTTGGGTCGATCGCGGGGGTCTTCTTCAAGTCGGCCCGGAAAGCGCAGGTTCGGTGCCGGGTCCGGCTTGTTACGGCCAGGGCAACGAACGGCCGACTTTGACGGATGCGCAGGTCGCGCTTGGTCGCATAAATCCAACCCGTCCGCTTGGCGGTGAACTCAAATCTCTCGACATTGCGGCGGCCCGGCACGCGATCGCAACCCATGTCGGCGGGCCGCTCGGGCTCGATGCGACCGAGGCAGCCGCCGCGATCGTCAGCGTTGCCGAGGCGCGCATGGCTGGCGCGCTTCGCCTCGTTTCGATCGAACGCGGGCACGACCCCGGCAAGTTCGTCGTCATGGCGTTCGGCGGCGGTGGCGCGCTGCATATCGGCGCGTTCATACGCCAGGTCGGCCTGCAATGCGCGCTATTGCCGCGGTTTCCGGGAATTACGTCGGCGCTCGGTTGCGTCATCGCGGATTTGCGCCATGACGTCGTGCAGACCGTCAACCTCATGCTCGATGGTCTCGATACGGCGCTGCTTGAGCAGCGCTTGCGCATTGCAGCCGCTGACGCAAACGCGCTGGTCGCGGCGGCCGGCATCGCGATTGACCGGGTCGATGTCATCTATGAACTTGACATGCACTACCTTGGACAAACGCATACCGTCGCCGTGCCATTACCCGTGAACGAACGACGCGGGCGGCTTGACGTTACCGACGACTTGATCCGCGCGGCGTTTGATGCCGCTTATTCCGCCGCCTTTGGGCGCCTGCTGCCCGGCATTGCGATGCGGATCGTATCGTTGCGCGTCGCCGCGATTGGTCGCCGGCCGGGATTTGATTTTTCGGTGTTTTCTCCCGATGCGGCGGCGTCGCTTGCCAATGCCGCGCGTGGGTCGCGGCCGGTCTGGTTTAACGGCCAGTGGCGCGAGACGCGCGTCTGGTCGCGGCTTGATCTGCCCATTGGCGCGGTGATCGAGGCACCCGCCATCCTTGAACAGCCCGACGCCACAAGCGTGATCGAGCCAGGACTCGTCGGCCGCGTCGACCCGCTGGGGACAATCTTAGTGAAGCCCGCAGCATGAACGCGCATTCCGCCGCATTGATACTTGGCGATCTGCAGAATGACTTCTTGCACCCTCAAGGTGCCTATGGCCGCGCCGGCCAAACCTGCGCCGCCATTGCTGCTCTGCCGGATAGGCTGGCGCCGCTCGCTAGGCTGGCAAGGGCGCGGGGCATCCTCGTGGTGGCGACGCTGTTCACGCTGGTGCCCGGTCGCGACGGCCAACCGATCATCTCGCCGCATCTGAGAACATTGCGGCCGTTTCTGCGGGCCGGAGATTTCGCCTCCGGCGCATGGGGTCAGCAGCTTGTGGAAGTACTTGCGCCGCCCGACGTTACGATCGAGAAGGTGGCCTATTCGGCTTTCTATATGTCGCGGATGGATTGGCTGCTGCGCAAATGCGGCATTGAGCGGCTCTACGTTGCCGGGATCGTCACCAATGGTGGCGTGACCTCGACGGTGCGGGACGCCCATGTGCGTGACATGGACTGCACGATAATCGCGGACGGTTGTGCCGCCTTCTCTCCCCACGTCCATGATGCCGCGATCGACGCGTTGCGTCCGCTTGCGCGGATTATCACGCTTACGCAGGCGATGCTGGAATTCAAGTCAGTGCCGGTACGCTAAGGCCGGCGCGACGACCTTTTCGCTTGAAATTTCTATTGGGCGCGCTTTTTGGACGGCAAGTGAGTCGCGGAATATATGTTCCAAGTGCCTGATTCAACACAATTATTTGTGCTTGGCCTCCGAGTTCATTTGTTTGAGTTTGCCCTTTTCTGAACGCCAAGCCTTCCCTTTCGGGTTCAAGCTCTGGAATCGGCGAATCCTGGAGGCCTCGATCGAGGTTCGATTGGGTGACGTGTTGACCAATATTGGCTTCCGGCAAAGCGTTATCCACGTCATCGGGCTGATAGGGCGATCAGTCGCGATCGCGCGACGCTTAAACTGGCAACGGCGTTGCCCCGCGCGGATTTTCTCGATTTAGCGATTGGTAACCCATCGCAATAAATCGAACATTAATTGCCGCGGTGTAATGCCATATCGGTCTCAAACCGGCAGGTTGATCGATATGCATATCAGGCTGCGTCAACTCACCGTCCGCGACAAGATCATTGTATTGATCGGTATCGCTGTCGTTGCGAACCTCTCGGTGGCGGGGACCTATTGGTACAGCCGCTCGGTTTCCACTTCGGCATACGAAGCCCGCGAGACGATCAGCCAGGCAAGCGCGGCGATATCCGACGTTCGGATCGAGGCGTCCAACCTGCATGGTTTCGAGCAGAAATTTCTGATGGAGCGGAGCTTGAAGGCCGCCCAAAAGTTCGACCAAGCTCACGGAAAGCTGGCAGGGCAGTTGACTCAGCTCGCGCGATTTGAATCGCTGTTCGGAAGCCGCCCGCTGGCGGAAATTAACGCTTCATTCGCGGCCTATCTCGCGGCGAATAGCGCCGCCTTCGAGGCTCAAAAAAAGCTTGGCTTTTCAGACGAAATGCACGTTCAGATGCAATCAGGCGGCGGCCTCAAACAAACCGACGCTCTGACCATCATGATCAACAACAAGCTCACATTGGTTCGCAAGCGTTTGCACGACGAAATCGAGTTTGCCGAAGGCCTTGTCGTTTATCAGATCGCAGCGCTGCTTGCCGAAGTCGCCGAAACCGAGGCGAAACTTGTGGCGTATAGTTCGCCTGAGTATGTCGACGGCATCTACAAGAAACTAGACGGGGTCCAGAAATTGCTGCAGGCGCAGAATCTTGAAAAGGCTTTTGTCGACGAAATCAAGGTTGGCATTGGAGAATATCGATCGCTCATTACGGCGTGGTCACAGGCCTACGTTGCCTTGAACGCCAATGTCGTATCGGTAGCGCCGGCATATGATCGACTGGTGGCCGGGCTGAATGCGGCCGATATGGCGATCGCTAGCGACCTGTCGAAAGCGGCGGGCACTTTTACCAGTGTCCGCTCGACCTCTGATCGAGCGGTGCTGGCGGCCTTCGTCACGAGCTTGGCGCTGTTGCTGATTTATGGACTGCTGAGCGGGCGTGATCTCATCGGACTGCTTCGGCGATTGACCAAGGATATGCAGCAACTGGCTTCGGGCGATCTCGCGGTCGAAGTAACAGGTAATGATCGCCGCGACGAGATCGGGGAAATGAGTCGAGCGGTTCAGATATTCAAGGTTAATGCAATTGAACGGGCCCGGCTGGAACGCGAAGCTGCTGCGACCACTGAACGGCAATCGAATCGCCAACAGAAAATTGACGCGCTGTTTGGCGAATTCCGCGCGAAGATTCGGTCGTTGCTTGAAAATTTGGGGGGCAACGCCAGTCAGATGCAGGAGACAGCGGTAACGCTGACGCGTTCCGCGGACGATACCTCGGGCCGCTCGACGAATGCCGTGTCGGCGTCGGAAGAAACGTCGCTCATCACGCAAACCGTTGCCACCGCGGCTGGTGAGCTGGCATCCTCGATTTCAGAAATTGCCCGCCAGGTCGATGAAACGACCCAGGTCGTGCAGCGCGCCAACGAACGGGCCTGCCAGAGCAATGAGAAAATCGTTGAATTAGCAAGCGCGGCGCAGAAGATCGGCGAAGTCGTTGGCCTGATCAAGACAATCGCGGCGCAGACCAATCTGCTCGCGTTGAATGCCACGATCGAAGCGGCGCGGGCGGGCGAAGCGGGAAGGGGATTCGCGGTCGTGGCTGCCGAGGTCAAATCACTGGCCAATCAAACTGCGACCGCGACAGAAGAGATCACCGCTCAGATCAGCTCCATCCAGGAGGCCACCGGAGACGCGGTCCGGGTCATTCAAGCGATCACCAAAACGCTGGAGGAGGTGAATAATTTCACCGCCGCAATCGTCGACGCTGTTGCCAAACAGGAGACTTCGACTGCGCAGATTTCGGGTAATGTCGCGCAGGTAGCCGCCAGCACACGGCAGGTCGCGGAGAACGTCGCCATGGTGAAGTCGGGGATTTCCGAAACGTTGAGGTCATCCTCGCAAGTCGAGCGGGTTTCGCGTGAGGTCGCTCAGCAAAGCAGCGTTTTGCGCCAGGAAATCGATCGATTTCTTGAGGACGTCGCCGCGGCATAGAGTCTGATTCATTGAGATTGAATCAGCTTGGCACTTTGGCCTTTCTATCTGAGCACGATCTTTTCCAGAAACCGGTTCCCGCTTTTCGGGATCATGATCGAGGGTCTTGAGACTGTTCCGTCGCGGTTGAATTAGCTTTGCCTATTTCGCTTTGCCTTTCTTAACTCCAGCTTCCGGGAAGATCCACATCGCCGACACCATGCAGCCGGCCGTAATCATGACGAAAGTCGCAAGGTCAGTCCGGATCGGCGAACCGCTCCAATAGCTGAGAATCGCCGCAACGATCAGCACGATGATGGACACGATCGCCTTGGCATCCGTGGGCATGGCGCCGCTCGATTGAGGTCAGAAAATTTACAAACCCACGGTGCCTGGTGCCGCGGCGACCTTGTTCCAGAATCCCAGAGCGCTTCCGGCCTCATTTGAACCGGGAGGCGCTCAACGACCCAAGAGCCCTATTGTGACCTGCCACTGAACATTCATCCAGCGCCGGTAGAGCCTTCCACCCCTGTCACGTTGGCGGGTCGGTCGCGCCATCGTGATTCAACAACATAATCGGCGGCTTTTGGCCGACCGCCCCGAGGGGGCGTTCTTCGTTGTGGTATTTGCGCTAATCCTCCAATTTTTTCTGAGCATCTACAAGGCTCATGAACCGATGAGTGTTCAGACATTCCGCTAGAGCGCTTCCCGTTTCAATTGAATCAGGAAGCGCTCGATATTCTTAGGCTTTATCGCATTTTCTGCGGGGAACTGGTTCCCACTTCGTTGGACAATGCTCTAGGGATTTTTTCATCGGCCTGATGGTGGTCTGACGCCGATATTTGATGCCCAAATATCGGGGGCGAGTAAGCCCGCTAACATATTGATTCCGTGGGGCGACTTATTCAAATCGATGGGCACCATCTGTTTGGACCGCAGCACTAGGTCGCGTTGAGCCAGCCGAAATGGAACGGGTAACCTTCTCCCGCCAGCATGGTCATGGTCTCATAGAGCGGCAGGCCAACGACGTTCGAATACGAGCCGACCAGCTTGACGATGAACGTTCCCGCAAGCCCCTGCGCGGCGTAACCGCCGGCTTTGCCGCGCCATTCGCCGGATGCGAGATAGGCCTCGATATCCTCGTTGGACAATCGTTTGAAACGCACGCGCGTCTCCACCAAACGTTGGCGGAACCCTTCCTTCGGCGTCACCAAGCAGATACCGGTGTGCACGCGATGATTGCGACCAGAAATCAGCCGCAGACATTGCGCCGCTTCATCGAGCATTTCCGCCTTGGGCAGGATACGCCGCCCGACCGCGACGACGGTATCGGCGGCCAGGATATATGAACCCTTGAGATCCTCGTCCACGCGCACGGCCTCGAGCGCGGCGGTTGCCTTAGCGTGCGCCAGGCGCTTGGCGCAGGCGCGCGGCAATTCCCCGCGCAACGGTGTCTCGTCGATATCGGCTGGCCGCAACGCATCAGGCTCGATGCCGGCCTGGTTAACGAGGGCAAGGCGTCGGGGCGAACCGGACGCGAGGACGAATTTGGGCCGGCCTATCATCGATCCTTCAGCGGGCGAATTGCGTCGGACGGTCGCCGGGCCGCGTCGACGACGCGCGACCGCACGCCCCGCCCGACGAGTTGCAACGATAGGCGACGCGGCCCTTGTTCAAGTCGATGGACGCCATCCCAAAAAGCATCTTGCCACCGGCGTGTGCGGACCACTACCGGTGCGCGCGGAACAATTCAATGGTTCCTCGGTGCGATCGGGCGCGGAACGTAACGGATATGGTGCACTTTCACAACGGATTTTCATGACAACGCGGCCCCCGCGCGCGCGTGGAGGCGTCTGGCGTCAGTTGCCCTGCGTGGCGCGGAAGTCGGAAAAACGCTCCCGGATCCGCCGCATCAGATGGTCGCGAACGCCGCGATAGGCGTCGAGGCGCTGCTCGCGGCTACCTTCGGTATCGGTCGGGTCGGGTGTAGGCCAATATTCGACCGCTGCGGCGATCGTGCGGGTAAGCTCCAGGGCCTTGTGATGTGCTTCCGGCGACAGCGTCACAATAAGATCGAAATTGAGGCCCTCCCAGTCCTCAAGCTCCTCGAACGTCATTGGCTTGTGCTTAGCGATGTCGAGGCCGATTTCGTCCATGGCGGCGACGGCGAATGCGTCCAGCTTGCCCTTGCGGACACCCGCCGAGCCGACATAGATGCTGCGGCCATAGAAGTGGCGCAGCAGCGCCCCGGCCATCGGCGAGCGCACGGAATTTAGGCCGCACGCGAACAGCACTGCCTGTGGCCGCTCCAGGACCAAGCCAGCGGCCATCGCGGCTCATCCTTTCCAATGCAATACGCAAATGAGCGTGAACAGGCGCCGCGCGGTATCGAAATCGATGCTGATCTTGTCCTTGAGCCGCTCCACGAGCAGCTCCGAGCCCTCGTTATGCAACCCGCGCCGGCCCATATCGATGGCCTCGATCTGGCTCGGGCTAAGCGAGCGAATGGCGCGGAAATAGCTTTCGCAAACCATGAAGTAGTCCTTCACCACGCGGCGGAACGGCGTCAATGAGAGATGGTGCGCGACCACCTTGTCGCCGTCGGCAAGCCGCACGTCGAAGACCAGGCGGTTCTCCACGATGGACAGCATGAGGCTGTAGGGCCCGCCCACGTGATCGGCCGGTGCGAAGGAGTTTTCCTCGATCAGGTCGTAGATGGCGATGCGACGTTCATGTTCGATATCCGCGCTCGATCGCCCGATCGATGCGTTGTCGAGCGTTATCTTGACTAGGCGCCGTATCGACGCGTCGGCGGGTTGCGAGGGCGCGCTCATCGCCGGTTGAGCCGCATGGCGACCGACCTTGCATGCGCTTGCAGGCCCTCGCTGTCGCCGAGGATGATCGCGGCCGGCCCGATTTGCGCGAGTTGTTCGCGCCCGCATCGCAGCAGCGATGTCCGCTTCATGAAATCGAGCACGCCGAGGCCGGAAGAGAAGCGGGCGGATCGCGCAGTCGGCAGCACGTGATTGGTGCCGCCGACATAGTCGCCGATTGCCTCGGGCGTATAGGCGCCGAGAAAAATGGCGCCGGCATTATTGATGCCGCGCGCGAGAACCTCCGCGTCGGCGGCGACGATCTCGAGATGTTCGGGGGCGAGGCGGTCAATGAGCGGCAGGGCCTCTGCAAGATCGCGGGTGAGAATAATGGCGCCGAAATCCCGCCACGATGCGCGCGCGATATCGCGGCGGGAAAGCGTGGCGAGCTGTTCCGCGAGCGCCGTTTCGACGCCGGCGGCTAAATCGGCATCGTCGGTCATGAGGATCGACTGTGCCGCGCGGTCATGCTCGGCCTGCGCGAGCAGGTCGGCCGCGACCCAATGCGGATCGGCGTTGCGGTCGGCGAGAATGAGGACCTCGGAAGGGCCGGCGATCATGTCGATGCCGACCTTGCCAAATACCAGTCGTTTGGCGGCGGCCACGTAGGCGTTGCCGGGCCCGACGATCTTGTCGACCGCGGCAATCGATGCCGTCCCGTAGGCCAGCGCCGCGATCGCCTGAGCGCCGCCAATCCGATAGATTTCGTCGACGCCCGCCATTTGCGCGGCGGCGAGCACCAGTGGGTTGGCCGTGCCGTCCGGCATGGGGACGGTCATCACCAGGCGCGGGACGCCGGCGACCTTGGCCGGCACCGCGTTCATCAGCACCGAGGATGGATAGGCGGCGCTGCCGCCCGGCACATAGAGCCCGACCGCCCGGATCGCGGTCCAGCGCGTTCCCAGCTCGACGCCGATCGCGTCGGTATGAAAATCGTCGCGCGGCCGCTGGCGCTGGTGAAAGACGAGAATGCGTTGATGCGCGAGCCTAAGCGCCGACAGCGCCTCAGGGTCGCAGCGGTTCGCCGCCGCCGCGATCTCATCAGCGCTGATCGCCGCGCCGACGCGGTCAAGGTCAAGGCGGTCGAACTGGCGCGTGTATTCGGCGACCGCCGCGTCGCCGCGCGCGGCGACCGCCGCGACAATGACGCGTGCCGCTTGCTCGACATCCTCGGACGATTCACGTTTGCCGGCAAGAAAGACATCAAATTGCTTGGCAAAGTCGCTGGCGCGCGTATCGAGACGGTTTGGCATGGCGGCACCTCGAGCGCGTTTGGTCGCAACGGGTCAGGGACTTGCGCAAGCAGTCGACGGCGCGACGCTTATGCCTGCGTTTCACGTATCGCGGCCCAGCAGCGGCACATATCCTTCGCCATGCAGGCGATTCTCGGGCCGCACAGCGCGTCAATGGCGCGCACGCGAAGGCGCGTCAAGGCCGCGGCCAGCAAGGGACGGTTAAGGCCTTCAGCCTGGTCGCCGTTCGACAAAAATCATGCCGGTAAACGATAAAACGGGCTGTTGGCGTTGGTTTTCGGCCGAATTGAGCGCCGTCACCAGGCCCCAGCGCGGCCGGCTGGCGAGTGCGCGCAGGTCGACGATCTGCTGCGCGAAGGTGATCGTGTCTCCGGCGTAGACGGGCCTCGTCCACTTGAGGTTGCGAAATCCCGGCGATGGTCCAAGCGTTGCGGATGGCTCGCCCTGGGCGGCGCGCTGCGCGTCCTCGCGCGCGCGGCAGTCGACGAAACAGCGCATCCATGCCGCCGTCGTGTGCCAGCCCGACGCGCACAGGGCACCGAAGCTTGACTGCTTGGCAGCCTCCGCGTCGGTATGAAAGGCCTGCGGGTCGAATTCACGACCAAACGCCATGACCGCCTCGGCGCTGAATGTGTAGCTGCCGAGAACGCTTTTGTCGCCAATGCGCAGGTCTTCGAAAAACTGCATGATTTATCCCGCCGTGCCGTCGCGCCTGCGCTGCATCAAGGTGGTGACCATGGTCATGACGCGGTCGCCGGCGCCATTGACCATGACGATTTCCAGGCGCACGAAACCCGCCCTCGGCCGGCTTTCGGAGACGCGCGTATCGAGCACACGCGTATGCAGCGTCAGCTCGTCGCCCGGCCGCACGGGCTTGAGCCAGCGCAATTCCTCGACACCGGGCGCGCCCATCGAGGCGGAGTTGCGCAAGATACCGTCGGCGATCAGGCGCATCGTGAGCGCGCACAGGTGCCAGCCCGACGCACATAGACCTTCCATGATCGACGCCCGCGCCGCCACATCGTCGAGATGCATGGGAAGCGGGTCGAAGCGCGCGGCGAAGGATTTGATCTCCGCGGCGGTGATGTGCCGCGGCCCGAGCCGCGCAACCGCGCCGGGTGCGAAATCCTCGAAATATTTTGACGGCTCAGCCATTGGCGCACGCAAAATCAGGCGCACGCGATATCAGTATTGGACGTTGACGCGTCATTGGACTGCCTGCATTGACCCCGGTTGCCCGAGCGGGCAGTCTCCGCGCCGTCGCGGCCGCCGTGTTGGGTCGGGTCGCGCACGGGCGCGGTGGCGTGGACGGGAGGATGGAATGTTCAATCTCGGCGACCTTTTTCAATGGGAACGCTTCGTCACCCCGTCCATTATCAGGGTTTTCTATGGCTTGGCCGTGATCGCCATTCTGTTGGAGGGACTCTCTTCCGCCGGCGCGGGTTTTGCCGGTTTCCAGTTAAACCCGGTGCGTGGCTTGGTGACCATGGTCGCCAGCATTGTCGGCATGTTGGCTGCCATCATGTTGACCCGCATCCTGGCCGAATTCATCCTCGTGACGTTCCGCATCAACGAGCATCTTGGCGCGTTTCGCGACCGGCTCGACAGCATGTGAACGGGCGCCGTCAGGTCGCAAAGCGGAAATGCATGACGTCGCCGTCGGCGACAAGATAATCCTTGCCCTCCAACCGCAGTCGTCCGGCCTCGCGCGCGCCGGACTCCCCGCCGAGCGCGACATAGTGATCGTAGGCGATCGTTTCCGCGCGAATGAAGCCGCGCTCGAAATCTGAGTGAATGACGCCCGCGGCCTGCGGCGCCTTTGATCCACGCGTTACCGTCCACGCGCGCGCCTCCTTTGGTCCGGCGGTGAAGAACGTGACCAGGTCGAGCAGCGCATATCCGGCGCGAATGAGGCGGTCGAGACCAGGTTCGCGCAGCCCGATCGCATCGAGGTAATCGGCGCGTTCCGCCGCTGCCAGCAGCGCGATCTCCGCCTCGATCCGGGCGGAAATAACGACACAGCCCGCGCCCTCCGCGCGCGCGCGCGCCTCGACCAGGCGCGACCAGTCATTGCCGCTCGCCGCCGCCGTTTCCTCGACATTCGCGACATAAAGGACCGGCCGGGTGGTCAACAGACCAAGCAACTGCAAGGCTTTTTCCTCCTCCGCCTTGCGCTCGAGGAGACGCGCCGGCTTTCCTGCGCGCAACAGCGCAAGAACGCGATCGATGAGGGCGAGCAATTCCCGCGCCTCCTTGCCCTCGCGATCATTGCCGCGCGCCTTCTTGTCAAGCGTCTCGCGGCGCGGTTCCAGGCTGTCGAGGTCGGCGAGCATGAGCTCGGTCTCGATGGTCTCGATGTCGCCCGCGGGATCGAGCCGACCCTCGACATGCGTGACGTCGGGATCCTCGAAACAGCGCACGACATGCGCGATGGCGTCGACCTCGCGGATATTGCCGAGGAATTGATTTCCGAGCCCCTCGCCGCGCGATGCCCCGCGCACCAGGCCGGCGATATCGACAAAGATGAGGCGCGTCGGCACGATCTGGGCCGAGCGCGCGAGCTTCGCCAGCTGCTCCAGCCGCGCGTCGGGAACCGCCACCTCGCCGACATTGGGGTCGATGGTGCAGAACGGATAATTCGCTGCCTGCGCCGCCGCCGTCTGCGTCAGCGCGTTGAACAGTGTCGATTTGCCGACATTAGGCAACCCGACTATGCCGCATTTGAAACCCATGGTCGGCTAGCGTCCCTGCTCATCGTCGTTGCCTTGCACATCGCGGTCCGCCTCGCGTGACCGCGGGGCCGGCGCCAATCCCTTCGCCTGCAACGCCAGATGCACCTTGTTCTGGAAATTCGCGTCCTGCCCGGCGGTCAACAGCGCGGCATTGTCGGCGATGATGTCGCAGAGCGCCGCAAACAACGCGTGCTCGCTTTTGGCGAAGTCGCTGAGCACGTAGTTTGCAACCATGTCGCGATCGCCGGGGTGGCCGACGCCAATGCGCACGCGCCGATAGTCGACGCCGATATGCTCGCAGATCGACCGCAGCCCGTTATGCCCAGCGATGCCCCCGCCGCCGGATTCGTTCATGTATGTCCCTGGCAAAAGAAGCATGACGCGCGCCGACGCGAGCGTTCCCTCGACGGCTACCCCCTGAAATCGCTTGCGCCAAGGGCCAAAGGAATGGCGGCGCGCAATCGCATCGACCGCCATGAAGCCGATATTGTGTCGGTTTCCGGCGTGACGCGCCCCGGGATTGCCCAGTCCCACGATCAGGTGCATGGCCTAGGCCGCGCGGCGGGGGCCGCGCGATCCCTCACTTCTTCTCGGCAGGCGCCGCGCCAGGCGCTGGCGTCGCAGTTCCTGGCGCCGCGGCCGGCGCCGCACCCTCTGGCGTTGCGGCGGCGGTCGTCGCGGCTGTGGCTGCGGCTGCGGCTGCTTCGGCGGCGGCTTTCATTTCTTCCGCATAGCCAGATGGCGGCACGATGGTCACCAGCGTAATGTCATCCTTACCAACGACGCGAAGGGTGGCGGGCAGCATGACGTCGCTGAGGTGCTTCGAATAGTTGATTTCGAGGCCGGAAATGTCGACGTCGATGGCCGCCGGGATGGCGTCGGCCGGGCAGCGCACCTCGATCGAATGGGTAACGATGTTCACGGTGCCGCCGCGCTTGACGCCGGGCGCCTGGTCCGCGTTGAGGATGTGCACTGGTATGCGCACGCGGATCGTCGCGCCAACGCCGAGACGCATGAAATCGACGTGGATCGGATTGTCGTGGATGGGATCAAGCTGAAAATCGCGTGGGATGACGCGGTGCCTGGCGCCGTCGATATCGATTTCGAAAATGCTGGTCAGAAACCGTCCGGCGTAAATCCTCTGTTTAAGGTCCTTGAAATCCAGCGAGATCGCCAACGGTGGCTTGCTGTCGCCGTAGATCACTCCAGGCACGCGGCCTGCGCGACGCTCCGCCCGGGCGGTCCCCTTGCCGGCCCGCGGGTGCGCCGTCGCCTTCAATTCACTGACGGTCGCCATTTTCGATTGTCCTTTCGTCAATTCACTCCAGGGCCGCCGCGCGGCCCGCGCGGCCAGCCTCCAGGGGTGCTGGGGGCCGCGGACGGGCGGCTTATATCGCCGCACGGCCATAATGACAAGAAACTGGTCGGGCGCGCCGGCAGGTCAACGGCATATGGCAATTGCGCCACGCGTGATCGCACCCCGACGTCGGTTGCCAAATGTCGCGGCACATCGGCCCGCTAACGTATTGAATCCGTGGGGCGACCTATCCAAAGCGATGGCGACAATCGCCTTGCGCGGTACCGCTAGCCTTCGATGCGTCGCGGATGAATCGGCGTGGTACTTTAACTTTCTGTTCGAGCATGATCGCGAAAAGTGGTTCCCACTTTTCGCGATCATGCTCTAGCTGGGCGACGTGTTTCCGGCGTCATGCGCTTTACCAAGCCGCGCTTCGAGCGCGGCAACACGGGTGCGCAGGGTGTCATTTTCCTCGCGGGCGAGTTGCGCCATTTCCTTGACGGCCTCGAATTCCTCGCGCGCGAC
>JACQAE010000023.1 GCA_016195095.1 Pseudomonadota bacterium
GTCTCCGGCGCCGGCGCCGGCGTCGCGGAATCGGGTGGCGGCTGGTCGCTCGCGCGCATCTCCGTCACCTCGCGTCCGCCGCTTGCGGAATCGATCCCGTCGGAAACTCGGCGAACGAATTCTCGATCAGCGCGCCGATATCGTTTTCCGGCGCGCTCGTGCCGGGCTCCGGCGCCGGGCGCTCGGGCAACCGCTCGAATGTGTCGATCTGCGTCGCCGCGATCGGGCGCAGCGCCAAATGCCGCTCGGCCAGGCCCTGGATGCGCGCCGGATTATCGAGCGCCGCCCATTGCGCGCGCAAGGCGGCAATGGCGTCGCGCTCCTTGCCGATTTCCGCGCGCAGCTTGGCGACACGCTCGATTTGCTGCGTGGCGTCGAACTTGACCTTGTAGACATAGGCCGCCGCCGAGACCAGCACCAGGATGACGATGAGGTTGAGCCAACGCATCGCCTAACGCCCCCGCGCGATGTCGGACATGGAAGGCAGGCGCTCGCCACCCGCGGTCGCCGCGTCAACGATCGCCGGCGCCGCAAGCCGCTCGGCGGCGCGCAGCTTGGCGGAGCGCGCGCGCGGATTGCGCGCGATCTCGGCGGCGTCGGCGATTTCCGCGCGCCGCGTCAACGGCCGGAAGGTCAGCGCGGGCCGCGCGCGCTGCGGCGCGTGGCGCGAGCCAGGGGCGTCGCGGCCGCGGGTCGCGAGAAACGTCTTGACGATGCGATCCTCAAGCGAATGAAACGACACGACGACAAGCCGGCCGCCGGGCAAGAGGACGCGCTCGGCGGCGGCGAGCGCGCGCGCGAGTTCGCCGAGTTCGTCATTGACGAACAGGCGCAAGGCCTGGAACGTGCGCGTCGCCGGATGAATGCCGGGACCCGCGCGCACGACGCGCGCGACGATGTCGGCCAGCGCCCGCGTCGTTGCGATCGGCCGCGCGCCACGCGCGGCTACGATCGCGCGCGCGACGCGCCTTGCGTGGCGTTCCTCGCCGAGCGTGGCGATGATGCGCGCGAGATCGCCCGCGCTCGCCGCCGCGACGATGTCGGCGGCGCTCGGCCCCTCACCGCCCATGCGCATGTCGAGCGGGCCGTCGAGGCGGAAGGAAAACCCGCGTTGCGGCGTGTCGAGCTGCATGGACGAGACGCCGAGATCGAGCGCGATCGCGTCGACGCCGGCATGGCCATAAGCGGCGGCGACGCGCGCGAGGTTGGAAAAGCGCTCCTGTGCCAGCACGAGCCGGCCGCCGGCCGCGGCAACGAGGTCGGCGCCGCGCGCGATCGCGGTCGGATCGCGGTCGATGCCGATCACGGTGCAGGCGGCGGCCGAAAGGATGGCGCGCGTGTAGCCGCCGGCGCCGAAGGTCGCGTCGATGATGACGCTGCCGGCGCGCGGCGCGAGCAATTCGACAACGCGCGCGGCGAGCACGGGAACGTGGCGCGCGGACGCGCCGGCGTTCTCGGCGATCGCGCTATCGGGGCCGGTCGTCATTCCCGCATCCCCTCCTCGCCTTGGCAAGAATTCGATTCCCGCCGCGCCGGCGCCGCACCAATTGGCGCGCGAGTTCTGGCGCCGGGCCCGCCGACGCGCGGCCTGGCGCACACGGCGCGGGCGCGAGCACGGCGCGTCATCGCACCGATCGGGCGGGGGGCGGCGAACCGGTTTTGCTTCGCGTATCACGGGATGTTTTCGACATCAATGCAGGGTGTTCGCTGAATGGCGCGGGGCGAGCGCTTCGCCAACAGGATTAACGGGGATTTAAATTAAGGATTCGTTTCCATTCGGCCGATCTGGCGCCAGGCGCGCGTGGACGGCGCCCCTCTTGACGGTAAAATTCGACGATCCGCAGGGGAAACCTTCCCGCCGGACCGTGCAAATCGCGACAATATGTCGGAATATTCGCCGACCTGGGCGATGATCATCGTGACTTCGATCGGACATCGCCATCGCGACGCGTCGGCCGTGCTTGCCGACGCGCCCGCCCTCCTCGCCGCGCAGGTTCACGCCCACGATGCGCCAGCCCCGCCCTCCCCTCAGCCGCGTCGGCGCCGACTCGCCCCTGGTCACGCAGGTCGCCGCCACGCCCAATCATGACGCACGGCGGCAGCGGCGGCGGCCGCGTTTCATCGTCCTGCACTACACCGGCATGCGCTCGGCGCAGGCCGCCCTCGCGCGCCTGTGCGACCCGCGCGCCCAGGTTTCCGCGCATTATCTCGTGTGCGAGGACGGCGCCGTCGTGCAGCTCGTGGCGGAGCGGCGGCGGGCATGGCACGCGGGCGTGGCGTGCTGGGATGGCGAGCACGACGTCAACTCGCTGTCCATCGGCATCGAGATCGCCAATCCCGGACATGATTTCGGCTATCCGAAATTTCCCGGCGCGCAGATCGACGCCGTGAGCGCGCTATGCGCGGATATCGCGCGCCGCCACCGGATCGCGCCGTGGAACGTGCTGGCGCATTCCGACGTTGCCCCGACGCGCAAGCAGGATCCGGGCGAGAAATTTCCCTGGCGGCGGCTCGCCGCGGCCGGAATTGGCCTGTGGCTGCCGCCATCGCTGCTGCGTCGGGGGCCGGCGCTGCGCCGCGGCGAGCGTGGCGTGGGCGTGCGCATTTTGCAGGCCGATTTCGCAAGATGGGGTTACGCCATCCGCGTCAATGGCCGCTTCGACGCGTTGACGCAGGCCGTCGTCATGGCGTTCCAACGCCGCTATCGCCCGGCGCGCATCGATGGCGTGGCCGACGGCTCAACCCGCGCCACGCTGACGCGGCTATTGGCGCTGCGCCAGGCATGACCGCGCCTCCGCGCCAAATTTCCCGCCGGCGCATGCTTGACGGCGCGCGCGCGCGGCTCCATCCATAGGCGGTCAGTCGGCCGGACGGCCGCTCCGGCAGGGACCGAAAGGTCGCCGGGGAGGAAAGTCCGGGCTCCATGGACAAACGGTGCCGGATAACATCCGGCGGGGGCGACCCCAGGGACAGTGCAACAGAGAGCAGACCGCCGCGAGGCGTTACGTATTCGCGGCAAGGGTGAAACGGTGCGGTAAGAGCGCACCGCGTGCGCGGCAACGCGGACGGCACGGTAAACCCCACCGGGAGCAAAACCGAATAGGAACGGCGCGGGTAGGACCCCGGGGTCTGTCCGGACCTTGCCGTTCGGGTAGGTTGCTTCAGGCGCCGGGCAACCGGCGTCGCAGAGGACCAATTTCCGATGGGATGCACGCATCGTCACGCCGCTGACCGGCTTGCCGTTGACGACCGCGAGGCCCGATGACGTCTTCACGCGAGAAACTTGGCCTGCTGCTCGGCGGCATCGGCATGCTGGGGTTTTCCGGCACGCTGCCGGCGACCAAGCTGGCGGTCGCCGACATTGACCCGTGGTTCCTCACCGCGAGCCGCGCCGCAATGGCTGGGACGCTGGCGCTGGTGCTGCTCGTGGCGCTGCGGCGGCCGCTGCCGCCGCGCGGCGCCTGGCGAACTTTCCTCGTCGCCTCGATCTGCGTCGCCATCGTCTATCCCGCCCTCGTCGCCATCGCCATGCTCTCGGCGCCGGTGGCGCATGGCGGCGTCATTCTCGGCGTCATGCCGCTCGCCACCGCGCTCGGCGCGGCGCTGCTGGTGGGCGAGCGGCCGAGCCCAGGCTTCTGGCTTGCCGCCGCCATCGGCGGCGCGCTGGTCGTTGCCTTCGTGCTGTTGCATGGCGACGACGCGAATTTGGCGGTCGGCGACATTTTCCTCGCCGCCGCCATCGTGACCGGGGCGCTCGGCTACACGCTCTCGGCACGGCTGAGCCTGACCATGCCCGGCTGGGAAGTCATCAGCTGGTCGCTGGTGATCACCCTGCCCGTTTCCATTCCCGCGTTCTTCCTGCTCATGCCGTCGAACCCGGCGGCGATCGGGGCCAGGGCGTGGGCCGGCTATGCCTATTGCGTGTTCATCAGCCAGTATCTCGCCTTCTTTGCCTGGAATGCCGGCCTTGCCATCGGCGGCATCGCGCGCGTGAGCCAGGTGCAATTGCTGCAAACCTTCGTCATCGTCGCGGCGGCGGCGCTGATCAACCGCGAGGCGGTTGACGCTGCGACCATCGCCTTCGCCGTTGCCGTGGTCGCCGCCGTCGTCATCGCGCAGCGCATGCGCGTCGCGCGCCGCGCCCCGCCTACTTGATGTCCAGCATGGTCGAGGGCAGCCACAGCGCCAGTTGCGGAAAGCTCACGATCAGCGCCACGGCGACGCACATGAGCAGGAACAGCGGCAGCGTATAGGCGCCGATGGTGAAGATGTTGCGTCCGGTCATGCCTTGCAGAACGTAGAGATTGAACCCGACCGGCGGCGTGATCTGCGCCATCTCGCAGACAAGAACGAGATAGATGCCAAACCAGATCAGGTCGAACCCGGCCTTCTCGACCAGCGGAATGATGATCGCGGTGGTCAGCACGACCATGGAAATGCCGTCGAGAAAGCAGCCGAGAACGATATAGAACGCGGTCAAGGCCGTGAGCAGCGCCCACGTGGGAAGGTTGTAGGCGGCGATCCATTCGGCGAGCGCGCGCGGGATGCCGGTGAAGCCCATGGCCGCCGTCAGGAAGGCGGCGCCGGCGAGGATGAAGGCGATCATGCAGCTCGTGCGCGTGGCGCCGATGAGCGCGTCGCGAAAGCTCGCGAAGGTCAGCGTCCCCATCCACCACGACAGCGCCAGCGACAGGAACACGCCGATGACCGCCGCCTCGGTGGCCGAGGCGAGGCCGCCATAGATCGAACCGATGACGCCAGCGATGAGGATGACAACGGGAACGAGCCGCCGCGTCGCGGCGACGCGGTGGGTGAAGCTGCTCGGCGGGTCGGGCGGCGGCATGCGATCGTGGTTGATCAGCGCCCAGGTGGCGA
>JACQAE010000212.1 GCA_016195095.1 Pseudomonadota bacterium
ACCCGCTGATGCTGGGTCTCGCCGGCGGCGGGCTTGCGCTCACCGCGGCTTCCTATGCCAGTTTCAGCGCCGCGGTACCGGCGCGGGCGGGACTGTCGCTGGTCAAGGCCGGGCGGCGTGCCGGCAGCATCGGCGCACCATTCTTGGCGTCGTTTCGCGTCTTGACCAAAGACGGCATGGTGCGGCTCGGCCGCGACGTTGCGGCAATCCGCGACACGGCCGGCACGCGCGCGGCACTTGACGCACTCAAGCTCGCGCAGCGCCCGCGCGATGTCGCCGCGCTCGCGCGAATCGCGGAAAATCAGGGAAGCCGCACGCGCGCGATACTCAAGGTCGCCGGGCGCGGTGCGCTCACGTTGGGGGCGCTGGCTTTCGACCTGGCGTCTTGGCTGTTCGGTGCCGTCGTGACGCTGATCGGATTTTGCGCGGCGGTAAAGCGCGCAGCGGAACGCGCGACCGAACGCTATCTATTCCGCCGCAAGTTGCGCCGCCTGCGCGCGGTGGCGCCGACCTGATCGCGCGCCGCGACGGTTTTTTCCAAGGCCTTGTCCCATCCATGCCATCATTTAGGAACGGTCACGTTGACATTGACTATATCGACCACGGCGAGGGCCGGCCGGTCGCGCTCGTGCATGGATTTGCCTCGAACAAGGAAGTGAACTGGCTCCATACCGGGTGGATCGCGACGCTCAATCGCGCCGGCCGGCGGGTCGTCGTCTTGGACAATCGTGGCCATGGCGCATCGACCAAGCTTTACGACCCGGCCGACTACCACGTGTCGCGCATGGTCGATGACCTGCGCGCGCTCCTCGACCACCTCGGCATCGAGGCGGCGGACGTCATGGGATATTCGATGGGAGCCCGTATCGCGGCGTTTTTTGCGCTGGGGCATCCCACGCGGGTGCGCGGCGTCGTTCTTGGCGGCCTCGGCGTGCGGCTGGTCGATGGCGCCGGCCTGTCGCAGGACATCGCGCTGGCGCTCGAGGCGCCGTCAGTCGCCGCGATCGGCGACGCGATGGGTCGCACGTTCCGTGCCTTCGCCGAGCAGACCCGGTCCGACCTGCGCGCGCTTGCCGCCTGCATGCGCGGCTCGCGCCAGGTCATGGCGCGCGAGCAGGCGGCGCGCATCCGCGCGCCGACGCTGATCGCGGTCGGTGGCCGCGACGCCGTCGCCGGGTCGGCGCGAGAACTCGCGCAGATCATTCCCGGCGCGCGCGTGCTTGATATCGCCGACCGCGATCACATGCTGGCCGTCGGCGACCGCGTGTTCAAGGAGGGTGTCGTGAACTTTCTCAACGAAATATCATGACCGGCGCGAGTGTTCCGCCGGCGCCGGCCACCACGGCGTTCAAGGGCAGCGCCGGCAATACGCTTGTCGCCGACGTGTTCGGTGAGCGTGGGCCGCCGGTGCTGCTGCTGCATGGCGGCGGACAGACGCGGCACGCCTGGCGGCAGACGGCCGCGGAGCTCGCGCGGGCGCGCTTCATGGCCGTCGCGCTCGATCAGCGTGGGCACGGCGATTCCGAATGGGTCGCGGCGGGCGACTACACATTTTCGGATTTTGCCGCCGACTGCGCGATCGTGGCTGGCGCGCTTGCGCGTGGCGACGATGGACGCAAGCCGGTCGTGATCGGCGCCTCGCTTGGCGGGATCGCGGCGCTGCTGGCGTCGGGTAGAGCGATGGGCGACGGCGGCGCGCCAATCTTTGCGGCGCTCGTGCTGGTCGACGTCACGCCGCGCGTGGACATGGACGGCGTGGCGAAGATCCAGGGCTTCATGCGCGCGCATGCCGGCGAGGGATTCGCCAGCATCGCCGAAGCCGCCGACGTGGTCGCGGCCTATCTGCCGCACCGCCCGCGGCCGCGCTCGCATGCGGGGCTGCGCAAGAACCTGCGCCTGCATGCGGATGGACGTTGGCGCTGGCATTGGGACCCGCGATTGCTCGACGGCCCGCGGTCGGTGCAGCATTTTCCGGCGATGCTTGCGCCGCTGCAAGGCGGCGATCGCGTGCCCGGTGACCGCGCCGCGCTCGAGGAGGCGCTGATCCTGGCGGCGCGCTCTTTGCGCATTCCCGCGCTCCTCGTGCGCGGCTCGGCCTCCGAGCTTGTCGGCGAAGCGCACGTGCGCGAGTTCCTCGAGCTTGTCCCGCACGCCGAATTCGCCGATGTGACCGGTGCTCGCCATATGGTGGCTGGCGATGACAATGATCGCTTTTCGGCCGCCATCCTGCGCTTCCTTGGCAATCTCGATTGTCGACCATAGATTATGCCGTGGTGGGGCTTGTGCCTGCCTCGCCGCGAGTTCGAAAGGTATCTGGGTAGGTTGCGAGAATCGGAGAGGATCATGCCGCAGCAGAATATCAGGCCGACCGCGACGCTCGACAAGGTGGACCCGGTATGGACGCGCATCAGGCGCGAGGCGGAGCAGATCGCGCGCGCCGAGCCTCAACTCGCCTCCTTTATCTACGCCACTGTCCTGCACCACGATACGCTCGAGGCGGCGACCGCGCACCGTATCGCGGAGCGGCTCGACCACGCCGATGTTTCCGGCGAGCTGATACGCCAGGCCTATGCCGACGCGCTCGCCGATCAGCCAGCGCTCGGCGACGCGTTTCGCGCCGATATCGTGGCAACCTATGATCGCGACCCGGCGACCAGCCGGATGATCGAGCCGGTGCTCTATTACAAGGGTCTGCATGCGATCGAGACCCACCGGCTGGCGCATTGGCTGTGGAGCAAGGGTCGCCGCGACTTCGCCTCCTATTTGCAGAGCCGCTCGTCGTCGGTATTCCAAACCGACATCCATCCGGCGGCGCGCATCGGCCGCGGCATTTTCCTCGACCATGCGACGGGATTGGTCGTCGGCGAGACGGCGGTCATCGACGACGACGTGTCGATACTGCACGGTGTGACGCTGGGCGGGACTGGCAAGGAAACCGCCGACCGCCATCCCAAGATCCGACGCGGCGTCATGATCGGCGCCGGCGCCAAGATCCTCGGCAATATCGAGGTCGGCCACTGCGCGCGCATCGCCGCGGGTTCGGTGGTCGTTCACGACGTGCCCAACAACGTCACGGTTGCCGGCGTGCCGGCGCGCGTGATTGGCGAAGCTGGGTGCGCCGAACCCTCGCGCACGATGGATCAGATGCTCAAGGGCGTGGATATTTCCGGGTAGGCGCGGCGCCGCCCGTGCGTCACGGGCGGCGGGCGGGAGGCTTGCGGCCGCGAATTCTTGTATGCTTACGCGCGATTCTGCGGTCAAGACAACGCACGATCGCGGCGACCGGGACCGCCGAGGTTGGCCCCAACCTGCGTCGCGCTCGCGGCGATCTGGCGATTTTCCGGTGCGCGGGAACGGGTCCGCCAGCGGAAGACGCACGGCCACACGGGATTGCGCGCGATCGGACGCGAGCGGTTTTCTAATTTGCCAACATTTCAAGCCATGCAAGGGAGCAGCCCCGGTGGACGCCCAGGAAATCAAGAAGCTCGACGCCTATCTCAAGCGCCTATTCAACAACGCGCGCATGCGCGTGGTGCCGCGGCCAAAGAAGGACGATTCCGCCGAAGTCTATATTGGCGAGGAATTCATTGGCGTGCTGTTCGTCGATGACGAGGACGACGAGCGTTCGTACAATTTCCAGATGGCAATCCTTGCCGGCGACCTGGAATGACGCATGGTCCCGCGGCCGGCCAACGCATTGTCATGGCGTGCATGACGAAGCCGGCTGCATCCGGCGCATCGTCGCGTCGGGCGCCGGTCAGGTCGGTGGGCGCAACTGCGCAAGGAGCCGCTCCATGCTGCCCGCGACGGCGCGCCAATCCGCGAGCCAATCGCGCGGAAACCGGATGATGATTTCCGCCTCGCCAACGCGCGCCTCGTGCAGGCAAACGCCGGCCATGGATCGCGCGGTGTTGCGCGAACAGCGCATGATGAAACGCTCCGGCGCGGCCGCGTCATAGACCAAATCCTCGCCCTTGTAGGGAGAGTCCTCGCGGAACGGGTAGATCGTCAGTCCGTCGGGGCCGATCTCGGCGTCCGCCGCCACATAGCGCGGATAGATCGTGCGCAGGCGCTCGGCCGGCGCCAGTGTGCCGGCGCTGCCCGATATGGTCACGAAAACGCGCTCGCTCGGTGCCGGCGGAGGTGCCTTGCCAGGCTTGCCGGATTTGCTCGCCGGCGCGGGCGGGGCAAGCGACGGCCACAGAAACACCAGATCGACGCGCTCCTGCGCTCCGGCGCGGCGTTGGACGGCCATGCGGATGGCGGCCGGCGGAATCTTGAACGTGACGCCGGCAATCGTGATCGGCAGCGCCGGCGCGTCCGGCGATACCTCCGCCTCCGGCCAGCGCGGCCACAAGACGTAAATTATGAACGCGACCCCGCAGACGGCGAGCGCGAACAGGCAAAGAAATGGCCACGCAACCGCCGGCCGCCGCGCCTTGCTTCGACCGGCGCGCCGCGCGCCAAATAGTCCGGCCAACGCCATTGCGGTCCTTTCCGCGAATTCGCCTCAGAGTGGCTCCCTGCCGGTGCGCTTGGCAAACGGCGCCGGCCGGCAGCCGGCGGGCGAATCAATGCGATTATGCCATGCCGCTTCCGGTCCCGGCGACGTTGTGACCGGTCGCGGCCCGCCATTTACCCTTAATTAAGGATGTGGTGGTGCCGGCGCAGCGAAGGCGGCAGGTTGTGGCGCAGAAAAATGTGCCGAGGTCTCATGTCGCCGGAATCCGTGCAATCGTTTATCGCGCTGTTCATGGGTTTCGCCGTGGCCGGAGTGATGTCGACCTCTTATCAACTGGTGACCAGCCGACCGGCGAGTTTTCGCCTGTTGCAGAACGGCCCGAGCCCGTCGGCGTTTGCCGCCGTGGCATTCCTGGTCTTCGCCGCCCCGTTCATCATCATGCGCAATACCATCCGCGGCCGGCGCATCGAAAAGCGCCGGTTTGAATTTGTCATGTTCGCGACGGTTCTTGCCGGCCTGTGGAGCCTGTTTTCCGGCACCGTCGTCGTCATGGCGATCAAAGCGCTCGCGCATTTGCTGGCCTAAGCTAGGCGGGCGCCCCGCCGGCGTGGCAATGTCGCGCCTCGGCCGCTTGCGGCGTCGCGACGAGGGAGGGCGCGGATGCCAATCTATGACCTCGACGGCGAAACACCGGATTTGCCGCCGATCGGAGCGTTTTGGATTGCCGAGACGGCGAGCGTGATCGGGCGCGTGCGGCTCAAGCCGGAGGCAAGCGTGTGGTGGGGCGCGGTGCTGCGCGGCGACAATGAATGGATCGAGCTTGGCGAGGGCTCCCAGGTCCAAGACAATGCGACGCTGCATACCGACCCCGGATTTCCGCTCCGCATCGGCCGCGACTGCGTCATCGGGCATAACGTCGTGCTGCATGGCTGCACGGTCGGCGACAACAGCCTCATCGGCATGGGCGCGGTCGTCCTCAACGGCGCGCGGATCGGGAAATGCAGCCTCGTGGGTGCCGGCGCGCTGGTCACCGAGGGCAAGGAATTTCCCGATCATTCGCTCATCGTCGGCTCTCCGGCGCGCGCGATACGCCAGACCGACGCGCGCATGGTCGCCGAAATCGCGCGTGGCGCGGACATTTATCGGCAACGCTGGAAGCAATACGCCAAGGGCTTGCGACGCATGACGTAGATTGCGGCCGAACATGTTCGGAGAATTGCAAAAAAGATGCGGCCGGCTCCTGGGGAAGAGCCGGCCGCGCGCGGTTCCGGTCTGGGGACGGGGAGGGGTGGGGATGTGACCGGAAACGCGTATCCCTATCTATTGTCGTTAGCCATTCAACGCGCGGACGCGGTCGCGATCGCCGGCCGCGGATCGCCGAGCGCGACCCACACATTTGGATCGGACTGCGACTGGCGTTTGACGTAGCGGTAGCCGGTTTGCGACCAGAGCAGGACCTCTTCCTCTTGATTGTCGAGGATGAATTCGCCCTTGTCGGTCTTGACGGTAAGGACCGCGTGCCCATCGCCGCGGCGATCGCGCACCACGGTGATGAGCAGCGCCTCGCGCGGCCAGCCGGCTTCCATCAGCATGCGCCGCTTGAGCAGGACATAATCCTCGCAATCGCCGTAACCGTCGTCGGGATAGGACCATTTCTCGACCACGCCCCAATGTTCGAGGTCGGTGATCGGCTTGATCTTGCTGTTGACCCAGGAATTGACGCGCACCAGGTCCTTCCAGACCTTGGACGACAGAACGACGTCGCGCGCGGGTGTCGCCTTGAGCGAGCATTCGCGTGGATGGTCGATGCAGAATTCCACCCATCCGATCGGTGGGCGGCTGGGATTGCCGACCGCGATGAAGAGCAGCGATTCGGCGCTGGCGGCGCCGACGCCGGTCAGCGCCACGGCGGTGC
>JACQAE010000213.1 GCA_016195095.1 Pseudomonadota bacterium
CGGCGCGACCAAGGTGAGCCTCGGCGGCTACGCGCTTGGATCGGCGATCGGGATGCTGCCGCGTCATGCAATCTATGTCGCGATCGGAGCCGCCGGCAACGCCGCCGCGAGCGACGAATTTCATTTCGCGCGGGTGGCGGTTGGCGCCGTCGCGCTCTGCGCGGCGATCGCCGCCGTCGCCATGATCGCCCTGCGGGCGCGCGCGAGGCTGCGCGCCATGGGTATCGCGGCGCGTGCGCCGGGGCACGCCGACGCCGCGGGGCGCTCGCCGCCGCCATCACACCGATAGGCGCCGGTCGACGCCTCAAGTGGCGCGCGGCGGCGCGCCCAGCGTCTGCGTGAAGAAGGCGATGCTGCGGGTCCAGGCAAGACCGGCCGCCGCGGCGTTGAAGCGTGCGGCCCCGGTGTCGTTGTTGAACGCGTGCTGGGTGCCGGGATAATGGTAGATCGTGTAGGTCTTGGCACTGGCCTTGAGCGCCGCCTCGTAGGCGGCGATTCCGGCGTTGACGCCATCGTCGCGCTCCGCGTAGTGCAGCAGCAGCGCGGCGCGAATATTCGCCGCCTGCGCCGCCGGAATCTGGCGCCCGTAATAGGCGACGCCGGCGTCGAGGTCGCCGCTCGCGGCCGCCAGCCGGTTGATCATACCGCCGCCGAAACAAAAGCCGACGGCACCGACCTTACCGGTCGATTCCGCGTGCGCCTTGAGAAACGGCACGGCCGCGACCAGCGCCGCGAGCGCGTCATCGGCGTTCAATTTGCCATGCAGTTCGCGCGCCGCGTCCTCGCTTGCTGGCGTGCCGCCAACGAGGGACAACAGATCGACCGCATAGGCGAGAAAGCCCGCCACCGCCAGCCGTCGCGCCACGTCCTCGATATGCGGGTTGAGCCCGCGATTTTCATGCACGACCAGCACGGCCGGGCGCTTGCCCTTGGCCATGGCGCGCGCGAGATAGCCGTTGATGCGGCCCTTGGGCGTGTCAAACCCCACGCGTTCGGTCGCCAACCGCGCATCGTCGGCGGCAATGACGGCAGCGCGCGCATAGTCATTCTGCAAGAGCGTCAACAAGCTCGCCGCCGCGGCGCTCGAGCCGGCAAGCCGCGCCAGGCGGGCAAAAAAGGCGCGCCGGCTCATGCCGCCATGCGTGAAATGGTCGTAAAGGTCGATGATCCGCTGGTCCATGGCCACCCCCTTGGTCACGCGCGCGCCATAAAAGTTGCGGATAGGCGAACGCGCCGACTTGACCGCCATTCTACGACAAGGAAGAGGATGGCGTAACCGCGATTGATCGCGGCAGGGGATGCGGGACAAGGAGTCGCAGATGCAATCGTGGATCGCCGCCGCCGGTTTCGCCGCCGTCTTTACCGGGTGTGCGAGCGCGGCCGAGCTTGGATTTCCTTTCGGCAGCGAGCTGCGCCTCGATGTTAACCCAATGCGCGGTTCCAAGCGCGTGCCCGGCCTTGAGATCGACGCCGACGGCAGGGCCACGATCGACCTGTGGTGCAGCAGCGTGCCCGGCCGTTTCGTCGTTGCCGCCGATACCGTTACGATCATCGCCGCCGAGCCGCCGCAAAAGGCCTGTCCGCCGGAGCGCGCGAATGGCGACGCGGAGCTTCTCGCCGCGCTCAACGCGGTCACCCATTGGCGGCGCGAGGGCGGCCTTGTGATCTTCAGCGGCGCGCGAACGCTGCGCTACCGGCTCAACACGAATTGACCGCCCGCGCGCGCCCCCGCGATCAGCCGAGATAGGCGCCGCCATTGAGGTGGATTGTCTGCCCGGTGATGTAGCGCGCGCCCGGTCCGCACAGGAAGCGCACGCAGGCGGCGACGTCCTCGGGCCGCCCGCGCTCGCCGCTCAGGGTCTGGTGCCGGCTGTGATGCTGCGGCTCGGGCGCGCCCGGGGGGCGCGGCGTGCCGATGAGGCCGGGGACAACGAGATTGACGGTGACGCGCGCGTCGGCGAGGTCCTGGGCCAATCCGCGCGTCAATCCAACGAGGCCGGCCTTGGCGGTGGTGACATGCACGCGGTGCTTGGCCCCCGTGTGCCCGCTCATGCCGCCGATATTGACGATGGCGCCGGCGCCACCGGCCTTGAGTTGCGGCAGGCAAGCTTTCACGCAGTGGAAGCTGCCGTCGAGGATTGAATCGAGCACCCTTCGCCAGTCGGCATAGGACATGTCCTCGAGCGCCTGCTCGGCGCGCGCCGCCGCATTGTTGACGAGAAAGTCGATGCGGCCAAAGCGCGCCAGCGCGGCATCGACCATGGCGCCGACCGCCGCCGCGTCGGCGACATCGCCGGTGACGGCGAGCGCGCGGCCGCCGGCCGCCGCGATGGCGTCGGCCACCTCCTGCGCCTGGGCGCGATTGGCGCGCGCGTTGACGACAACCGCCGCGCCACCGGCGGCGAGCTCAAGCGCGATGGCACGGCCGATATTGCGCCCGGCACCGGTGACGATGGCAACGCGGCCGGCGAGGTCCTCGCCTCTGGCATTCATGGCTTGCTCATCCGCGCAGGGGTTCAAGGTCGATCGGTCGATTGAAAAGTCGACGCGCCAGCGCCAGCGCCGCGTTGGTCTTCGCGCCGCTCCAGCCGCCGTGACCGCAGGCGAGGCGGAACTTGTCCTCGATGTCGGTCGCGGCGAGCGGTTCCTGCGCGCCGCCACGCAAATGCGGCTGGTGCTCCTCGACCGCACCGCCGTCGCGCAGCACTGCGCGGATGTGGCCGGTGAACGCGCGCGGATAGGGATTGGCGGCGTCGATCACGTAGGACACCCGCGCGGCGAGCGCCAGCACGCGCTCGTCCGTGACCGCGGCGTCGGTAAAGTCGCCGAGCCCGATATTGCCGCGCAGGAACGCGGCCGCGATGCAATAGGGCGTCGAGAACTTGCCGGCATATCCGTTGGCCGGGCGATGCTTGGCCGCAAGCGGCTCCCACAGCCGATGCACCGTGCCCTCGCCGACCTCGCACACGAGTTCGCTGATGTCCTCGGCGCGGATGCCACGGCGGCCAAGCCGGCGCGCGCAATCGATATAGGGATGCGTCATTGTCCCGCATGGATAGGGCTTGAACGCCAGCGCCTGCGTGACCCAGCGCCGGCCGAAATCGCCGGTGAGCGCGTCGTAGTCGCCGGCCGCGCCGTGCGCGAAGCCGTGAAACAGCCCATGCGCGCCTTCCAGGACGGTGCGCGGCCCGTCAAACCCGTGGCGCGCGAGGAGCGCAGCGCGCAGGCCCGACTGCGCCGCCCAGCCGGCATGCATGCGTTTGGTCGAGGCACCCTCGGCGAGATATTCAATGATGCCGGATGCCATGCTGCCGGCGATGCCCAGCGCGTCGACGAGCTGGCGCCGGTCGAGGCGCAGCGCCGCGCCGACGCCGGCGGCAGCCGCCAGCGCGCCGAATATCGCGGTCGGGTGAAAGCCCGCCTTGTGCACCATCTTGGGCGCCACCAGGCTCAGCCGGCACATCGTTTCGACGCCGACCGCGATGCCGAGGAGCGCGGCTTGTCCATGCAGACGATGCCGCTCGCAGGCCGCCAGTACCGCCGTGACGACCACGGCCCCGGCATGCACGGGACCGCCTTCGAACGTGTCGTCGAAGTCCTCGCCATGCGCCGCCGTACCGTTGACGAAGGCGGCGCAGGAAGCGCTCAGTCCTGGCGCATGGCCAATCGCGGTGCAAGTACCCGTGTCGTCGCAGCCGGCGAGCGCGCTCGCGATATAGGGCTGCTCGCGCGCGCAGACGCAGAGCCCGATCACGTCGACCAGCAGCAATGTGCAGGTCTCGCTTAGCGCCACCGGCAGCCGCGCCGCGTCGAGGGCGGCGACCGCTGCCGCCAGCGTCTCGCTGACCGATGCGCTGCCCGGCGCGGCGTTCATCGCGGGCTATCCCCAATACACGTCAATTATTGCGCAGCCGCAGCCCGCCGCCGAAGCCCGGGATGCGGTTGACGAGAATGACGACGGCGAAGGTCAAAATCAGCATCGAGAGCCCCAGCACCGAGATCGCGCCAAGATCGCCGCTCTCCTTGAGGTCGAATATGAGCACCGACACGACCTTCGTTTCCGAGGTGAACAGGATGACCGCGGCCGACAATTCGCGGATCACCGACACGAAGATAAAACACCACGTCGCCAGCACGCTGGTGCGCAGCAGCGGCGCGGTGATATGGCGCAGCGCCTGCAGCCGAGTCGCGCCGAGAACGCGGCTGGCGTCCTCCAGGTCGGGATGCACAGTGCGAAACGCCGACTGCAATTGCTGATAGGCGGCCGGCAATTCGATGGTGACATAGGCGATCAGCAATATCCACAACGTGCCATAGAGGACGAAGGGCGGGCGCGTGTAGGCGAGGAACAGCCCGACACCGAGCACGATGCCGGGAATGGCGATCGGCGCGGTGGCGAGGAAGCCGAGCGCGCGGTGTCCCGCGATCGCCTTGCGCGCGGTGAGATAGCCGATGACCAGCGCCAAGACGGTGCCGATGCTGGCGGCGAGGACGCCGAGGATAACGGTGTTCTTGAGCGCAAGCTGCGTCGCCGATAGCTCGAAAAAGGTAAAGTAGATGTTATGCAGCGTAGCGTTCGCCGGTGTCACCAGCGTGGTCGCGATCGGCGCCAAGGCGGCGTTGAAGAGCGCGAAATACGGCAGGAAGACCGGCAGCATGAGGACCGCGAACACGAAGGCGAGCGCCGGCACGGCCATCCAGCCAAGCCGGATCAGCCGCGGGTCGGCGCCCTTGCCGCCGACGACGGAATAGCCCTTGCGGCCGAGAACAACCTGCTGCGCCCGCAGCAGCATGATGGTGAGGAGCAACAGCGGCAGCGAGGCCGCCGCCGCCAGTTCCGGCTTGGGCGGATACTGAAACAGGCTCCAGATGCGCGTCGTCATGGTGTGGAAGCCCGCCGGCAGCGCGAGAATGGCCGGCGAGCCGAACAGCGTCATCGCCTGCAAAAAGGCGACCAGCGCGCCCGCCAGGAGCGCCGGCATCACCAGCGGAATGGTGATGCGCCGCGCCGTCACCCGCGCGCGCGCGCCGAGAATTGCCGACGCGTCCTCGAGATCGGCCGGAATGCGGTCAAGCGCATTGGCGATGAGCACGAACACATAGGGAAACGTGTAGCAAGAGATGACGAAAATCAGGCCGGTCAGCGTGTAGATGTTGAACAGATAGACTTCCTGCGGCGCGCCGGTGAGCGCGCGAAACGCCTGGTTGATGAGCCCGCTATTGGGCGCCGCCAGGAGTTCCCAGGCGACGGCGCCGAGAAAAGGCGGCGTAACGAAGGACGCCGTGACCAGCGCGCGGATGGCGCGCGTGAACGCGAGGTCGGTGCGCGCGACCAGCCAGCCCATGGGCGCGGCCACCGCGCAGCAGGCAAGGCTCGAACTGGTCGCGATGATCAGCGTGGTGATGAATGGCTCGACGAAGACAGGATCGGCCACGAGCTTCTTGAAGTTCGCCAGCGTGAACGCGCCATCGCCATCGACAAGGCTGTAATAGACAAGCCACGACAGCGGCAGCACGATGAGCACGCATAAGATCGCGGTAAAGCCCACGAGCACCGGCCACGACAGGTCGATGCGTCGCGGGCGCGTGGGTGACGGCATGGGCAGCGCCATGTTCAACGGCGTGTCCCCAGGCCCGCGCGCATCCGGGCGCCGCGCGACCGCAATCGGACCCCGCTCATACCTTAAAGATTTCCGCGTAGCGCCGCTTGATCTCCTCGCTCGCCTTTTCGACGCCCGCAGGATCGTCGCGCATGAGCTTGATCTCGCTCAACGGCTTGCGGCCAAGCTTCTCGCGCGTCTGCGTATGGGCGGAGAACTGGCGGGCGAAATCGACCAGCACCTGCTGGCCCTCACGCGTGTGTAGCCAACTGAAGAACAGCCGCGCGGCATGGGGGTTGGGGGCGCTGCGGAAAATGCCGCTCGGCCCCTTGATGATCGGCGTTCCCTCGCTCGGGTAGATCGCCTCGACCGGCTGGCCCTTTTCGCGCAGCTGGATGAGATTGTAGTCGTTGCCGTCGGCCATGACGGCGCGCTCGCCGAGCGCCAGCTTCTTGGGCGGATCGGTGGAGGATTGCACCTGCATGATCTTCTGCTTGGAAAGCTTCTCAAGATAGTCCCAGCCAAGATCGCGCGCGATCTGGAACGTCGCGGTCATGATGGTGCCGCTATAGGCCGGATGCGCCTTGATCATTTTGCCCGACCATCTTGGGTCGAGCAGGTCGGCAAAGCTCTTCGGGGCGTCCGCGGCCTTGACCAGGTTGGTGTTGTAGCCGAGCGAGCACAGCCAGACGCGGGTGGTGACGTAAAAACCGTCGGCGTCGCGGTAATCCGTGGGAATAAAGCGCGCGGCCTCCTCGGGCAGATAGGGCGCGAGCTGGTCCTTCCGGCGCCAGACGATGAAGTGCGCGGCGTCGGCGCTGTTGACGACATCGACGGCGCGGATATTGCTCGCCTGCTCCTGATTGATGCGGGTGAACAGGCGCTCGGAACCGGTGCGCTCGACGCGCACGGCGATACCGGGATAGGCGGCCTCGAATGTGCGCGCCAGGCGCTCGGCGATCGGCA
>JACQAE010000236.1 GCA_016195095.1 Pseudomonadota bacterium
ACGCGGCAACAGCACAATGGCGATGATCGAGAGCAGCGTCATCGCCACCAGGTTGCCGAGCCGCGTTTCCCCGGTCAGCACGGCCGCCGTTTCCGGCCGGTCCATCGCGCGCGCGATCAAATCGGCCGGCCCCTCGAACATCACGAAGGTCACGAAGACGCCGACGGCGACAAAGGCAACGAGCTTGACCAGCGATTCGGTGGCAACCGCCAGCATGAGGCCGTCCTGGTGCTCGGTCGCGTCGATATGGCGCGTGCCGAAGAGGACCGCGAAGGCGGCCATCGATAGCGCGACGAACAGCGCGATATCGCCGAATACCGGCTGCGCCGCGCCGGCCGCGCCGTCGAGTTGCGCGAGGATGGTGCTCAGCGACGCGGCCACCGCTTTGAGCTGCAAGGCGATATAGGGAATCGTGCCGACGATCGCGATCAGCGCCACCGTCGCCGCGACCGCCTGGTGCTTGCCGTAGCGCGCGGCAATGAAGTCGGCGATGGAGGTGATGTTCTGCGCCTTGGCGAGGCGCACGATGCGCACGATCATGGGTGTGGCGACGGCGATCACCAGCATCGGACCGATATAGATGGTGAGAAAATCGAAGCCGCTGCGCGAGGCGAGCCCGACCGAGCCGAAAAACGTCCATGACGTGCAATAGATCGCGAGCGACAACGGGTAAATCAGCATCCGCGATCCGCCCGCGCCCTCGCGGCGGCGCTTGCGGTCGCCATAGCTCGCGACGACGAATAACAGGCCGATGTAGCCGAGCGCTACCGCGATGACGATCCAGCCTGGCAGCATGGCCGATCCCGCGTCACATCCGGGCCGGCCGGTTCCCGGCCCACCCACCTGCGATAGGTCAACACTTATTTGCGCGCGTTGTCTATCCTGCGGCATGGGCGCGGCAGGGTGGCGCGCCGGCGATGGCCGGCCACGGCCACGCGCCGCGATGCCGAGGTGCCGCGATGCCGCGCAACGATAATGCGACTCCGTTGATCGCGCTCGACGCCGTCGTGATCGACACCGAAACCACCGGGCTCGACACCGCCAAGGCGCGGGTCGTCGAGATCGGCGTGGTGCGCATTCGCGACGGCCATATCGAAGCCGGCGCGCCGGCCTGCTGGCGCGTCGATCCGGGCGAGCCGATACCGCCGGCCGCGACGCGCATCCATGGCATCGATGCCGCCGCGCTGGCCATGGCGCCGGCCTTCGCCGCCGTCTGGCCGCTTGTTGCCGGGCACATCGGCGAGAGCGTTGTCATCGGGCATATGCTCGGCTTCGACCTCGCGGTTCTCCAGCGCGAATGCGACCGTGCCGGCATCGCCTGGCGGATGCCGCGCGGCCTCGACACGCGCCTGTTGGCGCCGCTCGCCGACCAGAGCCTCGAGGGCTGTACGCTCGACGCGCTTGCCGCGTGGCTCAAGGTTGAGCTGCGCGGCCGCCACAGCGCGCCGGGCGATGCGGATATCACCGCGCGCGTCTTTCTCGCGCTGCTGCCGTGGCTGCGCCGGGCCGGCATTCGCACCCTGGCGCAGGCCGAGCGTGCCTGCCGCGCGCGCACCGAGGCGCTCGACGCGGAACATCGCGCCGGCTGGGCGCGATCGGTGGCGCCCGCCGAAAGCATTGACGACGAGCACGCCTTGCGCCGCCTCGACAGCTATCCCTATCGCCATCGCGTTGCCGCGCTGATGGCGCACCCGCCGCAATTCATCGCTCCCGACGACACTCTTGGCGAGGCACTCGCGCGCATGTCGCGCGCGCGCATTTCCTCGCTCTTTGTCGTGGCCGTCGCCGGCGCCGGTACGCCGCGCCCGCAGGACACGGGCATCGTCACCGAACGCGATGTCCTGCGCGCTATCGCGGCGCGTGGCACGGACGCGCTGGCGCTGCCGGTGGAAACGGTGGCGAGCCGGCCGCTGGCCAGCGTCGCCGCTGATGCATTCGTCTACCGCGCGATCGGGCGCATGGCGCGCCTCGATATTCGCCATCTCGGCGTCACCGATGCCGACGGCGGCGTCTGCGGCGCGCTCTCGGCGCGCGACTTGCTGCGTCTACGCGCGCAGGAGGCGGTCGAGCTTGGCGACGAGATCGACGCGGCCGGCGACACGGTGGCGCTGGCGCGGGCATGGTCGAAAGTGCCACGCGTCGCCGCCGCGCTGCTGGCGGAGGGCGTGGCCGCGCGCGACATTGCCGCCGTGATATCGCGCGAGCTTGCGGCGGCGACACGCGCCGCCGTCATCATGGCCGAGCGCAGGCTGCGCGACCTGGGGCATGGCGGTCCGCCATGTCCCTATGCGTTCGCGGTTCTGGGCTCCGCCGGACGCGGCGAGAGCCTTCTCGCCATGGACCAGGACAACGCCATCGTGTTCGCCGACGGCGATCCCGATGGCGCCGCCGACCGCTGGTTCGCGCGGCTGGGCAAGGAGGCGAGCGACGTCCTGCACGCCGTCGGCGTTCCCTATTGCAAGGGCGGCGTGATGGCCGCCAACGCGCCGTGGCGCGGCTCCGTGGCGACCTGGCACGCGCGCGTCGCGGACTGGATCGCACGCTCGCGGCCGCGCGACCTGCTCTCGGTCGATATTTTCTTCGACCTTCGCTACGTGCATGGCGACACACGGATGGCGAATGCGCTGTGGCGCGGCGGGTTTGCGGCGGCGCGCGGCAATGCCGCGTTTGCCAAGCTCTTGGCGGATGCCTCCGGCGAGCCGGCGTCCGGCTTGACGCTGTTCGGCCGCTTACGCACGGCGGCGGGCCGCATCGACCTCAAGGCAGCCGGACTGTTCGCGGTGGTCAGCGCGGCGCGCGTATTGGCCATCCGCCATTTCGCGCTCGAGCGGGCGACGCCCGCGCGTCTTGCCGCGATCGCGGCGCTCGACATTGGCGGCGCCGCCGATCTTGAGGCGCTGGCGGATGCGCAGGCGACGTTTCTCGACCTTATCCTCGGCCAGCAACTTGACGACATCGCGCGTGGATTGCCGGCCAGCAACGCGGTGGCGGTCAAGCGGCTGTCGCGCAAGGATCGCGCGCGGCTGCGCGCCGCTCTGCACGCGGTCCGCGCGCTCGACACGCTCGTGCGCGACCTCCTGTTCACGCGCTGACCGCGTTGGCCGCTCCGGTCGCGCGTGACGCAGGCGCCTGATCGTTGAGCACGGCCACATTTCGACCGTGTCTGCCGGCGCCGCGCGGCGCATGCGTTCATTGCACATGCGTTCATTACATGATTGCGGCCGTGTCAGTTGCCGCCCGTTGCGATCAGGCACCCGAGCAATTTGCGGCGAAGCGGGGTCCGCTTCGCCGCGGAAAATGCGACAATGCCAAGGAAAAATGGAGCGCTTCCCGATTCAATTGCAACGGGAAGCGCTCTAGGCTGCCGAGGTGATTCTCATCGCAACGATCCTTCATTGGCGCCCGCTTGCGCATCCGGGGCGTCGCCAATCATGATATTGAATCGCTCGCGCCTGCGCCGGTCGCGCGATTTTGCCGAGTCCGTCGCCGTCGCCGCCACCGGAGGCGCGCTGTTCGATGCGGCGGGGTTCCCCGCCGGCTGGCTCGCCGGCGCGATGCTGTTTGCCGCATTGGCCGCGCTTGCCGGCCGCCCGGTCATGATCCCGACCTGGCTTGCGCGCGCGTTTTTCATCGCCATCGGCATTTCGCTCGGAACCGTCGCCACTCCGCAGACCGTGCACGGCATGGCGACTTGGCCGCTGTCGATCGCGCTCGTCTGCTTGGCCATGGCCTGCGTCACGGCGGCGACCGTCGCCTTTCTCGTGCGCGTGCATCGCTGGGATGTCGCGACGGCCATTCTCGCGAGCATGCCCGGCGCACTGTCGCAGGTCATGGTCCTTGCCGCGGAACGCCGGCTCGACCTGCGTGCCATCGCCGTCGTGCAAACGACGCGGGTTGTCGTCCTCGCGATCGGCGTGCCGGCGGTGTTGGCGCTGGCGGGCCTCGCGGGACCGTCGCGGCCGCCATCCGGCACGATCGCCATCGCCGACGCGCCGGTGGAGTTTCTCGTGTTGGTCATGGCGTCGGTCGCCGCCGGCCTCGCGACCTTCCGCCTGGGCTTTTCCGGCGGCCTCGTCTTTGCGCCGATGCTGGTTTCCGCGCTGCTGCATGGCGGCGACTTTGTGCATGTCGCGCTACCGGGTTGGCTAGTCAATGCCGCCATGGTCGCGCTTGGCCTGGTCGCTGGCGCGCGCTTCACCAATACGCCGCCGGCGGAAATGGTACGGCATTTCCGTGCCGCGCTCGGCGCTTTCGTCATCGCGATCCTGGTGACGGCCGCTTTTGCTGGCGTCGCGGTAGCGCTATTGCCGATCGGGCTTGGCGACGTGTTCGTGGCCT
>JACQAE010000237.1 GCA_016195095.1 Pseudomonadota bacterium
GCGCCAGCGCCGTGGCGCGCTCGGCCTCGCTCGCGACGCGAAAACCCGATTTGAGTCCGGCGGTCTCGGGGCGCTGGCGCAGGATCGACAACGCCAGCGCGGCGAGCGTGTGAACCTCGATCCTGGCAGTCTGGTCGGGGAGCAGGCGCAAGAGCCGCTCCCGCATCGCCGTGGCGGCGCGCGGCAATGCCGTCACGACAAGGCAGCGCGGCGCGGCGACCATGCGCGCCGTCACCAGATGCGCGGCGCGATGCGCGAGCACGGTTGTCTTGCCGCAGCCTGGCGGCCCACTCACCAGCAGCGGCCCCTCGGCGTGCAGGACCGCGCGGCGCTGGGCCTCGTCGAGCGCGGCGAGGATCGCCTCGGCGCCGCGATCCGCGCTCATGATGCGGTGCCGCGCGATCGGACGGCGTCGGGCGGCATCGGCGCAGGCGACCGCCGGCCGGATCGCAACTGGCGCGAATATGCGCGCCGGTCCGCGTGAATACGCATCGCGCTACGCCTTTACCGGGATGCCGCGACGAAAGTGGACTTCACGTGCGAAACATTGCCACCGCGGCGATGTAACCAGCGATTCGCCCGCCGGGCAAAGCCGACTGTGGACGAACTGTGGCAGGTTGCACACTCGCGCATTCGCCCGCATGGGCGCCGCCGCGCACTGGCGCGCGCGGCCTGGCGCGGATATGACTGACGCGAACGGAGTACCGCAATGAGCGCCATGACGGCGATCGACGTTCACGCCCATATCCTCGGCGAGGAGACGATGCGCCTGATCGCCAAGGAGGCGCCGTCCATTGGGCCGCGGCTCACCCCCATCGACCGCGATTTCGCCATCCTCGATGTCGCCGGCAGCGCCTACAAGCCGTTTCCGCGCGGGGCGTGGGACATGGAGCGGCGCTTCGCCGACATGGATGCGGCGGAAATCGCGGTGCAGGTCGTCTCCAACACGCCGCAGACGTTTCTCTACAACGTCGACGCCGCGCTCAACGTGACGCTGGCGGCGCTGCAGAACGAGCAGATCGCGCGCGCCGTCGCCGCGCATCCGCAACGGCTGCGCGGCATCGCCACGCTGCCGATGCAGGCGCCGCAACAGGCGGCCGAGGAACTACGCCGCGCCATGCGCGCGCTCGGCCTGCGCGGCGCGCAGATCGGCTCCAATGTCAACGGCCGCAACCTCGACGACCCCGCGCTCGAGCCGCTCTGGGAGGCCGCCAACGACCTTGCCGCCTTCATCATGGTGCATCCGACGCAGGTCGCCGCCGCCGACCGGCTCAAGGCCTATTACCTCACCAATCTCATCGGCAATCCGCTCGATACGACCATCGCCGCCGCCTCACTGGTGTTTTCTGGCGTGATCGAGACCTATCCCAGGATCAGGTTCCTGTTCGTGCATGGCGGCGGGTTCGTGCCCTACCAGGCCGGCCGCTTCGCGCATGGTTGGCGGGTGCGCCCGGAGCCACGGGCGCGGCTGCGGCAATCGCCCGACGCGTCGCTCGACCGGCTCTATTTCGACAGCATCGTGCATGGCCGGCCGGCGCTTGAGTTTCTCGTCGCCTCCGCGGGCAGTGCGCGCGTCGTGCTCGGCAGCGACTATCCCTTCGACATGGGCGCGTGCGACTGCGTGCGCCAGGTGCGCGCGCTTTCGCTCGCCGATGCCGACAAGGAAATGATCCTGCGCCATGGCGCGCTGGCGCTGATCGGCGAGCAAGAGACCCGACCATGAGCGATGACGTCCGCGGCGTGCCGGCCGCCGCCATCCGCTCGCTGGTCGCGGATTGCTTCTCCGCCGCCGGCATGGTGGCGGATGACGCGGCGTGCGTCGCCGAGTTGATGGTCGAAGCCGACCTCACCGGAGCCGACGGTCATGGCGTCATGCGCTTGGCGCACTATATGCGCCGCTTCAAGGCTGGCGGGTTCAACCGCGCGCCCAATATCAGCGTGACGCAGACGGCGCCCGCGACCGCCCTCGTCGACGGCGACAATGGCATCGGCCACCTAGTCGTGAGCCGCGCCACGCGAACGGCGATGACGCTGGCGCGCGCGGCGGGCGTGGCCTGGGTCGGCGTGCGGCGCTCGAACCATGCCGGCGCCGCCGGGATCTACGCGGCGATGCCCGCCGCCGAGGGCATGATCGGGATCTACGCCGCCGTCGCCAGCGCTAATCACATGGCGGCGTCGGGCAGCGCCGAGCCGCTCCTCGGCACCAATCCCCTGGCCATCGGCGTGCCCACGAACGATGGCGCGATGGTGTTCGACATGGCGACGACGATCGTGTCCTACGGCACGATCAAGAAATACGCCATGCAGGGACGCGCCATGCCGCCGGGCTGGCTGGTCAGCGCCACGACCGGCGAGCCGATCACCGACCCGAAGCAAAGCGCCGAAGGCCTGCTGCTGCCGGTCGGCGGCTACAAGGGCAGCGGGCTTGCCCTCATGCTCGGCGTGCTGGCCGGCGTGCTCAATGGCGCGGCATTCGGGCGCGCGGTTATCGACTTCAACGCCGAGGACAAGCGGGGAACCAATACCGGCCAGTTCATCCTCGCCCTTGACGTCGCAAGGTTCATGCCGATGGAGGGCTTCCGCGCCGCCATGGACGTGCATCTTGGCGACCTGCGCGCCGCCAGCCGCCTGCCCGGCGTCGACGCCATCCGACTGCCAGGCGACCGGCGGCGGTACTGCCGCGCCGAGCGGCTGCGCGACGGCGTGCCGCTGCCGCCGGCGCTGGTCGCGCAACTCGACGACGTGGCGCAAGGCCTTGGCGTCAAGACCTTGGCGCAGCGCCTGGCATGATCGCTTCGCCCGTCTCACGCCGCGGCGAGCTCGCCGCCGGGCTCGAGCGGCAGCTTGACCGGCGCCATGCGCCGTGCCGAGAGGTCGAGCGCCTTGGTGAGCATGAGGCGGTTGTGGCCCTCGGCCGCCGTCGCGTGCGGCGTCGGCACGCCGACGGCGAGGCGGTTGAGCCATTGCTCGGTTTCCTCACGCATGGGGCCGCGCAACTCGCCCAGCGCCATGTCGCCCGGCGGATAGCTGCCCATGAAATCGACGAGCCGGCTGGCGTCGGGATTATAGCCTTCCGACTGCGGCCGGCTCACCGCGAGCACGATATAGCGGTGGGTGTCGTCGATGGTGAGCACGCCGGTCGTGCCGACGATGCCGACGTCCAGGCTGTAGACGGCGGCCGGCCAGGTCACCGGCAGCGCCCATGAAATATTGAGGTGATGCACGCAGCCGTCGGCGAACATGATCATGCCGGCGGTGGCGTCGATGCCCTGATAGAGCGGCCCCAGGACCTTGTCGATCGAGCGCGCGTAGACCTCGGTCGGCGTCTTGCCCTCGAGGCACCACATGCAGATGTCGAGCGCGTGGGTTCCCGAAATCACCATCGGCGAGATCGTGCGCGGGTCGTCGGTGCGCTTGTAATTGTCGATGGCGACCAGGCGATTCATGAAGGCGCGCGAGGTCACCAGGGTCACGTCGCCGAGCGCGCCGCTGGCGCATTTTTCCTTGGCCGCCAGCCAACGGCGGCGAAAACGCTGGGTATAGCCGATGACCGCGTCGATGCCCGAGTCGGTGATCGCCTTGAGCACCGCCGCCGATTGTCCGAGATTCGTCGCCAGCGGCTTCTCGATCAGCATCGGCAGGCCGCGCGCGACGGCCGCCATGATCGGATCGACGTGCAGATGCTCGTCGGTGGCGATGATCGCTGCGGTCACCTCGTCGCGGCGCAGGAGTTCGTGCATGTCGGTGGTGACGAAATCGGCGCCGATGCGCTCCGCCACGGATTGGCCGCGGTTGGGGTTGCGCTCGGCGATGCCGATCCAGCCAACGGCGGGATGGCGCGCGGCGACCTCGCCGCGAAACAGCCCCACCCGTCCGCCGCCGATGATCGCCAGTCCGATGCTTTTTGTCGCACGCCCGCGCATTGCTTCCCCCGGTTTGACTATCCGCCGCCGCGCCGCGATCATGCCGCACAAGTCCGCTTGTTGGGAAGCGCCGCGCGCGTAGCGGCGCGGCCTCAGGGTGGCGTCACTGGCGGCGCTGGAGGGAATAGGGCGTGGCTGACCTCGTGCAAACGCGCCGCGACGGCAATGTCGCGGTGATCTCGATCGACAATCCGCCGGTCAACGCCTTGAGCCAGGCGGTGCGCGCCGACCTGCTCGACGCGCTCGTCGCGGCCAAGGCGGATGCCGCCTGCGCGGCGGTGGTCATTCTATGCGCCGGGCGCACCTTCATCGCCGGCGCGGATATTTCCGAATTCGGCAAGCCGCCACGGTCGCCGACGACCATCGACGTGATCGCCGCGATCGAGGCGCTCGGGCGGCCGGTGGTCGCGGCCATGCACGGCACCGCGCTCGGCGGCGGGCTCGAACTGGCGCTCGGCTGCCATGCGCGCGTCGCCGCGCCGACGACGCGGCTCGGCCAGCCGGAGATCAAGCTCGGGCTCATACCCGGCGCCGGCGGCTCGCAGCGGCTGCCGCGGCTGGTCGGCGTGGAGTTGGCGCTGACCATGATCGTCGGCGGCGATCCGATCGGTGCCGAGGAGGCGCACGCCAGCGGCCTCATCGATGCCATTATCGACGGCGATCTCGCCGCCGGCGCGATTGATTTCGCGCGCCGGCTCGCCGCGGCACCGGCGCCGCCGGTGCTGGCGCGCGAGCGCGACGACAAGCTCGCCGCCGCCCGCGCCGACCGCGCGCCGTTCGAGGAACTCGCCAGCCGCCTGACACGGCGCAGCCGCGGGCTCGAGGCCCCCGCCGCTGCGGTCGAGGCGGTGCGCTGGTCGCTCGACCTGCCGGTGGCCGAGGCGCTGGCGCGCGAACGCGCGACGTTCCTGCGCCTCGTCGCCGGCGAGCAGGCGCGCGCGCAGCGTCACCTCTTTTTTGCCGAGCGCGAGGCCGCCAAGTCGCCCGCCATCGCCGGCGTCACGCCGCGGGCGGTGCGCCAGGCGGCGGTGATCGGCGCCGGAACGATGGGCGGCGGCATCGCCATGTGCTTCGCCAATGCCGGCATCGTGGTCAGCGTGATCGACGTCTCGCTCGACGCGCTCACGCGCGGGCTTGACCTCGTTGCGGCGAACTATCGCGCCAGCGTCGCGCGCGGCACGCTCGCGCCGGCTGACATGGAGCAGCGCCTGGCGCTCATCCGTGGCGCCACGGCGCTGCCCGCGATCGCCGACGCCGATATCGTCATCGAGGCGGCATTCGAGGACATGGAGGTCAAGCGCGGCATTTTCGCCGATATCGACCGTCACGCGCCCGCGCATGCGCTGCTTGCCACCAACACGTCCTATCTCGACGTTGACGCCATCGCGCGCGCGACGCAGCGCCCGAAATCCGTGCTCGGAATGCATTTTTTCAGCCCGGCGCAGGTGATGCGGCTGGTGGAGATCGTGCGCGGGGCGCAAACCGCGCCGGAGGCGCTCGCCACCGCGGTGGCGCTGGCGCGCCGCATCGGCAAGGCACCCGCCATTGTCGGCGTGTGTCACGGCTTCGTCGGCAACCGCATGCACCGGCTGCGCTCCGTGGAAGCCGAGCGGCTGATGCTCGAAGGCGCGCTGCCGCAGGACATTGACGCCGCCATGACCGAATTCGGCTTTCCCATGGGGCCGATCGCCGCCAGCGACCTCGCCGGGCTCGACATCGGCTGGCGCATGCGCAAGGCGCAAGGCCTGCGCGCGGAAATCGCCGACCTTCTCTGCGAGGCCGGGCGGTTCGGGCAGAAGACGGGCATGGGCTTTTACCGCTACGCGGCCGGCGCGCGCGACGCCAAGCCGGACCCGCAGGTGGAGCGGCTCATCATCGATGCGTCCGCGCGCCTCGGCGTCGCGCGGCGCGCGATCGGCGCCGAGGAAATCGTCGAGCGCGTGCTATTCCCGATGATCAACGAAGGCGCGCGCATCCTGGAGGAAAAGATCGCGCAGCGCCCCGGCGACATCGACGTGATCTGGGTCCATGGCTATGCCTTCCCCGCCTGGCGCGGCGGGCCGATGCATTATGCCGACACGCTCGGCCGTGGCCACGTCCGCGCGCGCCTGGCACCGGACCGCACCATTCATCGATTGGGAACCGGTTTCTGCTAGGGGGCGTTGTCGAGCAGGCGCGGCCTCGCCGTGCGCGGCAAATGGGCCGGGCGCCGGCGCGTGCGGGCGTCATGTGCGTGGAGTAGATTGCCGTGCCAGCCGTGAGCATCGTCATTCCGTGCTACAATGGCGGCAAGTTCCTGCCCGGCGCGCTTGCCAGCGTCGCGGCGCAGACATTCCGCGACTTTGAGACGATCATCGTCGACGATGGATCGACCGACGCGCAAACGCGCGCCTTTCTCGCCGCGCTCGGCCCCGAGATTCGCGTCATCCGCCAGGAAAACCAGGGCCTTGCCGCCGCGCGCAATACCGGCTTTGGCTTGGCGCGCGCCGACTTCGTGCTGCCGCTCGATTGCGACGACACGATCGAACCAAGCCTGCTGGCGGAAGCGCATGCCGCGCTCAGCTCCGCGCCTCCCGATGTCGGCTTCGTGGTCACCGAGGAGCGGCTCGCCGGCGCGCGCAGCGGCGTCGTCAAGCTACGCTTCGACCGCTTCGCGCAGCTATTCCACAACGTGCTGTCCTACGGCATGCTGTTTCGCAAGAGCGCCTGGGAAAAGGTCGGCGGCTATAACGTCGCCATGCGCGAGGGCTACGAGGACTGGGAATTCAACGTCCACCTGATCGCGGCCGGCTATCGCGCCGTCGAGGTCCACAAGCCGCTGTTCAACTATTTCATCAGCGGCGAGGGCATGCTGATGAGCCGCTCCGGGCGCATGCACGCCACCCTGTGGCGGCGCATCCGCGATCTGCATCCCGAGCTCTATCGCTGGCGCTGGCTCCTGCGTAATCACGGCAAGCCGCATCTCGGACGCCGCCTGGTTCGCCTAACGTCAGCGCTCGTCGTGCTCGCCTGCGCGCGCATCGTGCCGGAAGCGGTGATGAACCGCCTGCACTATACGTGGTTGCAGGCCAAGCGCGTCGGCCTGCTGCCGTGGCGCGTCGAGATCAACTAGAGCATTTTCCGGCGCGGCGGGAACCGGTTCGCCGCAAAATGCTCTATTGGGCCATTGTCGCGCGGGCCTGGCGAAATTCCGCCCGCGCATTGCCGGCCGGCTATTGACGGGCGCGGCACCGCTTCATATGGTCGCCCGCCTTTCGCGCCGATGCGCGTTCAGCAAAAAACAAGTCACTGGTGTTGCGAACGCAATCAATGCTTCATGGATGGCGTAAGCTTGGCCTGCATACGCGCTCCATCTCCGAGGGGTCGCGCATTTTCTGACGGCGACCGGCGTCCACGCCGCTCGGGAATGTTTCAGCGCGCCGCTGATCCATGGGATCGATATCGATGCCACTGACCGACATTGTCGCGCCGGATGCGATTATTCCCGCTCTCAAAGTGGCGGGGAAGAAAGCGCTGTTGCAGGAACTCGCGCATCGCGCGGCCAAGCTGAGCGGCCAGGACGAACGCGAGATTCTCGACGCCATCACGCAGCGCGAGACGCTCGGATCGACCGCCATCGGCAATGGCATCGCCATCCCGCACTGCAAGCTCGCCAAGCTCGAGACCATGTTCGGCCAGTTCGCGCGGCTTGATCGCGGCGTCGAGTTCGATTCGCTCGACGGTCAGCCGGTTGATCTCGTGTTTCTGCTGCTGGCGCCGGGACGCGCGGGCGCCGACCATCTCACGGCGCTGGCGCGCGTCGCGCGCTTGCTGCGCCACGAGGAAACGGCAATGAAGCTGCGCCAATCGCGCGATGCCGAAGCGATCTATGCTGTCCTGACAATGCCGATACCCGGCGCCGCCGCGCCGGTGAATCGCGACGGCGCGTGAGGCCGGCGAGGCGCGATCCGCATCATTCTGATCGGGAGCGCTTTGCGCTTGATGTGAATCGCAAAGCGCTTCATTTTCCTTGGCGTTTTCGCATTTTCCGCGGCGAACCGGTTCCCACGCCGCGAAAAAATGCTTAGTGCACGCTCACCGTTTCCAGCTCCTGGCTCCACGCATTGGCGATCGCCGCCTCGCGGCTGTCGGTCAGCATCATCGGCGTGCCATCCGCGGCGTGCAGCGCGAACAGCATCATGCCCGGCGCGATCTGTGGCGCTTGCGGGAAGAGCGCGGTCGCGTCCTCGGAGCGGATTGCCTTGACATAGGCGATCCTGCCGCCGCCAAGCATGGCGAGCGCTTCGCGGGAAATGTGCGTTTGTTCTCTGGTCATGGCCCTCGGCTCCTTTCTGGACGAGTCCTCGATCACCGCCGGATTTTCGTTAACCTCCGGAATGCCGCGGCGAGCGCATCATGGGCACGATTTGCTTTACGGGCGGTTTACCGGATTCGGGCCCGCGGCTGCCCAGGCTTCATTCATGATTACTGATCGCGATCGTTCGCACCACGCGCTCGGGTTCGGGACGCACCAAGTCGATCGAAAGGAGCCCGTGCTTGAGGTCCGCCCCCAGCACGTCCATCCCGTCGGCGAGGACAAACGTGCGCTGGAAAAGGCGCGCGGCGATGCCGCGGTGCAGATAGTGGCGCGACTTGTCGTCCTGCTGGCGGCCGCGAATGACGAGCTGGTTTTCCTCCACGCACACGTCGAGCTGGTCGCGGGCGAATCCGGCGACCGCCAGCGTAATGCGCAGGCGCTCGGGTTGGCCCTCTTCGCGCGGCACGCGCTCGATATTGTAGGGCGGATAGCCGTCGGCCCCCTTGGTGACACGGTCGAGCACGCGCTCGATCTCGTCGAAGCCAAGCAGGAACGGGCTAGAAAGCGATGGTACGCGTGACATGATCCGCAAAGCCCTCTGGTGAAGCGACTTTGTCCGGGGCCCTTGCGGCGCCCCGGCCGGCGGCCGGGCCTTTTGCCCGGCGCCAGCCTTGCAAATAATATGGGAGTTGGCCGTGACCGTTCAAGTCAGGACGCACCGCGGCACACAATGGGGCGTGGCCGGACGGCGGGCGCGAATTTTAGCCATCAGCGGCACGCCAGCATGTATCGCGCCGGCGGCGTATGACACACTTTATTTACCGACAGTACAATTATCGCAGCCGCGTCCGGTCGCGCGCGCCGCGCGGCGCGACGGCGCCGACCGCCGCAAGGCGCTGCCGGCGGCAAACGCCGCCTAGCGGCGATCGTCCCCGGCCGAGACCGGCGCGGCAGGGACGTGGCCATATGCGCGAAGCGAGGCATCGTTAACACCCCGGCGCTATGATCGCGGCGGCGGCGGCGTTGCATGACGGGAGCGCGCACCGGCCGGAAGTGGCCGCTCGGCCGCCGATAAAACCTTGCAATCGCGGGGGCGACGCGATACCTGATAACCGCTAGAGCGAGCAACGACATTGTTGACCCTCGGCCGCCTGATTTTCCTGTCGCTGGCCTTGCTGTTCATGACGGCAACGGCAGATGTCGACACGTCTTTGCCCACGTCCCCCGGCATATCGCTCGTGCAAACCAATTTGCCCCTGGCCGGTCTTGAAGACGGACCGGAAGGTGACGTCGTGCCGGTCTTTGCCGTTCTTGGCAGCTCTGGCGGCAACGATGACCTGCGCGACGCCGTCGACCGCCCAGCCTTCCCAACGATCGACGCCATTCGCGTATCCGCGCCCTCGCCGGCAAGCTCACCGCCGCCAAGCCGCTCCCCACTCGCGGCCTTTCCCACCGGTCCACCGACCGTCTGAGGCAAATCCGCAATTCGGTGCGCGCGTGCAGCCGCGCCGCGGGCGCGCGTTTTGCGGCGCTTTCCGGTCGCGGCGGCGGGTTCGGCCGTCACGGCCGGCGGCGGTACGGACACGATCAGTCCGCGAAGATCGCGCAAACTCCAGCGGCGCGGGCGCAAACTTAACCAGCCTCGCATCGTGTCGGACGGCAGATCGGAGTGCGCGTCGCCGGCACATGCGCGCAAGCGCGATCGCGAAAACTGGCAACCGGTATATTGGAAATGATTCTGTTCAGAAAAAAAGATGCGGCGCGGCTGCCGTCCAATTGGAATGGATCGGACCCTTGCGCCCCGCCGCCACGCGGCCGGACATCACCCACGGGAGGGAAAAGGTGCGACTGCGCGGCATGATCGAGCCCTTGGCCGCCGCCTTGCGCGCGGGCGCGCGGGCGCTTAACCCACGCACGCGCAACGCGGTGCTGATGGCGGCGTCCGTTGCGACGCTCGCCGCGCTGGCGGCGGCGCTCATGTTTTCCGGCGTGCATACCGGCGCGACACCATCGGTGCCGGGCGGCGGCATCGGAAATATCGACCAGACCGATTCGCGCCATCTATTCTCACCCACCGCCGAACAATGGGACACATTGAGGATCGAGCCGGTGGCCACGATGCTGTTCCGCTCCGAACAGGCAACGGAGGGCAAGATCGCGATCAATGAGGATCGCGCCACCCCGATCTTCTCCCCCTATGCCGGCCGCGTAACGCGGCTCGTCGCCAAGCCCGGCGACACGGTGGAGGCGGGCCAGGCGCTGTTCTTCATCGAAGCCAGCGACATGGTCCAGGCGCAGAATGACTTCATGGCGGCGGCCGCGACGCTCGGCAAGGCGCGGTCGCGCGTCACGCTGACCACGATCGTCGAGCAGCAGAATCGCCGCCTGTTCGAGGGCAAGGCCGGCTCGCTCCGCGATTTTCAGATCGCGGAGGCGGAGCTGGCGCAGGCGCGTGGCGACCAGCGCTCGGCGGAAGCCGCGCTCGAGGCCGCGCGCAATCGCCTGCGCATCCTTGGCAAGACCGACGCAGAGATCGACGCCTTCAAGGAGCTTGGCCGCATCAGCCCGGAAACTCCGATCTACGCGCCGCTTGGCGGCACCGTCGTGCAGCGCAAGGTCGGCCCCGGCCAGTACGTGAGCTACACCAGCACAGGGTCGCTCGACCCGGTCTTCACCATCGGCGACCTTTCGACCGTGTGGGTCGTCGCCTATGTGCGCGAAGCCGAAGCGCCGAACATGCGCGTCGGCCAGGAGCTCGAATTCAAGGTGCTGGCCTATCCCGACCAGGTCTTCCGGGCGACGGTCTCCTATGTCGCCGCCGCGCTCGATTCCGGCACAAGGCGGCTGATGGTGCGCGCCGTCGTCGATAATCCGCAGGGCCGCTTCAAGCCGGAAATGTTCGCCAGCGTGGTCATCTTCAGCACGGCGGGCAGAGAGAAAATCGCGGTTCCCCGCGACGCCGTCATCTTCGAGGCCGGCCGCGCCCGCGTGTGGATCGCGCGCGAGGATCGCTCCCTTGAACAGCGTCAGATCACGACCGGCGCCGCCGGCAATCGCATGATCGAGGTGCTCGACGGCCTGGCGCCCGGAGAAAAAATCGTCACCAAGGGCAGCATCTTTGTCGACCGCGCGGCGAGCGGGTAGCGCATGACCCAGGGCGGCCGTGGCGGATACAGACCTGCGCGCGCGCGCATGCAAGGCATTCGCACGCCGCGGCAATCGCGGCCGCCGGGCCCTTGTCGTCGCGCTCACCCGCGGCGGCGAGACCCGCGGCACCATGCCGGCGCGCGGACCGCATGATCCGCCATCTTGTCGCCTTCTGCCTGGCGCGCCGACCGCTGGCGCTGCTCGGCTTCGGCGTCTTCCTCGGCGCCGGCTACGCCGCGTTCACCAAGCTCAATATCGAGGCCTATCCCGACCCTGCGCCCCCGATCATCGAGATCATCGCGCAATATCCCGGCCAGTCGCCCGAGGAAGTCGAGCGCTATGTCACGATTCCCATCGAGATCGCGGTGGCGAGCACGCCGGGCCTCAAATACATCCGCTCGAACACGGTCTACGCGCTCGGGTTCATAAGGCTGCAATTCGAGTATGGCCGCGATTATTATTTTGTGCGCCAGCAGGCGCTCAACCGTCTGGCCGAGGCGACGCTGCCGCCCGACGTGAAGCCGACGATATCGCCGGCGGGCACGATCAGCGAAATCTTCCGCTACCAGCTCAAAGGACCCCCCGGCGTGAATGGCATGCAGCTGCGCACGCTGCAGAACTGGGTCGTGGAACGCCGCCTGCGCCTGGTGCCGGGCGTGTCCGACGTGCTCGTGCTCGGCGGACAGACCAAGGAATTCCAGGCCGAGATCGACATCGACCGCATGCGCGCCTTCGGCCTGACGCTGCCGCAGATCGTCACCGCCATGCAGTCAAGCAACGCCAATGTCGGCGGGCGCACCATCGCCATGGGCGAACAGGCGGTGAACGTGCGCGGCATCGGCGTCATCGGCACGCTCGACGACATCCGCAATATCGTGCTCACGCAGCAGGGCGGGCTGCCGGTGCTGCTCTCCGACGTGGCCAAGATCGGGATCGGACACCGGCCGCGGCTCGGCGTGTCGGGTCGCGATGACAGCGCCGACGTCGTCAACGGGCTGGTGCTGATGCAAAAATTCGAGCGCACCATGGACGTGGTGACTCGCCTGCGCGAGGCGGTGCGCCGGATCAACAGCGACGGCACGCTGCCGGATGGCGTCGCCATCGTCCCGTTTTACGATCGCGGCGATCTTGTCGCCATCACCGTGCGCACCGTCATGCACAACATGCTGTTCGGCGTGGCGTTGATATTCCTCATCCAGTGGCTGTTCCTCGGCAACCTGCGCTCGGCGATCATCGTCGCGGCGACGATCCCGGTGGCGCTGTTCCTGGCCGTCATCATTACGGTTCTCCTTGGCGATTCCGCCAATCTGCTCTCGATCGGCGCGATCGATCTCGGAATCATCGTCGATGCCACGGTGATCATGGTGGAAAATGTCTTCCGCCACCTCGCCCACCACG
>JACQAE010000238.1 GCA_016195095.1 Pseudomonadota bacterium
TGGTCGAGGCCAGCACCGCCGCCCCCACCGCGACAACGAGCAAGAGGATGCGCGCCACCAGCAACCGCCGGAAGGTCGGCGCGTTGGGGTCCATCATCTTGTAGTAGATGTCGTGCGAGAGCGCGTTGGCGATGGCCAGGAGCAGGCCGTCGGCGGTGGAGAGCGCGGCGGCGAGGCCGCCGGCGGCGACCAGGCCAGAGATCACGTAGGGAAGCCCGGCGATCTCCGGCGTCGAGAGCACGATCACGTCGGTATTGATGACGAAGTCCTGCAGACGCACCACGCCCGGATGTCCGGCGATGGCCTTACAGGCGGCCACGATATCGGCGACGCTGGCGGCGTTCTGGCCGCAGATCTTGATGAGCCCGAGTTCGCCCCAGGTGAACATCCACGGCCGGATGTCCTCAAGCCCGCGGCCGACGATGTTGGTATACACCTCGAGCTTGGAGAACGCCGCATAGGCCGGCGCCGAGAAGTAGAGCAGGAAGATGAAGAACAGCGACCACGCCACCGACTTGCGCGCATCACGCACGCTCGGCGTCGTGAAGTAGCGCATCAGGATATGCGGCAGCGACGCGGTGCCGACCATCATGCAGAAGATAATGCCGAAATAATTCAGCGGGCTGTAGGTGAAGAACGGCGCCACGTGCGGCTTGAGCGTGGCCACGGTGGCCAAGCCCTGCTGCAGCATCTGCTGCTCGCGCGCGGTAATGTCCAGGATCGCCTGTCCATAGGTCAATTCCGGGATCGGAATGCCATATTTCTTGGTCGAGAGGATCACGATCGGCGTGAGATAGGCGATGATCAGCACGATATACTGGGCGATCTGCGTCCAAGTCACCGCGCGCATGCCGCCGAGCATCGAGCACAGCAGGATGCCGGCAAGACCGACGAACACGGCGAGTTCGAACGGCATGCCGAGGAAGCGCGAGGCGATGATGCCGGTGCCGTAGACCTGCGCGGTCACATAGGTGAACGAGCAGCAGAATAGCACGATAACGGCGAGGAAGCGCGCGAAATTGCCGCCAAACCGCGCCGACATGAAGTCGGGCACGGTATAGGCGCCGAACTTGCGCAGATACGGCCCGACCAGGATCGATACCAGCACGTAGCCGCCGGTCCAGCCGAGCACCCACGCGAGCCCGTCATAGCCGAGCAGGAACAGCGTGCCGGCCATGCCCACGAAGGACGCCGCCGACATCCAGTCGGCGCCGGTCGCCATGCCGTTGTAGAACGCGGGCACGCGGCGTCCGGCCACGTAATATTCGGAAACCTCCATCGTTCGCGTCATGACGCCGATGACGGCGTAGACGGCGAGCGTGAAGAACACGAACAGGTAGCCGAGAACGCGGTTGGGCGTTCCCAATTGCTCGAGAATGGCGAGCAGGATGACGAAGCCGACAAAGCTGCCGGTATAGGTGCCGTATAGGCGTCCGAGGTTCTTGATGAAGTCGGAGCCGCCGCCAGCGGTCTGGGTGGCCATGGTGGCCATGGTTGCTATTCCCTCAATCGTCTTCGGCCACGCCGAACTCGCGGTCGATATTGTCCTGCTGCTTGGCGAAGACGAACAACATGACCACGAACGCGATCAGCGAGCCTTGCGCGGCCATGTAGAAGCCGAGCGGAAATCCGAGAATGACGACTTTGTTGAGAACGTTGACGAACATGTGGACGATGTAACCGAAGAACAACCACAGACCGAGATGTATGAACATCAGGTTGGTCGTCCGATTCCAGTGCGCCTCATCATTGCTTGATTGAGCCATGGATCGCGATCCCTCCCGCAAGTCGCCGGCCGGTTGACGCGCCGCCGGCGGTTGACGTCGTCGGGCAGCAGCCGGAATGACCGCGCCCCTTTGCCCCCATTCCCACGGCGCGAAATTCGCCGCCTGGGCATGCGACGAAAAAAAGTAGCACTGCGGCAGCCGTGGCCCGTATAAGACTTTCGGCCAATTGTGGGTTTCGCGCTGGCGATTGTTGCACTGCCGCAATGGCGACGACACGGCGAATGGCGCCGGCCTTCTGTGCTGAGCAATGCGATGGGCTTTCTCGATTTTCTGTTTCGGCCGCGCGCGCGCATCGTCGACATGCACGGCCTTGCCGACTTCCTCGACGCCAATGCCGCGTTCCTCATGCAGAAGGGCATCTACGAATATTCGCGCGCGCGGGCCGGGCCTTATGCGAAAACGCTGATGACCGAACGCGGCTTCACGCAGGCGGTCGAATTGGCGCGCTGGCAGGCCTATCCGCTCGGGCTCGGCATCGTCGCGGAGATGGCGGAGGGAGTGCTGCGCCCGCCCGCGCCCGAAGAGCAACGTGCCTTCCTTGACCGCTTCAATTGCCTGGCGCTGTCGGTCATCGACCGCTATCCGCAGTCTGCAGTGCTGACGCAAGACGCGTGGCGCGCGGCGCGCGGCGAGCTTGCGCAACACCTTGCGCGCATCGGCTTGCATCCGCCCAAGCGCGTGATGGACATTCCCGAGCCGTTTGCCACGCGCTATTTCGAGTTGATGCCCATCCACGCGAGCCTGCGCGGGCGCGACTTCCCGACGATGCGCAATTACCTGCGCATCACGCTGTGCAACATCCATGACGAATTCACCCGCCGTGCCGACGCCGCGGCGCTCGTGGCGAGACTGCGTGCGGCGCCGCCGCCGGCGCCGTCTGTGCTATAAGGTAGGCACGTGGCCGCGCGCGTCGCCCCGTCATGGCGGCGCAGCTGGAACGGCCCGACGAACGGCCGCCCGATGTTGAAGTTTCACGCGTTGCGCATGGCGCTCGCATTGCGAATGGCGGAAGGCGCCCGGCATTGGCTCGCCGCGTCGCTCGCGCCCGGCGGCTATGCCGGCGTCGCGGGCGCATTGCTCCTGGTCGCGGCGACGACGTTCATCATTTTGATCGCGGGGCAGTTTTTCCAACTGCCGCCGATCACCGTCATGTTCCTCGTCCCGGTCCTGTTCGCGGCGGTGCGCTGGGGAACCTGCGCGGCAATCGTCGCGGCGATCGCCGGGCTTGCCAGCGCCGCATTTTTCTTCGAGCGGCCGCATTTCAGCCTGAAGGTCGACGATCCGGCCCGCATTCTCGGGCTCTTCCTTTATCTCACCGTCGCGGTGGTGACCGGGCATCTTGCCGCCACCGCCCGGCGCGAGGCAGCCACCGCGCGCAAGCGCGAAATCGATATCCGCAACCTCTACGCTTTTTCGCGGCGGCTGGCCGCCGCGCGCTCGCCCTCCGACATCTACAAGGCCATCCACGAACACCTCGCCTCGCTCGTCGCCCGCCGCGTCGTCCTGTTCGGCCCGTCGGGACGCGGCGCCGAGCCGGTCGAGCATTTTGGCGAGGTCGCCGCACCGCCGGCGGTGCGCGCCGCCGCGGCGGCGTTGCGCGCGGGCAGCGAGGGTCGCGTCATCGACGACGGGATGAACAATACCTGGCTGGTGCGCGCGGTGTCGCAAACCGCCGGCGATTTCGGCGTGATCGCCGTCGACCTCGGCAGGCAGTCGGAGCGCGACCAGCGCGAGGTGCGCCAGCACGTGGAGGCGATGCTCGCCGACGCCTCGCAAACGCTCGGCCAACTCGACCTCGCCCACGCGCTGAACGAGGCGCGCATCCGCACCGCCGCCGAGCGCTTTCGCGAGGCGCTGATCGGATCGGTGTCGCATGAATTGCGCACGCCGCTCGTTTCCATCCTGGGCGCCGCGACGGTGCTGAGCAACGCAGCCGCGGTCGTCGCCGATTCGCGCATGTCCGAACTCGCCAATGTCGTGCGTGACGAGGCCGTGCGCCTCAACCGCGATATCCAGAACCTGCTCGATGCCTCGCGCGTCAGCGGCAACGGGCTACAACCGAAATTCGAATGGGCTGACCCCTCCGACATCGTCAATACCGCGATCGAGCGCCGGCGCGGCCGTCTCGCGGCGCACAAGCTCCTGCTGGACCTACCCGCGGAACTGCCATTGATCCATGTCGATGCCGTGCTGGTCGAACAGGCGCTGGGCCAGCTTCTCGACAACGCCGCGAAATACTCACCCGCCGGAACGGCGATCCGCGTCGCCGGCCGGCAGGTGGACGGCGACATCGAGCTGACGATCAGCGACACCGGTGCCGGCCTCACGCCTGATGAGCGCGCGCGCATCGGCGAGCGCTTCTACCGTGGCGCGCGCAATGCGCAGACGACGCCGGGCTCGGGTCTCGGCCTCTCGATCGCCAGCGCGTTCCTCGTCAGCAATGGCGGCCGGCTTGACGCCGAGAGCGCCGGCGCGGGATGTGGTACGACATTCTCGATACGCCTACCTGTCGCCACCGACCTTCGGCCCGCGGGGGACCCGGACCATGACTGATGTGATGTCGAATGTGCTTGTCGTCGACGACGAGCCGCAGATCCGCCGCTTCCTGCGCGCCGGCTTCGAAATCGAGGGATTTTCGGTGCGCGAGGCGGAAACCGGCAACGACGCCATCCGCGCGGCGACGCTGCATGCGGCCGATCTCGTCATCCTGGACCTGGCGCTGCCGGATATGGACGGCTCCGACGTGCTCCAACGCCTGCGCGCGTGGTCGTCGACGCCGGTCATCGTGCTCTCGGTGCGCGCGAGCGAGGCGGAAAAGGTGCGCCTGTTGGAGCTTGGCGCCGATGACTATGTGGTCAAGCCGTTCGGCATGGCCGAATTGCTGGCGCGCGCCAAAGCCGCGCTGCGGCGCCAGGCGCTCGGCATTTCCGGCGAGAGCACCGTCACCATCGACCGGCTGACCATCGACCTGGCCGCGCGCGCGGTGTGGCGCGACGGCGAACGGCTCGTGCTTACACCGAAGGAATACCGACTGCTGCAATTGTTGGCGCAGCACGCGGGAAACGTCGTGACCCACCAGCAGATCTTGCGCGAAATCTGGGGGCAGCTGCACGTCAACGACACGCATTACCTGCGCATTTTCGTGCGCAAGCTGCGCCAGAAGATCGAGCCGGAACCCAACCGTCCGCGCATCCTGCTCACCGAATTGGGCGTTGGCTATCGCCTCGCCGCGGCCGGCGACCGACCGCTCGAATAGCGCCGCCGCCTGGCGCACCGCGGCGACGAATTATCTTATTTATTCAAACACTTATCGCCATAACCGCGCGCCCGGTCGCGGCACGCATCGCGCGTTCTCTTTATGCCTTTTTAACGCCAGTGGCGTGCGAATTTACACCGCGCCCGCACCCCCGCCGCTAGCATCCGCAGAGACTCGGCAGCCAAGGAAGCGTGCCATGTTAGTCGGATTGAGCGGCCTCATTATTTCCATCGGTTCGATGACGGCGCTTGTGGCGCTGCGGCCGCGCGATGGCGTCGCGCGTCCCATCGTCCTCAAGCCGTTCCTCGATACGATGATACCGGTTTCCATCACTTCGGGCATCGCGCTCGGCATCGCGGCATTCGTCGCCGGGGTCGCGCAGATGCTCGGTTGAGCGCCGAAAACGAGCCTTCGCATATCGTTCTCCTCTTTTGCTCGACGCGTTCTACCTCCCACTGCACAATGCTGGCTTCGGCCAGCATTTTTTTTTGCGCGCGCGGCGAAGGAGGCTCGATTCATCGAACATCGGAGCGCGGGCGCGTTCGATGCGTTGCATCGTCGCACTATTCGCGGCCAGCCGGTTCCCACCGCGCCGGAAAAATGCTTTAGCCTTGCAATTGACCGATGCGTCGCGCGCAAGGGCCGGCTTAGCTCAGTTGGTAGAGCACCTGATTTGTAATCAGGGGGTCGGGGGTTCGAGTCCCTCAGCCGGCACCATCTATCTCACTTTGCCGGGGCCCGGGCGTAGACGGCGCCTAATCGCCGCTTTCGTATCTTCGCGACTTGCCTCGTGCTGGTGTGGACGTGCGATGCGGCGGCTCCTCGTGAATGACGGCGAGTGGTGCCGACCTTTAAAACGGGAATATCTCCGGCTACTTTATGCCGTCTTGCGGGCAGTGATCACGAACGCGCGGATGCGTCCGTCCACTGGACCGTCGCCAAATTGCCTCGCTAAGGCCTTCGTCGCCTGCTCCGTCGCTTCTTGCAGGCCGGATGCATTGCGGGCCGCGATCTCATTTCGCAGCGGCGTGCCTTGGCAGTAGGCAATTGCAGGATCGCGTGCCGATCTCGCCTTACTCCGAGCGCCGACGGCGTCAACCGAAACGTCTGAAAATCCAGCCTCATTCAGTTCGGCGCGGATGCGCTCGACATCGTGGTATCCGTGCGGCGTGCGGGGCATAAATCGAGGGGGGTCGTCCGGGAACATCGTCGCCAGCGCTATCGTCACGATATCGGCAAATTCGTTTTCAGCAATCCGGTCCCATACACTGAAAAGAAAATAACCACTTGGTTGAAGAACCCTGTGAGCCTCCCTATAGGCCTGAACCTTGTCGGGAAAAAACATTACGCCGAACTGGCACAACACCGCGTCAAAGCTGCCGTCGTCGAACGGCAAAGCCAGAGCATCTGCCTGCTTCCATGCGACGCGCTGGTCAGGCAATCGCGACTTGGCGTGAGCCAGCATCGGCTCGCTGAGATCCGTGGCGGTTATGTGCGCATCGGGAAGTTGCGAGGCAACCGCTCTCGTGACAACGCCGGTTCCCGCGGCGATTTCCAGTACGTTCCGCGCATTCGTTCTGGCCAAGCGCCCGGCAATTTCCAGCGCGTAGGAGTCGAAGATCAGCGGGACCAGATAGCGCTCGTATAGCTCTGGAATTGAGCCTGCAAATACCGTGTCGGCCGCGGACATGAGGTGTCCTTCGTCGCTCACCTCTTGCTCTGTAACACATCTGGACCGGCTCGCGCGCACCGCGATTCTAACCTGACACGAGCGGCGATCGACGCGGTTCGGCTTCAAGGCGGACAATCCGCGCGGCGTTCTCACGCCGGTCTTCGACGATACCCAACAGGCCGTTTCCGCGGCCATGAATGACGTTCAGGCCGGCCTCAGGGACGAGTTGCGCAGTCGGTCGTTTTTTCGGTTTTGCGTTTTTTTGGTAAGTGTGTCGCGATGACATCGGCCTTAATGCGAGTTCCCGGATGCCGGACATCCACCAATCCCGACATGCGGCTCTCGAATTCACAAGCGCTGCCCGACTCCTGCCGATTCGCAGCAGCCGCTACCTGTGCTGCGTAGCGCTACAGAATAAAAAATTGTTTCAGGCGCGCGAATTTTCCGAGCGTATCGGATCGGGAGGACGGCCGTTTGCGCCGATCGCGGGTGATCGACGAGTTCGCTATTTGGCGCCACAGTCGGGGCTACGCGCAGGGCAGCTTCGGGCCCAAGGCGAGCGAAAATTCTCAAGGCTCGATGGCGCGGACACGGTCCGCGCTGGAGTCGCTGGTTGCTGTCAGCTCGGCCAATACCCGTATGAACAAGCGCTCGTGCCGGCAATTCAGCGCGAAGGGGGCGGCCAGCTTGTGGTCATCATTCGCCATGAAGGCGTGCCTGCCGTCGTGCTGGCGAAAGCGCGCGGCTGCGCGGCTCATCCCCACCATCGATGCGCGCCGCGCCGAAATAATCATTACAAAAGGTTCATGCGCGATAACAAAACTTTCACGACCGCGCCGCGATAACGCCCCATATGATTGGCAACGTCCAGCCGCATCGAGAATGGACTGCCGCGAGGGGCTACCACCGTCAATGATCGTGGAAAAATATCGCGCCCGCGACGATGGGCCAGAAACGAATGAACCGACCCGCAAACGAAGCGGCAACACCACAAGACGGGAGGCGGATATGCGACACGACCATGCACTGCACACGAGCGCCGATCGACCGCATCGCCTGGTTCTGCCGACCTGTCCGGTCTGCGATGAATTGATGCCGCCGCCGCTGGCGGCGCGATTCGTCAGCGAGCGGACCGTGCAATATTCGTGGATATGCGAAAGTTGCGGCCACGCCTATCGCAGCCGTACCCATTTCGCGCCGCGCCGCCTCGCCTCGCGCCGTCCGGCGCCAAGCACGCGCGTGCGGCGTGGCACGCGTCACAGCTCGACATAGACGTCATCGCCGTCAACGCGGCCTGGGACCGTTTCGCCAAGGAGAGCGGCAATCCCCTGGCCTGTGCGACGGGGACGGGCGGAAATTATCTGACCGTCTGCCGGGACATCACGGGAGCCTTTACGGATACCGCGCAGGAGGCGCTGGCCGGCATCCAGGCCGTGCTGGACGGCTCGCGGCCGCAGTTCACCCTGGAATATCCGTGCGAGACCCCGGCAGGG
>JACQAE010000239.1 GCA_016195095.1 Pseudomonadota bacterium
GCGCCCTGCCCACGCGCGGAGATCGCCTCGCGCAGCGGCAATTGTTCGCCTTCATGCTGTGCGGTGGCGAGGTCGAGGATAATGCGGCGCAGAAGGTCGGCGTCGGGATGGCGCAGTTCGAGGTCGGCGAGGTCCTCGGCGTGGCGCGTCAGAAGCCACGGGTGGTTGATCACGGCGCGCAGGATCAGCGCCTCGCGCGCCGGCAGCGCGGCGCGCGCGCCGCGCACGATGGGGCTGCGCAGCAGGCGCGAACTGACCGGCGCCAGCGCCTCGCCGGCGCCACGCGGATTACGGCCCGCTCGGTCGGATCGGCGCGCCTCGCGCCCCGGCGCCTGCTGCCGGGCATAGCCGCGTGCGCGCTCCACCGCCGCCGGCGCGAAGTGCGCCGCGAGGCGCGCCTCGAAGTCCCTTCGGTAGTACTTGCGCACCGCGTCGTGAGCGATACCGTTGACAATCGCGGCCAGCCGCGCCTCGAGCCCGGCGCGCCGTTCCGGCGTGTCGAGGGGGCCATTTTCGAGTTCGCGCGCCCACAGCATGTCGGCAAGCGCGCGCGGCGCCGCCAGAATCTCGGCCATCGCCTCGCGCCCGCCGGAGCGGATGGCGTCGTCGGGATCGAGCCCCTCGGGCAGCAGCGCGAACCGCAGGCTTTTGCCCGGCTGCAGCCCGGCCAGCGCCAGGTCGAGCGCGCGATAGGCCGCGCGCCGGCCGGCCGCATCGCCATCGAACAGCAGCACCGGCTCGTCGGCCATTTTCCACAACAGCGCGATCTGCTCCTCGGTCAGCGCCGTACCGAGCGGCGCCACCGTTGCCGCATAGCCCGCGCTCACCATCGCGATAACGTCGATATAGCCCTCGACCGCGATGACCGGCGCGCCCTCATGCGCGGCCTGGCGCGCGGCGGCGGCGTTGTAGAGCATCGCGCCCTTGTGAAACAGCGGCGTCTCGGGCGAATTGAGATATTTCGCCGCCACATCCTTCTCCAGCGCGCGCCCGCCGAAGGCGATGACGCGGCCGCGCAGGTCGGTGATCGGGAACATCACGCGATCGCGAAAGCGATCAAAGGGCAGCGGAATATCGTCGCCGGCGACGAGCAGGCCGGCCGCGATCATGTCCTCGACGGCAACGCCCTGCCCGCCCAGGTGCTCCTTGAGCGCGAAACGCTCCGCCAATGCATAGCCGAGGCGAAAGCGGCGCTGCGTCGCCGGCGCGATGGCGCGGTCGGCGAGATAGCCGCGCCCGCGCGCGCCGGCGCGGGCGGCGAGCTGAGCCTCGAAATAGGCGCTCGCGAGTTCGAGCACGTCGTGCAGGGATTTGCGCTTTTCCTCCTCCGCGCGCGCCTCGCGCGAGATCACCGGCATCGCCAGGCCGGCCATGGAGGCGAGCCGCTCCACCGCCTCGGGAAAGGTCACGCCTTCCGTCTCCATGACGAAGGCGAAAATGTCGCCATGCTTTCCCGAGGAGAAATCGTGGAAAAAGCCTTTCTGGTCGTTGACCGTGAACGAGGGCGTGCGTTCCTTGTTGAATGGCGAGAGGCCCTTCCACTCGCGCCCGGCCTTGCGCAGCTTCACGCGCGCGCCGACGACCTGCGAGACCGCAAGCCGCGCGCGCAGCTCGTCAAGAAAGTCCGGCGCAAAGCGCATCGCGAATCGTCCTGCGGGCGGGCCCGGCGAACCCTGAATATAGGGCGCGCCGGGCACGGCGCGCGGCGGCGTCGATTTGTCCCAGTTATCCACAGGCAAGGCGGCACGCGCGTGATGCTGAAATGTCACATGCCGCGCCGACGCGATCAGTTTTCGCGCGCGGCCCACGCCAGCGCCTGTTCGAGCCGGTCATTGCCCCAGAACACCTCGCCGCCGGTGGTGACGAAGGTCGGCGCGCCGAACACGCCGATGCTGCGCGCCTCCTGCGTCCGCGCGCGCAACAAGTCCTTGACCACCTCGCCGCCGGCGCGCGCCAGAACCGGATCGGGCGCGACGCCGATTTCGCGCAAAATCTCGCCGACGACCGCCGCGTCGCCGATCTGCATGCCGCGCGCGAATTGCGCGCGAAACACCTCGCGGCAGAACGCTGCGCCCCAATCGGCCGCCAATCCCACCATGGCGACGCGCGTGGCCAGCAGGCTCGGCTGCGGAAACGGGTGCGGGCGGCGAAACGCCAGGCCGAGGTCGCCCGTCAGGCGTTCGAGGTCGCGCCACATATAGCGGCCCTTGTCGGGATGCAGGTTGAACGGCGAGGTATCAAAGCCTTGCGCCTTGAAGATCGGCCCGAGCAGGAACGGCCGCCAGCGCAGCACGACGCCGGCTTGGTCGGCCGGCGGGCCGATGCGCATGCAGGCGGGATAGCTGTAGGTCGAGGCAAAATCGAACCAGAAGTCGAGCGCCGGCGCGGCCATCGAGCACCCCTTACCGTCCCCGCGCCAGCGCCATCCACGTGCCGCCGGCAATGAGAACGGCGCCGCTGACGCGCGAGACCAGGCGCAGCCGCGACGCCGACATGAGCGCGCGGGCGCGGCCGAAAGCGAGCGCATAGGCGCCGTCGCCCGCGCCCGCGATCACCATGAAGGTGAGCCCGAGCAGCACGACCTGCCGCCCATAGGCGCCGTTGCGATCGACGAATTGCGGGATGAAGGCGCCGAACAGCAGGAGCGCCTTGGGGTTCGTCATGAGCACGAGGAACCCCTGCAGAAAAAAGCCGCCACGCGGCGGCGCCGGCACCTGGTCGGCGAGCAGGGCGGGCGCGCGCAGGAGCTTGAGCCCAAGCCATATCAGGTAGGCGGCGCCGAGAAGGCGCAGCCAGTCGAACCAAACGCCCATGATCGCGATCAGCGAGGTGAGCCCGATGAGCACGACCGCCAGCATGAGCGCGAGGCCCGCCTGCGCGCCGGCGATATTGACGAGCCCCGCGCGCAAGCCATGCGCCAGCGCGTTGGCGACGATCAGCGTCACGATCGGGCCGGGAACGACGACAATGACGACGCAGGCAAGAACATAGGCCAGGTAGAGTTCAATCGACATCGGGTATCACCCTCAAATAACGCCAACGCGATGAATGGCTGCGCTCGCGCGCGCGGTGAGCGCGATGCGGCAGAGAAACGCAGCTTTCGCGTTCACTGCGGCGTGAGCCCCGCTGCCTTCACCACTTGCGCCGCGGTCGCGCGGTCGCGGAGAATTTCCTGAGCGAATAGTTCGGGCGTGTTGATGGCGGGCACCAGGCTGCGCGCGGTGAGGTGGCGTTCGCGGAATGCCGGCTCGCCGACGATGCTGGCGACTTCCTTGGCTAACTTATCGACGATCGGACGCGGCGTGCCGGCCGGCACGAATAGGCCGTACCAGCTGCGCGACGGCGCGCCCGTGTAGCCGGTTTCCACGAGCGTCGGAACCTGCGCGAAATGCGGCGAGCGGATGTTGTTGACCATGACCAACGGCGTCATGATTCCGGCGCGGATCTGCCCGATGACATTGCCCTCGCCGATCAGCGCGATCGGCGTCGACCCGCTCAGCACCGCGTTGACGGCGTCGCCACCGCCGCGAAACGGCACGCGCACCCAATCGGCGCCCTTTTGCGTCTTCAGCGTCTCCATGTAGAGCGCCATCGGCACCGAGGCGGTGAGATAGCTCAGCGTTCCGGCCTTCGCCTTGGAGTGGGCGATGAGCTCGTCGACGGTCTTGACGTTGAGCTTGGCATTGACCACCAGCGACTGGATCAGGTGATAGAGATTGGTGACCGGCTGGATGCCCTTCTGCGGATCCCACGGCATGGTCTTGAGCAGGAACTGATTATAGGCGACCGGGTCGGCGTTGATGATGCAGATCGTGTAGCCGTCGGGCGTCGCGTCCTGGCAAGCGCGCGCGCCGACATTCTGCATCCCGCCCGGCCGGTTCTCGACGACGATCGGCTGGCCCCAGCGCTTATGCAGCTCCTCGCCAAGCGCGCGCATGAAGATATCGCTGATACCGCCCGCGCTGGTCGTGGTGATGACGCGGATGGCGCGCGTCGGGTAGTCCTGCGCCGCCGCCGCGCCCGCGGCGAGCAGCGCGGCGCCCGCGACGATCGTCCCAAGCCGATGCAGCATGCGCGTCCTCCCGGCCAATCCGTCGCTCGCGTGACAATGCCATGGCGGAACGGTTCCGCCTCGCCACATCATAGCGCGCAGCCGGCGACATGACAGCGAGGAAATCGCCGGCGGGTCGTGGCGGACGCGCCATGCGGCGCGCCCGCGGCCGCGTGCCGGCACCGCGCCATGGCGGCGGCAAAAGCGCTCGCACGGGACTCCAATCCGCGCCGGTCCAGTCGGATCACAGAGCCGCCAACATGCCCTTCACCAGCGCGCTTGCCTTGGCGAAATCCATCTGGCCGGCATATTTTGCGCGCAGCGCGCCGATGACCTTGCCCATATCCTTGATCCCGGCGGCGCCGGTTTCCGCGATCGCCGCCGCGGCGGCGGCAGCGATCTCATCCTGCGCCATCTGCTGCGGCAGATAGGTGGCGATGATCGCCATTTCGTCGCGCTCCTGCTGGGCCAGTTCCGGGCGGCCGCCGCGATCGTAAAGCTCGACGGCCTCCTGGCGCTGCTTGATCATCTTGTGCAACAGGGCGTGGATGTCGGCGTCGGCAAGCGCCCCCTTGCCCAGTCCGCGCGCCTCGATATCGGCATTCTTGAGCGCCGCATTGACCAGCCGCAGCGTCGAGACAACGCGCTTTTCGCCGCCCTTCATGGCGTCCTTGAGCGCATTGTTGATATCGTCGCGCAACATCGCTATGTCCTCGCTGCGTTTGCCCGGCGCGCCGACCTCGCGCGCGGCCGGCGCAGATTTAGGCCAGCGATGACCCAGACACAAGCGGATGCGGCGGCCTGGAGCGAGCCCAGAACCACGGCGCTACTGGTTCTTGCCGATGGAACGCTCCTCGAGGGCTTCGGCCTCGGCGCCACCGGCCATGCGGTTGGCGAGGCCTGCTTCAACACCGCCATGACCGGCTACCAGGAAATCCTCACCGACCCCTCCTATGCCGGCCAGATCATCACCTTCACGTTCCCCCATATCGGCAATGTCGGCGCCAATGACGAGGACATCGAAACCGTCAGCATGGCCGCGACGCCGGGCGCGCGCGGCGTCGTGCTTCGCGCCGACATCACCAATCCCTCCAACTACCGCGCCACCCGCCACCTCGATCACTGGTTGAAAAATCGCGGGATCATCGGGCTCTGCGGCGTCGATACGCGCGCATTGACCAGGCTCATTCGCGACCGCGGCGCGGCCAACGCCGTCATCGCGCATGCGCCCGACGGCGACTTCGATCGCGCGCGATTGGCGCGCGAGGCGCGCGAATGGCCGGGGCTTCTCGGCATGGACCTCGTGCCGTTGGTCACCTGCGCGCAACGCTTTACCTGGGACGAGACGCCCTGGCGCTGGGGCGGTGGCTACGGACGCCAGCGGCACCCGACGCATCACGTCGTCGCCATCGACTACGGCATCAAGCGCAATATTCTGCGCCGCATCGCCGCGACCGGCGCGCGCGTGACCGTCATTCCGGCCACGACCGGCGCCGACGACATCGTGGCGCTCAAGCCGGATGGCGTATTCCTCTCCAACGGACCCGGCGATCCTGCGGCGACCGGCAGCTACGCGGTTCCCGTGATTCGCGCGCTGATCGAGCGCAACGTGCCGATTTTCGGCATCTGCTTGGGGCATCAGATGCTCGCGCTCGCGCTCGGCGCGCGCACGATCAAGATGCATCAGGGCCACCACGGCGCCAATCATCCGGTCAAGGACCTCGCCTCTGGCAAGGTCGAGATCACCTCGATGAACCACGGCTTCGCCGTAGATCGCGCCACCCTCGGACCTGGCGTGCGCGAGACGCATATCTCATTGTTCGACGAATCGAACTGTGGCATCGCGCTGGCCGGGAGGCCGGTTTTTTCCGTGCAATATCATCCGGAAGCCTCGCCGGGCCCGCGCGACAGCCACTACCTGTTCGAGTATTTCGTAAAATTGATGCAAAGCGGCAAGCAGACGTAAACGCTGCCGCCAGCCGACCGCGCCGGCTTAAGGTCGCGTTAGCGGGCGCGCGGCAATTGTGCGATCCATCGCGCAAAACCCCGCCTGAAATCATGCATCGGAAATCATGAATAAGACCCGGCCAAGAACCAAAACACGACCCGATGACGCGGCGAGCGACGCCGTGCTGACGCGCATGTTCGCCGACGACGGATCGTTTCCGAATAATTCGCGCCGTGCGCTCGTGATCCTGCGCGCCGCCATCGACCTCAAGGGTAGCCCCGACCCGGAATTGCTCGTCGAGAGCACCTTCGCGCGCAATGGCTGGGGCGAGATGTGGCGCAACGGCATCGATCCCTGTCCGCATTATCATTCGCGCGCGCATGAGGCGCTCGGCATCGCGCGCGGCCGCGCGATGGTGCGTTTCGGCGGCCCCTGCGGCGAGGAGATCGAGGTCGAGGCCGGCGATGTCGTCATCGTGCCCGCGGGAACCGGGCATCAGGGCCTGCGCGTCACCGCCGATCTCAAGGTCATCGGCGCCTATCCGCCCAATGGTCGCTACGACTTGTGCCGCGGCAGCAAGGCGGAATATGCGCGCGCGCTCCTCGCCATCGCGCAGGTACCGTTGCCGCACAGCGACCCGGTTTTCGGCGCCGACGGGCCGCTGCTGGAACTGTGGCGCTGACGCGACGCGCGCGGTGTGCGGCCGGCGGCGGATGTGCGCAATTCCCAAATCAAGCCGATGACAAGAAAACTCGACCTAAACGGTGCCACCTCCGGGTCCTTCACAACGATTGCGCCAAGAAGGGCCGAGGCATTCTTGCCACAATACACCCGTGAACCGGTGTGGCGGTTGCGAAGTTCTCTTCGATCTCCGCCGCGGGTTCACCAAGTGAGCCTTGCAACCGAAACCACGCGAGAACCGTCGTTTTCTCGTATCCTTTGCTCTTGCGAAGTTCGCGAAGGAGGTGCGGCGGGGTAACGCGAAATCGGATTCTGGACACGGGAGTTGGCGTCATCGGCCCGGAGCCTTGTCTTTCGAGGTCGACGCGCCTCCGGGCGCGACGGCCGATGTCGTGGTTGAAAGCATCCAATGCTGCGCATAGCATGCCATCCGCTGCACCCATTGTTCTCACACGGCACGCGCCCAATGCGGCACTTTTTGCTTCGCATCGTTGCAGGATCAAGGTTTCTCGCGATCTTGTTTGCGGGATTGACGGCGTCGGTTTCCGCGTTCGCCGAGAAGCGCGTCGCGCTGGTCATCGGCAATTCGGCCTATCAACATGTCGGGCCGCTCGCCAATCCAGCGAACGACGCGCGGCTGATCGCCGACACGCTACGCTCGCTCGGCTTCGCGCTGATCGGCAACGGCCCGCAGCTCAATCTCGACAAGGCCGGTCTTGACCGCGTCGTCCAGAGCTTCGGAAACGCGCTCATCGACGTCGATGTGGCGCTGTTCTACTACGCCGGTCACGGCATCCAAGTGCGCGGCACGAATTATCTTGTGCCGGTCGGCGCGAATCCCGTGAAGGAAACCGATGTCGATTTCCAAATGTTGGACGCCAATCTCGTCTTGCGCCAAATGGAAAGCGCGGGAACGCGGCTCAATCTCGTTGTCCTCGATGCTTGTCGCAACAATCCATTTGGCGGCCGTGGGCTGCGCAAGACCGAAACCGGACTGGCGCACGTTCAGGCGCCTGAAGGCACGCTGATTTCCTATGCCACCCAGCCGGGCAATGTCGCGCTCGATGGCACGACCGGCAATAGCCCCTTTACGAACGCGCTGGCCGAGGCGCTCCGCCGCCCCGGTCTCGACGTGTTCCGCACCTTCAACGAGGTCGGCCTTCTCGTCGCGCGCGCGAAGGGGGCAGGCAGCAACCTTGGGTATCGACATCGCCAATCAAGGGAGAGTTCTATTTCGCGGGCGCGGGCACGGTCCCAGGGGACGTGCGGCCGCCTCCACCGAAACTGGACGCCGCGGCTCAAGCCTGGGCGACGACGCAAAATACGACAAGCGTCGCGGTGCTTGAAGAATTCATCCGACGGTTCAATGACAGTTTCTATGCCGATTTCGCGCGCGCAAGGCTGTTGGAATTGAAGAAGGCGCAAGTTGCGAATATCGCGCACCCGCCAATACAGGCTCCCGTGCCATCGGCCCCCGCGGCGCGCGCGGCGGATAATGACCCGCTTGGCGCCGTTGGCGCGTTTTACGGCGCACTGTCCCGAGCCGACGGAGGCTCCGCCGTCGCGCATGTCGTTCCGCAAAAGCGCGGCAAAGACCCCTATAACGAAAATACCATGACCGCGTTCTTTGCAAGTCTGAGAGAACCACTGCGGGTTCTGCATATCGAACAAACGAAAAACGACGCGGTCACCGTCAAGTATCGCTACACGCGACCCAACGGCACGGTGTGCAACGGCACCGCCGACGTGACCACGACTGTCTTGGACGGCAAGGCGCTCATTCAGAAGATATCGGCCAATTGCTGACCCCAAGGACTCGCGCCACGGCGCGGCCTGGCAAGCGAGAGCATTTTCCGGCGAAGCGGGAACCTGTTCGCCGCAGAAAATGCGACAAGGTCAAAGAAAACAGGGCGCATTTCGATTCAATTGAAACGGAAAGCGCTCTAATGCGATGCCGTCGCGCATGCGCGCCGC
>JACQAE010000231.1 GCA_016195095.1 Pseudomonadota bacterium
CGCGATTGCAGGATTCGCAAAAATTATGGGTGAGGGGGGTTATGAACCCCAGCCGGCCCCCGGTCTGCGCGACCCGCGCATAACGCGCCGGTCCGCCGGTGCGGTAAGGAATGTCCTCGAGCGAAAAGCGCTCGGCCAGGCGCGCGCGCAGCAGCGAGAGCGGAAGGTATTGATCGAGCCGTGCCTCCCCGACGTCGCCCAGCGGCATGACCTCGATAACGGTAAAATCCATGCCCTGGCCATGCGCCCACTCAATCATGGCAGGGAACTCATGCTCATTGACGTCCTTGAGCGCCACCGCGTTGATCTTGACCGCGAGACCGGCCGCGCGGGCGGCGGCGATCCCTTCGAGCACCTTGCCAAGGTCACCCCAACGGGTAACGGCACGGAACTTATCGGCATCGAGCGTATCGAGCGACACATTGATCCTGCGCACGCCATGCTCGGCCAATTCGGCGGCGTAGCGGGCGAGCTGGGATCCGTTGGAGGTAATCGTGAGTTCGTCGAGCGCGCCCGCGTGCAAATGCCGCGACAGCGCCGCGACCAGGGTCATGATGCCGCGTCGCACCAGCGGTTCGCCGCCGGTGAGCCGCAGCTTGCGGACGCCCTTGGCCACGAACGCCGAGCACAACCGGTCAAGCTCCTCAAGCGTCAGCAAGTCCGCTTTCGGCAGGAACGACATGTTTTCCGACATGCAGTAGACGCAGCGAAAGTCGCAGCGGTCCGTCACCGACACGCGCAGGTAGCTGATCGCCCGCCCGAACGGGTCGACAAGCGGCTGGGGAGCCGCGGCAACGACGCCATCGAAATCCATGCAATTCCACTCCTCAATACAATTATTCGAATATATAGGTATTCCTCGACGCGCGCACGTCCTCTCGGCCGGACCCGCCGGGGGCCTGGCAAGGAACCGTGGCGGTCGCGAATGGCGCAGGGAGTCAAAGGATGAGCGCAAGCGAGCAGGGCAATGCCAGCCCGTGGCCGGTTGAACTGCGTATTCGCAAGGGCGGCGCGGCGCTCGTCGTTGCGTTTGACAACGACGAGGCATTTGAGCTGACCGCTGAGCATCTGCGTGTGCGCAGTCCGAGCGCCGAGGTCCAGGGCCATTCTCCCGACGAGCGAAAGACCGTGCCGGGGAAGCGCAATGTGACTATCCTGGAGGCCCAGCCGGTCGGCAATTACGCCGTGCGCCTCGTTTTCGACGACCGTCACTCGACCGGTATCTTCAGCTGGGATTACCTGCTTGAGCTCGGCCGCGGCCGGGACGCCAATTGGCAGGATTACCTTGACGAACTTGCCGCCAAGCGCCTCACACGCGACCCGGCAGCGCACCACTGACGGCCACTTGGCGCGATTCGGCGGTTGGCACGCGCGCGGCGATGCAGGCATGTTTGCTTGAAATCGCGCGGACGTGACTGAAATGGTCGCAATTCGTCGGAAATGTCCGTATCCGAAATAAATGCGATCGCGGCGCGAACCGTTTGGATCCGCGCTGACCAGCGCATGGAGCTTTGACTGTCCGCGTCGGGCTATTTGCGCTCGTCGTCATAGTCCGGCGCGCGCGCGGCCTCATACTGGAGAATGTCGCCGGGCTGGCAATCCAACACAAGGCAGATTTTCTCGAGCGTCTCAAAGCGCACGCCTCTGACCTTGCCTGACTTCAACAACGAGACGTTTTGTTCAGTAATTCCAATGCGTTCTGCGAGTTCCTTGGAGCGCATTTTTCGCCGCGCGAGCATGACATCGAGGCTGACCACGATTGGCATGACGCGCGCCTAGAGCATTTTCCGGTGAAGGGGGAACCGGTTTGCCGCGGAAAACGCGACAAACCAAAGGAAATAGGGCGCCTTGCGATTCACATGAACCGCAACGCGCTCTAGACAAAACTCTCGTTTTCGTTTGCCAGGCGCGCCGCCTCGCGCATGATTGTGGCGGCCGCGAACAAGACGCCGCCGACGACCAAGGCGAAATAGTCAGTGGACGATAATGCGATTGCGAGCATTCGCTCGCCTGGCGGTTGATTGAAAGTCATTCCAAGCGAAAGCGCCATGGTCGTGAGCGGTCCAAGCGGCGCCTGCGCCAGCACGCATGCGCCGAACACCTGAAGATGTCGCGCCGCGCGTTCGCAAAACACCCGTCCCTGCGCGAACTCGCGAAACATCGCGCGGCTGGCCCACAGCCCATAAAGCATGATGCAGACCGGAATGGCGATAATTGCGGCGGCGACAAGGCGAGCCGACGCCGTGATCGGTAGCTGCGACCCGGTCTGCCCAAACTTTGCCAGCAGCATGTCGCGGGTCCAGTCGGGATTGGCGAGGCCAAGGACCGTCAGCGCCGCGATCAGCACCATGCCGATCGTCGCGACGAATTCCATACCGCGAGAAAGCCGCGCGAGGCGGCCAAAGGGGACAGTGAAACGGGGCATGGCGAATTTCCATTCCAATTGACGAACGAGAAAATTATTGTATTACAGTAATTAATAACTGTAAATAGGTAATTCATACATGTCGATTTCCCTTTTTTCCGCGTCGGCGCTGCGTGCCGGCATAGTCGCGTCGCTGGTCGCGCTGACGGGATGTGGCCATATGCCGGTGACCTCGATGGTGCGGCTCGCGCGGGTCGACTTCGCAACGACCGACCCGGCCGCGCTGCGCGCGGCAGTCAAAGTTCCGGTGGCATTGAGGCTGCACCGCGATGGCGTCCATCTGCGCATTAAGGTCAAGGTGGATGGTGAAAAAGAAAGCGCCAGCGATTTCCAGTTGCGCGAAGAGACCGACTCGGCGGCCGCTGAGTCGCTGAAAAATGAGCGTGGGCCGAAGGTCCGCATCATGACATTTCGCTTCGAGCCCTCCGAGCTTGCACGGCTGGCGGCGTTTCGCGCCGACATTCTCCAGCGCAAACGCAAGGGCGGCGGCTCGCTGCAAATCTCAATTGAGCCGCGCATGTGCCGAATCGACGAACTACCTGCGGGTCCGGTACGGTTCACGACTTTCCTGCGCACCGCCGAGACCGGAGAATTTATCGCCCTCGCCCGCGATGTCGATTTGCGCGCGCTCGATCCGAAACGCGATATCGCCGCCGCTATTCCGGCGTGCGAGTAGATGCGCGACCAGCTCGCCAGGTGGAACCGGTTCCACCTCGCCAGAAAATGCTTTAGCGCGTGACGATCACGCGCGCGCCGATCTGCACGCGGCCGTAAAGATCGATGACATCCTCATTGGTCAGACGAAAACAGCCTGAAGAGACGGCTTGGCCAATCGTTTCAGGCTCGTTTGACCCGTGGATGCGATAAAGCGAGGAGCCAAGATAAAGAGCGCGCGCGCCGAGTGGGTTTTCCGGCCCGCCCTTCATGAACCGTGGCAGATCAGGCCGCCGCTTGAGCATCTGCGACGGCGGCGTCCAGTCCGGCCATTCCTTTTTGGCCGAAATCGCCGACGTGCCAGCCCAGGTAAAGCCGATACGCCCGACGCCGATGCCGTAGCGCAGCGCCCTTCCGTCGGCGAGCACCAGGTAAAGGCGACGCTCGGTGGTATTGATGACAATTGTTCCTGGCGGCTGCTTGGCGTCGTAATTGACCGTCGTGCGCGGGATAGGTGAATTATATGAACTGCCGAACAGGCGATATCCGCGCCCCTTTGGCGACCCGCCCGTAAGGATTTCCGCGTCGCGTGCTTCGACCTGTGCCAGAGCGGGCGCGCATGCCATAAACGACAAGGCGACGGCCATTGCCGATCGCGCAACGATGCTCATTCTCATTTTCGACCCTCGTAGCATTGCATTTCACTTTGAATTGAAGCGTTCAAACCGTCGATCGGCATGAATCATGCCGTTCGGCGGCGAAGGTGGTGGGCGCTATAGGGATCGAACCTATGACCTCTCCCGTGTGAAGGGAACGCTCTCCCGCTGAGCTAAGCGCCCGAATTCAAACGTGATCCGGAAAAGTGACCAGGTCACATTTCCGGATCATGCCGCGACGCGTCACGATATTTGCCCGACATCCGGTTGCGGCGCAATCCTTTAGCGCATGATCGCGACGGGTTGCAAACCTCTCGGAAACGCTCGTGCAAAGCGTCCGCCGGCGCCGTCGTCGCGGCGCGCCGTTCGAATTTAAGTTGCCGAGGGTATCTGTCGCCGGATGCAATATGCCGGTCGCCCGGCAACCCGCAGACGACGCGTCAGCGAAGCGGTGCAGGCGAACGCGGTGGATCGGCGGCCGGCTGGCGGCGGCGCGATCGCGCCGGCGGGGGTGGCGGTGGGGCGCGCTCCAGGACGGCAAAAATAGGATTTGGCGTGACCACCGCCGTGGGTGATTGCGAACTCAATTCGGCATCCCCGCGCGGATCGTCAGGGAGGATCAGCCGCGCGCTTACGGCCTGCGGCAGAAAGCCGGGCATCGAAAAATTGACCGTGAAATCCCCGCGTGAACCGATCGCGAGTGTGCTATGGTTATTGGCAAAGCGCCTGTGCGCGGCGTTTCCATCGTGGCACGGCGCGGCCATGACATTGTGATCGGCGGTCATTTTGGCGTTGCAGCATGGGAAAAGCTGGATTGCTGACCGTGGATAGCGCGAACGCGCCGGCAACCGCAAAGTCGGCGGGCAATTTTTTGTGATGACGTCAGTTTTGCGTTCAATTCCCTTTGGTGACGCAACGCATTTGGCTTCGGCGCGCGGTGGCGTCCATCGCGATTGCATCCGCCGCCTCGAAATTTCGCTCCGCGACGCGGCAAGTCTGCTTACACCGGATCGCTTCGCGGCCCGCGCCGCCCCGTCAAAGGCGCAGAGCCGCCCGGCGCTCGAAGGTGGCGCTTACGTTTCCAACAGTGAGTCCACGGCACCTCCCAGTTCGCGAAAATGACTGATGACGCGATCCGGCCCCAGGCTGGCGACCGGGCGGTCGGTATATCCGAAATCGACCGCGATGACCGGAATTCCGGCTGCACGGGCCGTCGCGATGTCGGTGATGGAATCTCCGACCATTACCGCGCGCGCCACCGCTCCGCCACCTGCGGCAATGGTCTTGCGCAGCATTTGCGGGTCGGGCTTGGGTGAGCCAAACGTGTCCTGGCCGCAGACGGCGGCGAAGCGCGAACGCAGCCCGAGCGCGTCGAGCAACCGGACCGAAAGCCATTCCAGCTTGTTCGTACACACTACAAGCCGATGCCCGGCGCGGCCGAGCGCGTCGAGCGCGGGCTCCAATCCCGGAAATGGCAGCGAAAGGTCGGCAATATGCTCCGCGTAATGCGCGACAAAGTCCGCGTATAGGCGGTCGATCGCCGGTGCTTGCGGCGTTCGCCCTTGGGCGGCGAAACCGCGCTCAATAAGCATGCGGGCGCCGCCGCCGATCATCGGCCGGGCTTTATCATAGGCGACCGGCGCGAGGCCCTCGCGCAAAAGCACGGCATTAAGCGCGGCAACGAGGTCGGGCGCGGTGTCGACGAGCGTGCCGTCGAGGTCGAATGCTATTGTCGCGGGAGCAATCATGGATGTCGTCCACTCGCGTATGGATGAGGCAATGCGCGCTCGCTCGCGGTGACACGCGCGGCGCGGGTTGGCAGGCCAAAGGGGCAGCCGGCTTTTCCCTACACTCGCGCGCGGAACGGCGATAGATAAGGCTGGCCGAGAGGCTGTCTTCGGGGCGGGACAAAGGGTATGAATGCACAGACGTATAAGATCCGGGCCGCCCGTCGCGCGCTCGATTTCGTGCGCCCGGGCATGCGGCTCGGGCTCGGAACCGGATCGACCGCGCGCAGCTTTGTCGATTTGCTCGCCGAGCGTGTTGCCGCCGGGTTCGAGGTCTTATGCGTGCCAACGTCGCAAGCCACGCGAAGCCAAGCACAACAGCTGCATATTCCGCTGACGACCCTCGACGAGACGCCCGCCCTCGATCTCACGATCGACGGCGCTGACGAGATCGCGCCGGACCTCAGCCTCGTCAAGGGTGGTGGCGGGGCGCTCCTGTGTGAGAAGATTGTCGCGGCGGCATCCGCGCGTATGATCGTGATTGCCGAAGAATCGAAGCTTGTCGCCACGCTCGGCCGGTTTCCGCTACCCATCGAGGTGGTTGCGTTCGGACTTGCGGCGACGCGGCGCGCGATCGAGGCTGCCGCGCTCGGCGCCGGTTGTCGTGGCCACGTCCAATTGCGGCAATCTGAAGGCGGTCAAGCTTTTGTCACCGATTGCGGTCATCTTATTCTCGACGCCGCGTTCGATCGCATCGAACAGCCGGCCGTGCTGGCGGCGGCGCTCGCCGCCGTCCCTGGGGTCGTCGAGCATGGCCTGTTCGTCGGCTTGGCGCGCGTCGCCGTGCTCGCCGGTCCAGCGGGTGTTCGGATTGTCGAGCGATCCTGATAACATCCCACCAAAGGAGCAAACCATGATGGGTAAGTTCACCACGCGCACCGCGCTGGTTTTGACGTTTTTCTCCGCCGCGTTTGCGACCCCGGTCTACGCGCAGCAACCGAGTGCCCGAGCCGTCGCCTATGCACAAGAACTCATCCAGCTCAAGGAAGGGCTCGCCATGTTCGCGCCGCTCATTCCGGGCGTGATCGAAAATTCAAAACTGGTGTTCCTGCAACAGAATCCAGCACTGACCAAGGACCTTGATGCCGTCGCCGAGAAGCTGCGCAAGGACTTCGACCCGCGCCGCAACGATCTTGCGGCCACCATCGCGCGTGCCTATGCCTCCAACTTCACCGAGGCGGAGCTCAAGGACCTGGTGGCCTTCTACAAGACACCGCTTGGAAAGAAATTGCTCGTGGGCGAGCCCAAGGCTTTGGAACAGGCGCTGCAGGCCGCGCAAACCTTTGGCGACGACCTATCGACCGAGGTGATGGAAAAGATGCGCGCCGAGATGAAAAAGAAGGGCCACTCTCTGTGAGTAGCGCGGCGAATTCCGCCGACGTCGACCTGTTCGTCATCGGCGCCGGATCCGGCGGGGTGCGCGCCGCGCGTATCGCCGCCGGTCATGGCGCGCGCGTGATGATCGCCGAAGAATACCGCGTCGGTGGGACCTGCGTCATTCGCGGCTGCGTTCCCAAGAAGCTCCTCGTCTATGCCGCGCGGTTCGCGCACGAATTCGAGGACGCCGCGGGATTTGGCTGGAAATTGTCGGCGCCGAAGTTCGATTGGCGGGCCCTTATTGCCAACAAGGACCGCGAAATTGCACGGCTCGAGGCAGCCTATACCACTGGCTTGGAAAAGGCCGGCGTCACCATCGTGCGCGGCCGCGCGGTGGTCGAGGACGCACACACCGTGCGGCTTGACGGCGACGGCCGGCGAATCGCCGCGCGCCATATTCTGGTGGCCACCGGTGGCGCGGTTTCGCACGGGCCGGAAATTCCCGGCATTGAGCATGTTATTTCTTCGAATGAGGCATTTCACCTGACCGAATTGCCGCGTGGCATTCTGATTCAGGGCGGCTCGTACATTGCCGTTGAGTTCGCCGGTATTTTTTCCGGCATGGGGTCGGACGTGGCCCTCGTTTACCGGGGCGACAACATACTGCGCGGATTTGACGACGACGTGCGCGCGCGCTTGCGCGTGGAAATGCAGGCGTGCGGTATCCGCGTCGTCACCGGCCAGACCGTTGTCGCGGTCGCGCGCGCCGGCGAGCGATATACCGCCCGCCTGTCCAGCGGCGATGAACTTGCGGTCGATCGCGTCATGTTCGCAATCGGACGGCGTCCCAATGTCGCGGGCCTTGGCCTTGAGGCGGCTGGCGTCGCGCTGGCGCGCGACGGCGCGGTTGCCGTCGACGAATATTCACGCACGTCAGTGCCGAGCATTTACGCCATTGGCGACGTGACGAACCGCGTCAACCTGACCCCGGTCGCGATCCGCGAGGGCCACGCATTCGCCGACACGGTATTCGGTGGACGCGCGACTCGGGTCGATCATGCCGATGTTCCCACCGCGGTATTCTCGGAGCCGGAAATCGGTGTCGTCGGTTTGACCGAGGGCGCGGCGCGGGCGCGCTTTGAATGCGTCGATATTTACAAGGCGGAATTTCGCCCGATGAAGGCGACGCTGTCGGGCCGTGACACGCGCATGCTCATGAAGCTCGTCGTCGACGGCGTTTCCGGTCGAGTGCTCGGTTGCCACATCGTGGGCGAGGGCGCGGGCGAGATGATCCAGCTCGTCGGGATCGCGGTGAAGATGAAGGCGACCAAGGCGGATTTCGACGCAACCATGGCGCTGCATCCGACGGCGGCGGAGGAGCTGGTGACCATGCGCCAGCCGAGCGCGCGTCACCTTCGGCAGGCGGCGCAATAGAATCCTTGTGTCGCGATCGTGGGCGTTGCGGCCGGCGTCGCGACCGCTCGCGTTGCGAACGCATTTTGTCTGCGATGCGCCGACATGGCTGGGAGGTCGCTCGGCTCGGAGCAGGGCCGTGAAAGGACACCGTGCCCATATTGTTGGTTTTCGCATTGCCGCCGGTCGTGTATAAACCGCCAATTGGCGTATCGAGTTGACGGAGGCAACGATGCCCGAACGTTGGACGCCGGACCGCTGGCGCGGCAGGCCGATCGCGCAGGCGCCCGATTACCCCGACATGGGTGCCCTGGCCGACACCGAGCGGCAGCTGGCGAGCTTTCCTCCATTGGTCTTTGCCGGCGAGGCGCGCCGGCTCAAGAAAATGCTGGCGCGCGTCGTCGCCGGCGAGGCTTTCCTGCTGCAGGGCGGGGATTGCGCCGAGAGCTTCGCAGAGCATGGCGCGAACAATATCCGCGACTTCTTCCGCGTCATTTTGCAAATGGCAGTCGTCTTGACCTATGCGGCGGCGATGCCGGTCGTCAAGGTCGGCCGCATTGCCGGGCAATTTGCCAAACCGCGCTCGTCGTCAATGGAAAAGCGCGATGGCGTGGAATTGCCGAGCTATCGCGGCGATATCGTCAACGGCATCGATTTCACCGCCAGGGCGCGGCTGCCCGATCCGCGCCGTCAGATCGAGGCCTATCGCCAGTCGGCGGCGACGCTCAACCTGCTGCGTGCGTTCGCGCAAGGCGGCTATGCCAATCTTGCCAGCGTGCAGCAATGGATGCTTGGTTTTGTGAAGGATTCCCCGCAATCGCGTCGGTACATGGAGTTGGCCGAGCACATTTCCGAAGCGCTGGGATTCATGCAGGCCTGCGGGCTCGATCTCGAAAGCCATCCTGAGCTGAGCACGACGGACCTCTATACGAGTCACGAAGCGCTGCTGCTCGGCTACGAGCAGGCGATGACGCGTGTCGATTCGACGTCCGGCGACTGGTACTGCACCTCCGGCCACATGCTGTGGATCGGTGATCGCACCAGGCAACTCGACCATGCACATATCGAATTCTGCCGCGGCATCAAGAATCCGCTTGGGCTCAAATGCGGTCCCACGCTTAAGCCCGATGAACTGCTGCGGCTCATCGAGGTGCTCAATCCCGACAATGAGCCGGGCCGATTGACTTTGATCGGACGGTTCGGGGCGGACAAGGTCGGCGACCTGTTGCCGCCGCTCGTGCGCGCGGTGCAACGCGAGGCGAGGGCGGTGGTGTGGTCCTGCGACCCGATGCATGGCAACACCATTACCTCCGCCAATGGCTACAAGACCCGGCCGTTCGAGCGTATCCTGCAGGAGGTGAAGACGTTTTTTTCGGTACACGCGGCCGAGGGCAGCTATGCCGGGGGCGTGCATCTGGAAATGACCGGCAATAACGTGACCGAGTGCACCGGCGGGGCTCGTGCCTTGACCGACGAGGATCTCAACGATCGCTATCACACGTTTTGCGATCCACGGCTCAATGCGGAACAATCGGTCGATTTGGCGTTTCTGTTGGCGGAATTGCTCAAGACCAAGCGGATCGCACGCGCGCAGCCGCTTCCGGCGGCGGCACGTCAATAGCCGTCGTCGTCGTTCCTCGGGTGGCTTCGCGTCGGCCGCGGCCGAGTGCAAGTTCCAATGGACAGACGAAATTGCGCCTGTCGGAGGCTCAACGCGTCGCTCGCCAGGTCCCGAATCCGTTGGTCGCAATACGATTTTGGCCTACCTTGCGCTGGGCGGCGGACTTTCCCGCCCACCAATGCTACCGTTACGCGCCTGCCGCATGAGCGGCCCAGTCTCGGGTTGGTCGCGGTCGGCATTTGGGTAAGGGAGGGGATGGCCCATGTATCGTCAAGCGCTGCGTGCGGCGATGCTTGCCGTTGGTGCGTTGCTGCTGCTTGCGCCGTCGGCGCGCGCGCAGATCGCGGTTTCGGCAAATGACAACAAGGTCGCCAATATCGATGGCACCAATCGCGTCCTTGAAAATCCGCCGCCTGATACGGTGACGATCATTGATATCGGCGTCATGCCACCGCGCGTCATCGCCGAACTCAATGCACCGGCCGCCGTGGTGGGGGTGCCGCAGAGTGTGGCGATTTCTCCGGACGAATCGATCGCGCTGGTGACGGCGGCGACCAAGATCGATCCGGCCGACGCAAAAAAGACCACCGACGACGATAAGCTGTCAGTCATCGATCTCAAGGCGCAACCACCCGCCGTCATTGCAACGATCAATGTCGGCAAGGGGCCATCCGGCGTTTCATTCAATCCCGCCGGCGACCTGGTTCTGGTGGCCAACCGCGGCGAGGGGACGGTTTCCGTCCTTACGGTATCGGGGAAAACACTGACGCCGGTTGGCAAGGTCGCGCTCGGCGACGCGAAGTCGGGTCCAAGCCATGTGGCTTTTTTGCCGGACGGCAAACGCGCGCTCGTCACCCGCGACGGTGATCACCGCGTTTCGCTGCTCGCGATAGAGGGCAGTAAGGTCGAGGACACCAAGCGGTTCATGGTTGGCGGCATCCGCCCCTATAGCCTGGAAATCAGCCCCAAGGGCGATGTTGCCGTATTCGGCAATCAGGGCGGCGGCCAGGGTGACGTCGACGTCATCAATGTCATCGACTTGAAAGCCAATCCACCGCGCATCGTCGATTCGATCGCCGTCGGACAAACGCCCGAGGGCGTTGGAATGTCACGCGACGGCAGTCATGTCGCGATTACCGTGATGAACGGCTCGCAACGGCCAAAGTCGCATCAGGCATTCAATGATCACGGCCTCGTCAAGGTCTACCGCATCGACGGCACCAAGTTGACGCCGGTGGCGCAGGCCAAGGTCGGGCGCTGGTGCCAGGGGGCCGTATGGAGCCGGGACACGAAGACGCTCGTCGTCCAATGCATGGTTGAAAAAGAACTGCAAATCCTTCGGTTTGACGGCAAGGAACTCACGTCGGCCGGGGCGATCAAGGTCAATGGCGGGCCGGCGGGAATTCGCACCGCGCAATGGTGAGCGGCCTCCTTGCCGGTTGACCTTGGCCGTCGTTCGCGGTCAATCATGCCCAAAGGGCGTGGCGCGCGCGTCCTGGAATATTTCGTTGCCAAGAACCCACCATGAGCGAGCGACCGTCCGACCATTTGGCCATTGCCATCGCGCAGCTCAATCCCGTGGTTGGCGATGTCACCGGCAACGCGGCGATGGCGCGCCGCGCGCGCGCAGGCCGCCGCCGACGCGGCCGACCTTGTCGTCTTTACCGAACTCTTCATTGCCGGCTATCCGCCCGAGGATCTTGTCCTCAAGCCGGCGTTCCAGGCCGCGTGTCGATCGGCCATTGAGGAATTGGCGCGCGAAAGCGCCGATGGCGGTCCCGCGATGCTGGTTGGCACGCCATGGGCGGCCGACGGCAAGCTCTACAATGCCTATTGTCTTCTCCAGGACGGCCGCGTCGCGGCGGTGCGCTACAAGGTCAACCTGCCGAATTATGGCGTCTTCGACGAGCGCCGGGTGTTTGCCGTGGGCCCGCCGCCGGGGCCGGTCAGCTTTCGCGGCGTGCGGATTGGCGTACCCATTTGCGAGGATATCTGGACCGACGCGGGCGAATACGAAAACGTCGTGGAATGCTTATGTGAAACCGGCGCCGAATTGCTGATCGTGCCAAACGGCTCGCCTTATTGGCGCGACAAGGATGACGTGCGGCTCAACGTCGCCGTCGCGCGCGTCACGGAAAGCGGGCTGCCGCTGATCTATGCCAACCAAGTCGGCGGGCAGGACGAACTCGTATTCGACGGCGCTTCATTTGCGCTGCAAGCCGACTGCTCGCTAGCGATGCAACTCCCCGGATTTGCCGAGACCGTGGTGACGACGCGCTGGCGCCGCGACGGCGGCGGCTGGCGCTGTGATGGCGCGCCGTTGAGCGCCGCGGTGGAGGGCGAGCAAGCGGATTATAGCGCCTGTGTGCTGGGGCTGCGTGATTACGTCGGCAAGAACGGGTTCAAAGGCGTTGTACTGGGACTTTCCGGCGGCATCGACTCTGCGCTATGCGCGGCGATGGCGGTTGACGCGCTCGGCGCCGAGCGTGTGCGTTGCGTGATGATGCCCTACCGCTATACGGCGCAGGAATCGCTAGCGGACGCCGCGTTCGTCGCGGCCGCTCTCGGCGTGCGCTATGACGTCCTTGCGATCGCTCATGCCGTCGAAGGCTTCGAGAAGACACTGGCGCCAATATTCACCGGCGTGGCCCGCGACGTCACCGAGGAAAATCTGCAGGCGCGCGTCCGCGGCACGTTGCTGATGGCCTATTCCAATAAATTTGGACTGATGGTGGTGACCACCGGCAACAAGTCGGAAATGTCGGTCGGATACGCGACGCTCTATGGCGACATGAATGGCGGATTCAATCCGGTGAAGGACCTTTATAAGACCGAGGTCTATCGCCTTGCGCGCCTGCGCAATCGTTGGAAACCGCATGACGCGCGCGGTCCGGCGGGCGTCGTCATCGCGGAAAATATCCTCAGCCGTGCGCCCACCGCCGAATTGCGCGAGAACCAGACGGACCAGGATTCGCTGCCGCCCTATCCCGTGCTCGATGCCATCCTCGAGCGACTGGTGGAGCGCGAGGATTGCGTGGCCGCGATCGTCGAGGCCGGATTTGATCCCAACACGGTATTGCGGGTCGAGCGCATGTTGAACCTTGCCGAATACAAGCGCCGTCAGGCGGCGCCGGGCGTGAAGGTTACGCTAAGGAATTTCGGTCGCGACCGCCGTTACCCGATCACCAACAAATTCCGCGATCCGGGGACGCCGCCGCCGCGTCCCGACCTGACGCTTGTCTCGCCGCTCGTCGCCGGCGGCCCCAGCGGCGCTTTCGATACCTGACGCGACCGCCGTTGACGGCAAGCGTCTGCGTTCAGCGCACCGGCACGAAGGTTGGTCCCACCGACCGTATCTGGCGTTTGGCGCCATTACCGCCCGGTGCCGGCTGGGCGGCCGTGGGCGCCTCCGGCTTGGGTTCCGCGGTCGCAGGAATTGCCGGTGGTGGCGTCGCCGGCTTCACCTTGTCACCGCCAACAATGATGTCGCCGCGTTCGATCGTCGTATCGCGCAAGGGGCGCAGGGCATCGGACCAGGATTTGCCCGCTGGCTTGCAGCTACATGCCGCATTGAATTCCTGCCTGTAGCGGAATGCCTGCGGCAATTCCGTATAGGGGCGTCCGCTCAGCGATACCGCCTGGTTGATATCCTCGCCCGGGTTGCGATGCGTATAGAGCGTGACGTCGGCTCCGGGGCAGGTGCGCTGACACGCCAGCTCGTCCTCCTGGAACCGCGACGACGACGTCTGAAAAGATACCGGATAATAAAACCCGTCGCAGGTGCGCACACACAGCGTGCGGTAGCCCGACCCTTGCACCTCACCCTCGCCACCGGGAGCGGTCGCGCTCGGGCCCGAGCGGAACAACGAATCGAACAGGCCGCCGCCCTGTTGCGTCACGGCGGCGCGATATTGCGGGCCGCAATTGTTCTGCGCCAGCGCAACGACAATCGATTGCCGCTGGCCATCGCGGTCGCCGTTGCGTCCCGCCAGCCGCTCGATATCCGCCAGCATGCGACCGAGGTTGGCGCGCATCTGTTGGATGCGCGTCGTCAACGGCCCGCATTGTGGAGCCTGTCCGGTGAACAGCGAAAAGAACCCGCCGCCTTCACAACCAAGCCGGCGCGATTGCGACACCATCTGGTCAAGTTCCGCCTGCTGACGGCTGGCCGCGTCTTCGTAGCGACGTAATTGTTCCGCGCGCGCGGGATCGGCGTTGCCGCGGTCGACGCTGGCGAGCTGGCCTTCCAAACGCGTGCATACCGGATTGGTGCCGCCGGCCGCCGGAGGAAGCGCTTGCTGGGCGCCGACCGAGAAGGCGCCGGCGACCAGCGTAGCGCTGCCAAAGGCGACAATACGGCCAAGCCTGTTAGTCATCATGCCCTTCATGCCGCTGCGATTGATTGCCCGCTCCGCGGCAACAATAAGGCGATTGCCCCACAATTGACAGTGCCCTCACAAGTGTGATGGCGACCGCTCCGCGCGCGGCGAAATCCCGATTCACGCCAATCAAATCGATTGCCGCCGGAAGCGCATCGAAGCTTCATTCGGCGCCGCCGCCGCGCATGGCGTCGAGCGACCATGGTCCGCCGCCGCGCGCCAAGAAATGCATGGCAAGAAGAAAGAGTATGAGCGGATATTCGTTGCCACGATTGATCCAGTTGAATCCGAACTGCCAATGGTAGATGACCGCCGTCGCCAGGAAGATCGCGATCGGGACGCAGACGGCGCGGGTGAAAAGTCCGGCGGCGAGACAAGCGCCACCCAGGGTCTCGGTCGTGCCGACGACGATGGCCCAAAACAGGCCCGGCTTGAAACCGGCCTGGGCGAAAAATTCGGCGTTGCGCTGCGTGCCGCCAAAGAGCTTGGGATAGCCGTGCATCACGAGCGCCAGCCCGCAAGCGAGCCGCACCAGCGCCTCGGTCGCGGGCGCCAGCAACCTTCCGGTCCGGTCGATGCCCGCGAGATTCGTCCGTAGCCGATTCCGCCAGGACTGCGTCGCCGGCGGCTTACGATTCGCTGGCATAGCGCACGATCTCCTGGTCGATGGCGCCAAATATCGAGCGCCCCGAGGCGTCGTTCATTTCGATGCGCACGCGGTCCCCGAAGCGCAAGAACGGTGTCACCGGCCTGCCCGTGCGAATGGTTTCCACGGAGCGGATTTCGGCGATGCACGAATAACCGACGCCGCCTTCGGCTAGCGGTCGCCCCGGACCGCCGTCCGCGTCCCTATTGGATACCGTTCCAGAACCGACGATGGTTCCGGCGCCAAGCGGGCGGGTTTTCGCCGCGTGCCCGACCAGCGCCGGAAAATCGAACGTCATATCGACGCCGGCGTTCGGCCGGCCGAATGGTGTCGCGTTGACACTGCTGCGGAGCGCCAGCGAGACCTTGGCGCCATCCCATGAATCGCCCAATTCGTCGGGCGTCACCGCCAGGGGTGAAAAGGAAGTCCACGCCTTGCCATGGAAAAATCCAAACCCCTTGGCGATTTCCGGCGCGATGAGATTGCGCAAGCTCACGTCGTTGACCAGTGTCAGCAACGCGATGCCCGCCGCGGCCTGTGCGCGCGATGCGGCCATGGGCACGTCGCGCAGGATCACAGCGACTTCGGCTTCGAAATCGATGCCCCATGCTTCCTCGGCCAACGCGATCGGCTCGGTAGGCCCGATGAAACTGTCGGATCCGCCCTGGTACATCAGGGGGTCCGACCAAAACGATTCCGGCAGCTCGGCTCCGCGTGCCCGGCGCACGAGTGCGACGTGATTGACATAGGCGGAACCGTCCGCCCATTGGTAGGCGCGCGGCAGCGGCGCGGCGCACCGCGCCGGGTCGAACGGCAAATGCGCGATGTGTTCGGCCTCGAGCGCATCGGCGATCTCGACGAGGCGCGATTGCGCCTGCGTCCAGGTGTCAAGCGCCGCCTGCATTGTTGGCGCGACCATGCGAGCGTCGGCGCAGCGCGTCAGGTCGCGCGAGACGACGACAAGCTGCCCATCGCGGCCATGTTTGATCGACGCGAGTTTCATGCGCTAGCGCGGATCGCGGCGGTTTGGGTCGAAATGCTTCTTGAGGCCCGACCAGCAGTCGACATAATCGGCCTGCAGCGTATTGAGCGTCGCGGCGTAGCGGGTCACGCGTTGCCGGAACCGCGTTTCGAACATGAACGCCAGCGTATCGGTCAGTTTCACCGGTTGCAGCTCGGAATTGCTGGCGGCCTCGAATGCCTGCTCGTCGGGGCCGTGCGGCAGCATCGTATTGTGCAAACTCATGCCACCGGGAACAAAGCCTTCGGGCTTGGCGTCGTAGGTACCATAAACGAGGCCCATGAATTCCGACATAATGTTGCGATGATACCAGGGCGGGCGAAACGTATTCTCTCCAACCAGCCATCGTTCGGGAAAAATGACGAAATCGATGTTGGCCGCTCCGGGTGCCTCCGACGGCGACGTCATGACAGTGAAGATCGACGGATCGGGGTGGTCGAAGGCTATCGCGCCGACAGGAGAAAACCGGCGTAGGTCGTATTTATACGGCGCGTAATTGCCGTGCCACGCCACGACATCGAGTGGAGAATGGGGCACGCGGGTGCGAAAAATCTCGCCGCCCCACTTCACAATGAGCGCGCACGGCACCTCGCGATCCTCGTAGGCGGCGATGGGGGTGAGGAAGTCGCGCGGATTGGCCAAGCAATTGGCGCCAATCGGACCGCGATCGGGGAGCGCAAAAGCGCCGCCATAATTCTCGCAGACATAGGCGCGTGCCGGGCCGTCCGGCAGTTCGACCCGGAATATCACGCCGCGCGGGATAATACATATCTCGCCGGGCACAATTTCAATGACGCCGAATTCGGTGCAGAACCGCAATCCGCCCGATTGCGCGACGACGAGAAGTTCGCCGTCGGCGTCGAACATATGTTCATTGGTCATTGACGCGGTCACCAGCGCGAGGTGACTTGCCATGCCGCAAAGGGCCTCGGCGTCGCCGGCGACGGTGACGGTGCGCAGGCCGCTCAAAAATGTCAGTGATTCGCGTGGGATCGCCACCGGGCCCCAGCGCAGCTGCCCCAGGGGCAATTCGCTGTCCTCACGTTCCGGCGCCGTGCGGATATAATGGCGATCCACCTTCTCGAACCTTGCGGTGTGGCGCACGCTGGGTCTGATCCGGTATAACCAAGAGCGTTTGTTGACCGATTGCGGAGCCGTGAACGGCGTGCCGCTGAGCTGCTCGGCATAGAGGCCGTAATTCACCTTCTGCGGAGAATTGCGGCCGACCGGAAGGGCGTCTTGCAGGGCCTCCGTCTCGAAGCTGTTACCGAAGCCGGAGAGATATCGAGGGTTCATGTGCCATTCCCTCATGTGTCACGACGCAATAGCGGCCGGCATGGATGCGGGATATTGTCTGGACACACATTAGTTGCACGTGTAACTAAGGTCAACGTGACGACAGACATGGCGAACGAACGCGTGGCCCTCGAAAACACCGAGGAATTGGCCAAAAAGGCTGCCGCGACCGTATTGCGGCTCGAAGCCTTTCTGCCCTATCGGCTGTATCTTCTCGCCAACCTGTCGGCGCTGGCGCTTTCGCGAGTCTATAACGATCAATACGGCATTGGCATACCAGAATGGCGCGTGCTCGTGACGCTCGGCCAGTTCGGCGTGATGACGGGAAAGGCAATCGGCGCGCATACGCATATGCACAAGACGAAAGTGTCGCGCGCGGTCGCCGAGCTTGAAAAACGAGGGCTGTTGGCGCGCCGCACCAATCGCGAAGATATGCGCGAATCGCTGCTCTCTTTGACGCCGGAGGGACGCGCCACCTACGAAGAACTCGCTCCGCGCGCATTGGATTTCGCGCGCCGGCTCGCTGAAGCGATCGATCCCACCGACCGCGCCGCATTCGAACGCGCGCTCGATCAACTGACCAAACGCGCGGGCGCGCTGGCGGACGAAGCGGCGGCGGCGCGAAAACGCCAGTGATGATTCGATAGCGTACGCGGCCGCGCGCGGCCGCCAGGGAGGACGCGTGAAACTCTATACGTTTTTCCGTTCGTCGGCGGCCTATCGCGTGCGCATCGCCCTCAACGTCAAGGGCCTGTCATACGAGAAAGCGTCGATCCACCTGAGCCGCGGCGGCGGCCAGCAGCACGCGGATTCATTTCGCGCCGTCAACGCGCAGATGCGCGTTCCCGTCCTGGCATTGCCGGGAGGCGAAATCCTGACCCAGTCGCTTGCCATCATCGAATATCTCGAAGAAACCCAGCCACAGCCGCCGTTGCTGCCGCGCGACGCGATTGCCCGCGCGCGGGTGCGGGCGGCGGCGCAGCTGATCGCGTGTGACATTCATCCGCTCAACAATACCTCGCCATTGCGTTACATCAAGAACGCGCTCGGCGCTGACCAGGCGGCGATCGACGCCTGGTATCGTCATTGGGTGATCGCTGGCTTTGAGGCGCTCGAAACCATGCTGCGGCCTGGGCCTTATGCCTTTGGACCAGAGGTCACGCTTGCCGACATTTGCATTGTCCCGCAGGTTGCCAACGCGCGCAGATTCGGCGTACCAATCGATCGCTTCTCGAACATTGTTGCTATCGATGCCGCCTGCGCGAAACTGTCAAGCTTCGTCGATGCCCGCCCGGACAATCAGCCAGACGCCGAGTGACCGCGGGCCGCTCCGGTGTCGAACGATGTCGGCGCCGACGGCGGCCGGTGGGAACCGCGATGCACAGAGGAACAGCCCGCCTTGCATGGGACCGATCTTGGCCGCGTCATCGTTTGGATGACCGGCGCGCTGCTTTCCTTCTCTGCCATGGCGGTCGCTTTTCGCTCGCTCGGGACGCTGCTGAGCATCTTCGAGCTTCTTTCCATCCGTAACGCGCTCGGCCTGGTGATTGTCGTGGCGATCGCGGCAGCGCGCGGCGCCATCGGCACCATGATCGTACCGCAGCGATTCGGCCTACACGTCGTGCGCAATGGCGTGCATTTCGGCGCGCAATATCTTTGGGCGTGGAGCCTCATGCTGCTGCCGCTCGCTACCGTATTCGCGCTCGAATTCACGGCGCCGATTTGGACGGCGCTGCTCGCCGTTCCGCTCCTTGGGGAGCGCATAACGCGCAGCCGGGCCGGCGCAATTTTGCTGGGCTTTGTCGGCGTGCTGATCATCCTGCGTCCAGGGTTCGAAAGCTTCCGGCCCGCGTCTCTCATCGTACTAGTTGCCGCGATTGGATTTACCGTCACGTCAATCACCACCAAGATGCTGGTTTCACGCGTATCGACCTACGCAATCATATTCTGGATGAATGCATTGCAGCTTCCCATCGCGCTCTCCGGCAGCGACCCGACCTTTCCCAGTCGATTGGGCCTGGAGCATATTCCCGCCGTGGTCGCCATCGGCGTCGCTGGTCTGACGGCGCATTATTGTCTGGCCAACGCTTTCCGCTCCGGCGATGCGAGCATCGTCGTGAGCATTGATTTCCTGCGCATTCCGCTGATTGCCGTGGTCGGGTGGTGGGTCTATCAGGAGGGTCTCGACCTGCCGGTGTTCGTTGGCGCGGCAATCATTCTCGCGAGCGTCGTGTGGTGCCTGCGCGGAGAAACGCTGCGACTGGCGCCGCCGAAAACATTTGTGCGATAGGGAACCATCCGTTGCATTGGCGTTGCGACGCATTTGGCGAATTTTCCTCGTCGCATATTGCGCGATCAACCGGCTTGCCACGGGCGAGATTATTTGCGCTGTGCCGCCGGCTTCAGGCCGGCGGCAGCGTCGCTTCAAGGAAGGCAGCGACACGCGCGTCCGCGCGTAGCCGCGCGATATCGGCCACGGTCGGCAATTGCGGCCGGTCGCGTTGCGCATCGACCATGCACAGGAATCCCAGCGGCTCATCGCCTTCGGCGCAAAACTGGTGCCAGGTCATGGACGGAACGGTGATGAGATCGAGATACTTGATAGCTTTCACCATGTCGCCGACCAGGCAGCTGCCGCGTCCGTGCAGCACCATGACCGCATGCATATGGTCGTGGCGCTCAAGCGTCGTAAATCCGCCGGCCGCGACAGCGAAATAGCGCAGCTCGCCAGCCATGCGTGGGTGCGAGAACAGGACCTGGCGCGTCACGGCGCGAAAAAGCGCGCGGTCGTCGTCCTTGTAGGGTCGCGGCTCGACGCCATCCCAGCCGAAGGCATCGCGGTCACCCTCCTTTTTGCAAAATGTGCGAAACGCCTCCGTCATATTTTCAGCTCGGTGTAAAGTTTTTGACTTCAGCGGCGAAATCGCTCGCGACCTGCGTCAGTCGTGCACCCGATTCCAGCAGGCCGCCACCAATGAGCACCATGATATCGATACCATAGAATTCAAGCATCTCGCCGACGCGGTCCCGCGTCATTCCGCCGGCGGGGACCGGCGCCGTCGCTCGCAATCCGTGCCACTCCTGCCGTGCGGCGGTCGCAAGCTCGCGACACACGTCGCCAGAATAACCGAAGCGGCCGCCATGATTGGGAAATATTGTTGCGTCGGCGCCGAAAAGCCGGAAAAGCTTTCCCAGCAAAAGCGCGGGCGCAATGCGCGTCGCTCCCGCGAGCGCGGGATGGGCCAGAAACGCGAAGCCCGGATATGCGCGCGCGAGTGCCTGCAAATTGGCCGGACCCGCGATCATCGGGGCGATCATCGCCGCGTCGATCCCATGATCGGTGGCAATCGCGATTTGTCGGCGCATATCGTCGAGACTACCGGACAGGTTGGGCACATAACGCGAAACATGGCCTTCGGTCCTGGCAACCGCGTGCAACGCGCCGGCGATCGCCGCCACGCGCGCGGCAAAGGAAGCGGCGGCCTGCTCGGCAAGGCCATGGTCGTCCTTGATGTAGTCGATGCCGCCGCGCGCCAGCCGCGCGGCGAGGTCCGCGAGCCCCCCCGGCGTGAGACCCTGCGGTTTGAGCGCGGAGCACGTGAGCGCGCGCCCAGCGGCCCCGATGCGCGCGCGCAGGCCGGCGAGCCCATGCCGCGGCCCTCCAAACAAGGCCGCGTATTCGCTCGGAATGCGCACGTCCCGCAGGACGATGTCCGCCTGCAGCGACGAATTGCCGAACAGCATGTTGAGGAATTGTCCGGCGTCGCTCGTCGCGGACGAGGTGGCCAGATCGATGACGACCTCGTAGCTTTGTATCGCAATTTCTTCGATGGCCGCGACGCGGCCCACGACATTGACAAGGACATTCGCGTCGGCAATCGCGGAGACCGGCATCTCGACGCTTTGCTCGATAGCAAGGGCCATGGCGCGACGTTCAATTGCGCCGGCATCGCTACGGATGCGATAGACCGCCTGAAATCGTTGTTCCAAGAATGACCCGATATGCGCGAACGCGGAAATTATCCGGCTGGTGAATGATCCAGCGTATCGCGCATCGCCGCTTCTGCCGCGCGCGCGTTGATGCGTTCGGATATCAGGTCAATTGCCGTGAGCGTCGCCATGATGGCGCACCAGACCAGGAAGGCGCTGAGCAGCATCAGGGGTACGACCGCCGTGAGCCCAGCGGTCGCCAACGTCAGCAATATGAACCCAAAGGTTCCCAGCCGGTCGAAGCACATTCTGCCACGCTTGCCGGCAGCGATGAATACCGTTCGCCCAGCGCCGGGACGTGTCACGCGCACTGGGAAGGCGATAACGCGCGGCTCTTCTTGGGAAGTAGGAAATTGCGTCATGTTCGTACCACCTGCTGCGATACTCCACCCGGTTCGTGTCAAAGATATGGAATCGCGGTCAGACGCAACATCAGCGATATCTAGCACGGACAAGAATTCCGGTCGACGCCAACGGTCCCGGTGAGCGAGCCGCCTCCTGGCCCTCGCCCTTTGCAAGAATGGCGCTGATTGCAAGAATAGCGCTGATTCGGTCATCGATTGCGATTTTCAGCCGGTTGAGATTCAATTTCCGGCGCTTTGTGGTGCGACGCCGCAAATTAGATTAAACACTGCAAAATCAATGCATTGACAGAAGATGCGCCGGCACCGGCCAAGGCCGGCATGGACGGCCGCACGCTCGCCGGCGCGCGCCCGGTCGCGACGCCGACACATTTGGCCACGACCTCGACACCTTTAGCCCTTGAGATGGCATATCGCCGCTAGAGCCTATTCCACGCAGGCGCACGTTGGTTGGCGGCGAAAAACTGCGTTGAAGCAAAATTGCCGACGTGCTTCGCGATTGCAAACCGACGCGACGCGCTCCGGTTTCCCGCCCGGGAGGAATTCATCCATGCTCGCTTTGTTGCGCACCGGCATTGCCGCCGGGCTCCTTGCAATGCTTTTTGTGCCCGCCACCATCGCGCAGCCCACCAGCAAGCCGTTCGCGCGCGCCGATCTCGCCGACGCCGCCATTCGCCTTGAGGCGCAGATCAAGGCCGACGCCGGCGCGGTTGCAAAATCGGCGGCCACGTTGCGCCGCGAAGCGGATGTGGCATTCGCCAAGAATGATCCGCTCACGGGCATGAAATTGCTGTCACAGGCCGTCGCGGCCGAGCCGGGCGATGCGGCAATCTGGAAAATTCTGGCGCGCACGATCCTGCAAATCAGGGCGGCGAACGATAGCGAACGCGGAGCACTGCTCGCGCGCGCGTCGACGGCGGCCTATATCGCCTATCAACGCGCGACCTCGGCTGGCGAGGAAAGCGAAGGCCTTGCCGTTCTCGGGCGCGCATTGGCCTTGCGCCGGCTGTGGCGTCCTGCGCTCGATGCCATGCGGTTATCACTCGATCTGCGCGAGGTCGCGGACGTGCGCGGCGAATATGAGAAGATGCGCGATGACCACGGATTTCGGCTGCTGGACTACACGGTGGATTCCGACGCGGCCTCGCCGCGCGCTTGCTTTCAATTTTCGGAGGCGCTGGCCGGCAAGCGTGCCGACTATTCGCCGTTCATCGCGGTTGCCGGTATCGAGCGGCCGGCGCTATCGAGTGACGACAAGCAGATTTGCGTCGAGGGACTGCGGCACGGCGAACGCTATACCATGACGGTGCGCGCCGGCCTGGCGTCGGTCGTGCGCGAGACGCTCGCGCGCTCGGCGCAGTTCACGATCTATGTTCGCGACCGCAAGCCGTTCGCGCGCTTCGCCGGAAAGGCCTATGTGCTGGCGCGTACCGGCCAAAAGGGCATTCCGGTCGTGAGCGTGAATACCAATGCGGTCAGTCTGGAAGTATACCGGGTTGGCGATCGCAACCTGACCGATACGGTGCTCGGCCGCGATTTTCAGCGCAACCTGGATCGTTACGAAGTCGAGCGCATTGCCAACAGAAACGGCACGCTTGTGTGGAAGGGTGTGCTTAAGGTCGAATCGTCGCTCAATGTCGAGGCGACAACCGCGTTTGCGGTCGACGAGGTGCTGGGATCGCCGGCGCCCGGCGTCTACGCCGTCGTCGCAGAAGCGGCTGGTGCAGCGCGTGGTGAGAGCTACGAGGCCCTGTCGACACAATGGTTCATCGTTTCCGACCTTGGCCTCACCGCCTTCTCCGGAAACGATGGCATTCATGTGTTTGTCAATTCGCTGGCGACGGCGGAACCGCGCGGCGAGGTCGACGTTCGCCTTCTGGCACGCAACAACGAAGTGCTCGCGACCAGGCGAACCGACCGCAGCGGCCACGCCGTTTTCGCGCCGGGTCTGGCGCGCGGGGGAGGAGGGCAGGCGCCGGCGATGCTGGTCGGCGCCGACCCGCGCGGCGATTATTCGTTTCTGAGCCTGCGCACGCCGGCGTTTGAGTTGTCCGATCGCGGGGTCACCGGTCGCCCGGCGCCCGTGGGGCTTGATGCGTTCGTCTATCCCGAGCGCGGTGTCTACCGGCGCGGCGAGAGCGTGCATCTGACGGCGTTGCTGCGCGATGGGCAGGGGCGCGCGGTCCTCGGCGCGCCCTTGACGATGGTGATCGAGCGCCCCGATGGGGTCGAGTACCGGCGCGCGGTTTTGCCCGACGCCGGCATCGGCGGCCGCGCCATGTCGGCGCCCATCACCGCGACGGCGCCCGGCGGGACGTGGCGCGCCAAGGCGTTCGCCGACCCAAAAGGCGCGCCCATCGGCGAAGCGACGTTCCTGGTCGAGGATTATGTCCCCGACCGCCTTGAGTTCGACCTGAAGAGCCCCGCGGCGGCGATCGCCAGCGGCAAGCCGATCGATGTCATTGTCGATGGCCGCTACCTCTATGGCGCCCCCGCCGCCAATCTCGATCTCGAAGGCGAGATCGTTGTCGGCGTGGCAAAGGAAAGACCCGGCTATCGCGGCTATCATTTTGGCAGCGTGGGTGAGGACGAAGATCTGGCGAGTGAAAGAGCGCCCATTGAGGAACTTCCGCAAACGGATGCCGCCGGGCGCGCCGCGTTTGCGGTAAGGCTTGGCAAGCTGCCGGCGACGACCCGCCCGCTCGAAGCGCGGGTCGTCATCCGTATGGCGGAATCAGGTGGCCGGGCAGTCGAACGTGCGGTGTCGATACCCGTCGTACCGAGCGCGAACATGATTGGCGTCAAGCCGCTTTTCAAGGGCCGCTCGCTGCGGCAAGACGACATGGCGACGTTTGACATTGCCCTGGTGGCGCCGGATGGCAAGGCGGTTGGTGCCGACGCGCTGCGTTACGAGATGCTCAAGATCGAAACTAAATACCAGTGGTATCGGCGCGGCAGTTCGTGGAACTGGGAGGCGATCAAGAGCACGCGGCGTGTCGCGGACGGTGTGGTCGCTGCGCCGGCCGAAAAGCCGGGCCGCATTTCCGTCGCGGTTTCCTGGGGCCGCTACCGGCTCGACGTGTCGAGCGGCGATCCGAACGCGCCGCTGACCTCGATTGCGTTCGACGCGGGCTTTTACGCCGAGGCCAGCGCCGATACGCCCGACCTCCTGGAAATCGCCCTCGACAAATCCGAGTACGGCGCCGGCGATACGATGAACGTCGCCATCACCGCGCCGAGCGCCGGCAAGCTGGACGTCAATATTGTCGGCGAAAGCTTGCTGGCGACCGTGACGCGCGATATTCCGGCGGGGCAAAGCAGCGTTCCCGTCACGCTTGGGCGCGATTGGAGCGGCGGCGCCTATGTCGTCGCGACCTTGCGCCGCCCGCTCGACGCGGGCGCCAGCAGGATGCCTGGCCGCGCGATCGGCGTGCAGTGGTTTTCCATCGATCGCCGCGCGCGCACGCTGAGCGTCGATTTGAAGTCGCCGGCGCTGGCACGGCCGGGCGCGACGCTGCAGGTTCCAATGCGGATTGCCGGGCTTGCGGCGGGAGAGGAGGCGCGCGTCGTCGTCGCTGCGGTCGATGTTGGCATTCTCAATCTCACCAATTACAAGCCGCCGCAACCGGAAGAGCATTATCTCGGTCAGCGCGCGCTCTCCGCCGCCATTCGCGACATCTATGGTCAGCTGATCGATGGAATGCAAGGCGCGCGCGGGCAGTTGCGCTCCGGCGGCGACGCCGCTGCCGCATTGCAGGCGAGCCCGCCGACGCAAGCGCCGCTGGCCCTTTATTCCGGCATCGTGACCGTCCGCGCCGACGGAGCCGCCACCGTGAGTTTCGAAATGCCGCAATTCGCCGGCACGGTCCGCGTCATGGCGGTCGCCTGGAGCGGCGACAAGGTGGGCCATGGCGTGAGTGACGTCGTGGTGCGCGATCCGGTCGTGTTGACCGCGACGCTGCCGCGCTTTCTATTGTCGGGCGATCAGAGCAATGCGCGTCTTGAGCTCGACAATGTCGAGGGCGCAGCGGGCGAATACCGCGTGGCCGTTGCCGGCACCGGTCCACTAAAATATGGCGCGGACGCGTCTCACACGTTGCGCCTGGGGGCAAAAGAGCGCGGCGCGGTCGCGTTGCCATTGACGGCTCTTGGCGCCGGAATTGCCGACATCACAGTGCGCGTGTCGGGACCGGGCGAGTTTCGCGCCGAGCGCAGCTATCGTTTGGCGGTGAGGCCGCCGACGCAGATCGTGGGGCGACGCACGGTCAAGACGCTGGCGCGGGGCGAGAGCCTGACATTGTCGCGCGACCTCTTTGCCGAGCTTGTGGAGGGCACCGGAAGTATCGGGGTCTCCATCGGACCCTCGAGCGCACTCGACGCGGCGACGCTCCTCAATGCGCTTGATCGCTATCCGTTCGGCTGTTCCGAGCAAATCGCCAGTCGGGCGCTGCCGCTTCTCTACGTCAACGACCTGGCGAGCGAAGCCCACATCGCCCTCGACGAAGCCGTCGACCAGCGCGTTCGCGATGCCATCGATCGGCTGCTGGCGCGCCAGGATTCCAGCGGGTCCTTCGGCCTGTGGTCCGCCGGCGGCGGCGACGTCTGGCTCGATGCCTATATCACAGACTTTCTGACGCGCGCACGCGAGAGGGGCTTCGCGGTTCCCGATATCGCCTTGCGGCTGGCGCTCGACCGATTGCGCAATTTTGCGGCGATTGCGGCGGAGCCGCGCAAGGACGTCGGGCGCGATCTTGCTTATGCGCTCTATGTGCTGGCGCGCAGCGGCGCGGCGCCTGTCGGTGATCTGCGCTACGTCGCCGACACGCAAATCGATGCGATCGATACGCCGCTGGCAAAGGCGCAGATCGCCGCGGCGCTGTCGCTCCTTGGCGACCGCGTGCGGGCCGAACGCGTGTTTGCCGCCGCGGTCGCCGCGGTCATGCCGCCGGAGGCTTTCGAGTTCGGCCGGGTTGACTACGGCTCAACCTTGCGCGATGCGGCGGCGGTCGTGGCATTGGCGATCGAGGGCGGCGCGCCACGGCCGGCGATCCTCAACGCAGTCGCGCGCGTGGAGGCGGCGCGGTCGGGCGCGACCTTTACCTCGACCCAGGAAAACGCCTGGATGGTGCTCGCGGCGCGGGCGCTGGCGCGGGATTTTCGTATTTCGCTCGATGTCGACGGCGAGGCGCGCAAGGAACCGCTCTATCGCACCTTCAAGCCGGCAGAATTGACCGACCCGGTACGCATCACCAATACCGGCGACGCGCCATTGCAGGCGGTCGTATCGGTCAACGGCGCACCGATCACGGCGGAGCCGCCGGCGGAAAAGGGCTTCAAGATCGAACGCCTTTACCACACGCTGTCAGGCGAGCCTGCCGACCCGGCGAACACGCGCCAGAACACGCGCTTTGCCGTGGTGCTGAAGATCACCGAGCCACGCCCGCAATATGGCCGTATCATCGTGGCCGATTACCTGCCCGCCGGGTTCGAGATCGATAATCCCCGCCTCGTTTCTTCCGGCGAAGCGGGGAGCCTGCCGTGGATCGAGGATGCTGCGGAGCCGGTGCATGCCGAATTTCGCGACGACCGTTTCACCGCGGCGTTTGATCGCAAGGCCAGCGATCCGGCGACATTCACCGTCGCCTATATCGTGCGCGCGGTGTCGCCAGGTCGATATGTTCTGCCGCAGGCGTTCGTCGAAGACATGTATCGGCCGGACCGCTTTGGCCGCACGACGAGTGGACAGATCGAGGTGACGGCCGCGCGATGAGGAGGACGAACTATTGGATTTTGGGCATTGCCGCGGTCTTAGCCGCCGGCGGCTTGCTGCTCGGTGGACTCCTCTATCGCCTCGACGCGCCAACGCGTGCCGCGGACATTGATTTTTCCACGGTCGTCGTCGATCGTAACGGCCTCATGTTACGATCCTATGCGACAGAGGAGGGGCGCTGGCGTTTGCCTGTCGCGATCGAGGATGTCGATCCACGATTCGTCGACTTGTTGCTGACCTACGAGGACAAGCGGTTTCGCACCCACCATGGAGTTGATCCACTGGCGTTGGGCAGGGCCGCGTGGCAATTGATCACCAACGGACGCATCGTCTCGGGCGGCTCGACGCTGACCATGCAGGTCGCGCGCCTCCTCGCACCGCGTCGCGAACGCTCGCTTGGCGCCAAGCTTCGCCAGATCGTCCGCGCGATTGCGTTGGAAAGACGGATTGGCAAGGGCGGTGTGCTGGCGCTCTATCTCAATCTCGCGCCCTATGGCGGCAATATCGAGGGCGTACGAGCCGCGTCCTATGCCTATTTCGGCAAGGAGCCGCGATGGCTGACCCAGGGAGAGGCGGCGCTGCTTGTGGCATTGCCGCAATCACCCGAGGCGCGCCGCCCGGACCGCTCGGCGCTGGCCGCGCGTGCAGCGCGTGACCGCGTTCTTGATCGGCTCGCGGCCGGCGGCCGCATTGCTCAAGCGCAAGTCGCGCGCGCGAAGGTCGAGCGTTTTTCCGGCAGGCGCATGCCCATGCCGATGCTCGCGCCGCATGCCGCCAACCAGGCGGTCGCGGCGGCGCCTGGCCGCCGCCTGCACCGCCTGAGCATCGACGCGCGGCTGCAAAAAAGTCTGGAGGATCTCGCACGCGATCGCGCGCATGCTCTCGGGCGCGACGTTTCGCTCGCCATCCTTGCCGTCGACAACGCGTCCGGTGAGGTCATCGCGCGCGTTGCGTCCGCCGATTATTTCGACGATCGTCGCGCTGGACAGGTGGACATGACTCAGGCGTCGCGATCGCCTGGGTCGGCGCTCAAGCCATTCATTTATGGATTGGGATTTGAGGACGGGCTGATCCACCCGGAGACGCTGATCGACGACCGGCCGGCGCGTTATGGCGACTATGCGCCGGCGAATTTTGATTTACATTACCAAGGCACCGTGACGGTTCGGCGCGCGTTGCAGATGTCGCTCAATGTCCCGGCGGTGGCGGTCCTTGACCGGGTCGGGGCGAGCCGCTTTGCCGCGCGGCTGAGCGATGCCGGCGCGGTGCTGGCGCTGCCGAAAGGCGAGGCGCCCGGCCTTGCGGTGGCGCTGGGCGGCGCCGGGATCAAGCTGACCGACCTTGTCACGCTCTATGCTGGAATTGCGCGCCAGGGCATGGCGATGCCCCTGCGCGAGCGGCTCGATGCGCAGGCGCCGACGCGCGCCCCGCGCCGGCTCATGGACGCCGCCGCAGCGTGGTACGTCGCTCATATTCTGCGTGGAACGCCGCCACCGGACAATGCCGTTGGTGAGCGCATCGCCTTCAAGACCGGCACTTCGTATGGATATAGGGATGCCTGGTCCGTTGGCTTCGATGGCAGGCGCACGATCGGCGTATGGGTCGGCCGCGCCGATGGCGCCCCAGTTGCCGGCCTGAGCGGACGAACGGCGGCGGCACCCATTCTCTTTGACGCGTTCGCACGCGGCGGACCGCCGGTGCAACCGCGCACGCCGGCGCCGAAAGGCGTCTTGTTGACCACCACGGCACGATTGCCGGTTCCGCTGCGCCGCTACCGGCCGGGATCGATGGGCCCCGAGCAGACCGAACCGCCATTGCGCATCGTATTCCCGCCCAACGGCGCGCGCCTTGATCTGGTGGATGCGCCAGACGCGGGTCGCGAGCCGGTTGCGCTCAAGATCGCCGGCGGGTTCGGGCCGATCACCGTCATTGTCAACGGGCGCCCATTGCCGGCGTTTAACGACCGGCGCGGACTGTTTTTCCGTCCCGACGGCCCTGGTTTCGTGCGCGTGACGGTCATGGATGGACGGGGCAAGGCCGACAGCGTACAGCTCCGGCTGGAATGACCGAATTGCCCTCCCGCTGGCAACGCGCCTTCCACGAGCGGTCGCCATTTCGTATCGTACACGCGGCATTCGGGTGAATCTGGCGGCATGACTGCGACCATTGGCGATCAGGTTCCGCCCGCGCGGCAATTGCGCGGCGTTTTCGCGCTTCTCGATGTCGCCGTCGGGTCGCATGCGCGCGCAATGGCGCTGCTGGCGGCGATCGCATTGCTTGCGTTCGTGCCGGGCTTTTTCCAGCTTCCACCGGTTGACCGCGACGAGGCACGCTTTGCCCAGGCCAGCAAGCAGATGCTGGAAAGCGGCGATTTCATCGACATCCGCTTTCAAGGCGAAACTCGTTACAAGAAACCGGTAGGGATCTATTGGCTACAGGCCGCCGTCGTGGGCGCCGCCGAAACGGTCGGCCTGCCGCAGGCGCGGACCACGATCTGGCTTTACCGTATTCCCTCGCTCCTGGGAGCCATCGGCGCCGTGGTGCTGACCTATTGGACCGCGCTGGCATTCGTTCCCCGTCGCGCGGCGGTGCTGGCGGCGTTGATGCTGGCCGCCTCGCTGCTGCTTGGGGTGGAGGCGCGCCTGGCAAAGACGGATGCCATGCTGTTGGCAAGCGTCGTCGCGGTCATGGGTGCGCTGGCGCGTGTCTATCTCGGCGCGCATGGCGCCTATGGAAGTCGGTTTCATGGCTGGCGCCTGGCGGCGATTTTCTGGGTCGCGCTCGCCTGCGGCATCCTCCTCAAGGGCCCGCTGATCCTGCTCATGGCGGGCCTGACGATCGCGGCGCTTGCCATTGTCGACCGTTCGCTCGCATGGATAAGGATACTGAGGCCACTGAGCGGCCTTTGCCTGGTGCTGGTGATAACGCTGCCTTGGTTCGCCGCCATCCTGTGGCGGAGTGGGCCGGCCTTCTTGACCGACTCGCTTGGCCGCGACTTGCTCGCCAAGGTGGTCAGCGGCCAGGAAGCCCATGGCGCACCGCCCGGAACCTACCTGCTGCTGTTCTGGATTACATTCTGGCCGGCCGCGCCGCTCGCGGCGCTGGCTGCGCCAGCCGTGTGGAGAGCTCGGCGCGAGATCGGCGCGCGGTTTTTACTCGCTTGGCTCGTTCCAAGTTGGATCGTGTTTGAACTGGTCGTGACCAAGTTGCCGCATTACGTATTGCCGCTTTATCCCGCCGTGGCGATCTTGATTGCGGCAGTCATGCATCAGAATGCGCTCGCGTCTTCGCGCTGGATGATGTCGCTAACATCGAGCTGGTTTATCGTCAGTTCCACGATCGCCCTCGTCTTGATTATTGCCCCGATCGCCATTGGCCGGCACCTTGAGCTTCTGGCTTGGCCCTTTGCCGGTGCGGCCGCGGTGTTTGGCCTGCTGGCCTGGTGGCTGTTCGCGGCCGACGGCGCCGTGCGGTCACTTCTGCGCGCAACCGCTGCCGCGCTCCTCTTGTGGACCGCCGCCTATGGCATCGCGTTTCCAGCATTGCCGACGCTGTTTCCAAGTGTCCTCATTGCCGAGCGCGTCAAGCAGACCGAGTGTCCAGGCGCCCAATTGGCCAGTGCCGGTTACGGCGAGCCTAGCCTCGTGTTCCTTTCCGGGACGAAAACGCTACTTACCGATGGGCCGGGGGCGGCAGATTTTCTGCGTCAAGGCGGCTGTCGCTTCGCCGTCATCAGCGCGCGGCAATTATCCGCGTTCGCACAACGGGCGGAAGCAACGGGCGTGCGCTATTCGCTGGTGCAACGTTTCGATGGCGTCAACTTCTCGGCCGGCCGGGCCGTTTCGCTGTCGCTTTACCGCGGTGAACCGCGATGAGCGGGGAAGCACGATTGCCGGCCGTACCGTTGCCGCCGGATCGCGGTCCGGCCGCGCGTGTCGCGGTCGCGCTTGTGGCGTGGTTGCGCGTATTGTTGAGGTCGTCTTATCGCCGCGACACGGGCGCGGCGAGCCGTATGCGCTATGCGCAGGTCGCCGGCGGCGCGTTCGCAATATTTGCCGTGATTGTTGTGATCATGATTTACGTCGACGCCGCGGTTATGGCCTGGCAGCGGCAATTGCCGCGCGACGTGATTGTTTTTTTCGCGCAGGTCACGGAATTTGGTCGCGCGGCCTGGCTGCTCATTCCGCTCGCGCTGATGATGTTGTTGATTGCGAGTATGAGTTCGCCGCTGCTTGGACGCATGTCCAACCTGGTATTCGCGGCGCTGGTCGCGCGTATTGGATATTTATTCGTGGCGATCGGCCTGCCGAGCCTTGTCGTGACCATCACCAAGCGGCTAATCGGACGCGTGCGTCCCTCCGAGCTTGGTCCACTGGCATTTGAACCAATGTCCTGGCGCGCGGCCTATGCTAGCCTGCCCTCTGGCCACGCCACGACGGCGTTTGCGGCGCTCGTGGCTATCGGCTACCTGTGGCCGCGAATGCGCCCCGTCCTTTGGGTCTACGCGCTGCTCATTGCCGCCAGCCGCGTCGTGTTGCGCGCGCATTTTCCAAGCGATGTCATTGCCGGTGCCGCTTGCGGGGCAATTGGCGCATGGCTGGTGCGCGAATGGTTCGCGGCGAGGCGGTTGGGATTTGTTCGCTCACCCGATGGCGGTATCGTGGCGTTCCCGGGGCCGTCGCTGCAACGCCTGAAAAGGGTTGCCGGCCGCGCCTTCGGTCATTAGAACGCATCGACGGATGGCGCCGACGCAGTCGACGCCGCGCGGACAGGAACGACCGATGAGCGATTCGAATGTGCGCACGGCTGCTGCGGCGGAGCCGGCGGTTTCGGTCGTTGTTCCGGTTCGCAACGAGGCTGGCAACGTCGCGCCGCTGGTTGGCGAAATTATCGCCGCGCTGGCCGGTCGCTGGGGTTTTGAGATTGTCTATGTCGATGACGGTTCGCGCGATACGACGGGCGAGGAGCTGCGAACGCTGATGCTCGTGACCCCGCAATTGCGCTGTGTGCGCCATGCGGTTTCCGCGGGCCAGTCGGCTGCGGTTCGCGGCGGCGTCGCGGCGGCGCGCGCGCCATTTATCGCGACCCTTGACGGCGATGGGCAGAATGACCCCGCTTTCATACCCGCCATGGTCGAGGCGCTGATTAAGGGAGGGCCGCGAACCGGCCTCGTCGCCGGCCAGCGCGTTGGGCGCAAGGCGTCGGCTTTCAAACGCTTGCAGTCGCGTATAGCCAATTCCGTACGCGCCGTCGTTCTTGCCGATGGGACGCGTGATACCGGATGTGGTCTCAAGGCGTTTCGCCGCGATGTTTTCCTCATGCTTCCGTATTTCGACGGCTTGCATCGTTTCCTGCCGGCGCTGGTGCGTCGCGAGGGGTTCGATATTGCTTACGTCGATGTCGTCGACCGCGAGCGCCGGCATGGACATTCGAACTATGGGCTGTGGGATCGCCTGTGGGTCGGAATGCTCGATCTGTGTGGAGTCTGGTGGTTGATCCGCCGGCGCAAGAAGGTTTCGGTGGTAACGGAGAATCATTGATGTTGATCAATATCGGCACCCAGCTAGGCGCCTTTTTTCACGAAGTTTTTGTCGCGAAGTTCGATTTCTGGCTGGTGTTTGGCATGGTCGCGCAGTTTCTTTTCGCCGGGCGCTTCCTTGTGCAGTGGATTTCGAGCGAACGGGCCGGCAAGAGCATCATCCCGGTCGCGTTCTGGTTTTTCTCCATGGGCGGCGGCCTGATGACGCTCGTCTACGGCGTCGTCAAGCGCGAGCCGGTCATCATCGTCGGCCAGACGTTTGGCATTCTCGTCTACCTGCGAAATCTCTATTTCATCAATCGCGATCGCCGCCTACCCGCGTCGCAACGGGCGCAGTGAACGGATGGGAGATGGCGCGCCGCCGCGGTTGTCACGTCGGAAATCAGGGAGCTGGAACGTTACGGCGATTCCAATCGCTCCCTTCCGCGCCGCCTTCGGTCGAGCGAATCCTAAAGCGCTTGTGCGCATTCTCAAATTCATGACACGGCCGCGAGCGCGGCAAATCCACATTCAAGATCGGCGATCAGGTCGGCCACATCCTCAAGCCCGACGTGGATGCGAATGGTGGGCCCGCCTGGCGCCCACCGCGTCGCGGTGCGAAAGGCGCCGCAATCGAATGGAATGGCGAGGCTCTCGTATCCTCCCCAGGACGCGCCGATCCCAAAAAGTGTGAGCGTATTGAGGAAGGCATGTGCTGCCGCCACCGGAACCGGCCGCAACACGACGCTGAAAAGCCCGCTCGCGCCGGTGAAGTCACGCCGGAACAGCTCATGGCCCGGATGCGTCTCGAGCCCTGGATGCATGACGTGCAAGACTTCCGCGCGCGCCGCCAGCCAGCGGGCAATATACAGGCCGGATTCCTGATGGCGGGCAAGGCGCACGCTCATCGTGCGTAGGCCACGCAGCCCGAGATACAGATCATCGGGGCCGGCGCATAGGCCAAGCGCGCCGACGGTTTCCTTGACCCGCGGCCACACCCCGGAGTTTGCGCTCAGCGTTCCCAGCATTAAATCGGAATGGCCGCCGATATATTTGGTCGCCGCCTGGATCGACAGATCGACCCCTTTCGCCAATGCGTCGAAATAGAGCGGCGTCGCCCAGGTGTTGTCCATGATCACCACCGCGTCGCGCGCATGCGCGGCACGGGAAATGGCGGGGATGTCCTGTATTTCGAAGGAGAGCGAACCTGGCGATTCGACAAATACCGCACGCGTGTTCGGTCGCATGAGACCGGCTACCGCGCCGCCGACGAGCGGGTCGTAATAGGTCGTGGATATGCCAAATCGTGGCAATACGCCGTCGCAAAATTTGCGCGTCGGCAGGTAGACGCTGTCAGTGACCAGGACATGGTCGCCGGCGTTCAACGTGGACAGAAGCGCGACCGTGACGGCAGCAAGCCCGGAGGGCACAAGCGCGACCCCCGCGCACAGCTTGCCTTCAATGGCGCGCAATGCCTCTTCGAACGCCTCCGATGTCGGCGTGCCGCGGCGCCCGTAAACATATCGCGCGCGGTGCGCGAGGAAGTCCTCGGCGGTCGGGTAAAGCACCGTTGAGGCGTGCACCACCGGTGGATTGACAAAGCCATGGAAAGACTGCGGATCGCGACCGCCGGTGACCAGCCGTGTATCCGGCCGCGTCGCGCCGATATCAGGCTCTTCGCCTCTGTTCTTGTTCATTGCCCCGGGTCTCGTGCCGCGCGGTCCTGCGCCGCATGGGATTAGCCGCTCGTCACATCGCGCTCAAGAGCATTTACCGCGCCATGGGAGGCGCGCGTCAACCCCTTGACCGTGAAGGGTGATCGTTCTGAAATGATGGCGTGCGGCAGGGCGGTGAAAATCCGAGCGTCTGGTTTCGTGCCAAGCGGCGATGGCCGCGAACACATTCAAAATTCGTCAAATCCGATGTTGCGGCCGAATGCGCTCTAAACTAATAAGAACAGGGCATTTTTTTCGGCCGCACCGGTTCCGCCTCGCCTGGAAATGCGCCAGAAATCGTGAACCTCCGGACTCCGACCCAGAATGCAGGACACAGCCGACCTTGCCATCAGCGACCTTTAAGCCGCCTGCCATTCGTGGAATCCGTCGTTCCCGGATGTGCCAACCGATCGCCGTTTCGCGAACGCCAGCCATAGGGTGCAGTCTCATGAACCGCGTATTGACCTTGCTCGGGATCGCAGGAGCCGCCATTCTTATTACATCCGCGTCCATCGCGCAGACGCTCAACACCGTGAAAACGCGCGGCTCCCTGAGCTGCGGCGCCAACGGGCAATTGCCCGGTTTCGGCCTGCCGGACGCGCAGGGAAATTGGAAGGGCTTCGACGTCGATTATTGCCGCGCGCTTGCCGCCGCGGTCTTTGACGATCCCAACAAGGTCAAATTTGTCGCGCTAACCGCGAAGGATCGCTTTACGGCATTGCAGTCGGGTGATGTCGACGTGCTGGTACGCAACACGACCTGGACCAGTTCCCGCGACACGCAGCTTGGATTGAACGCGACCGGCGTCAATTATTTCGATGGCCAGGGATTCATGGTGCGAAAGGCGTTGAAGGTCAATTCGGCGCTCGAGCTCAATGATGCGGCCATCTGCGTTCAGCAGGGCACGACGACCGAACTCAATCTCGGAGATTATTTTCGTGCTAACCGGATGCGGTTCAAGACGGTGACGTTCGCCAGTGTCGACGAGGCTCTGGCCGCCTACGACAGCGGCCGCTGCGACGCGTACACGACCGACGCATCCGGCCTCTATGGCGTTCGTCTAAAGCTCGCAAAGCCTGACGATCACATCGTTCTTCCCGAGATCATTTCCAAGGAGCCGCTCAGCCCGTTTGTTCGCCACGGCGACGACCAGTGGTTCGATATTGTTAAGTGGGCTCATTTTGCGCTCGTCAACGCGGAAGAGCTTGCGATCTCCAAGGCCAATGTGGACGAGCAGATCAAATCCATTAATCCGGAAATCAAACGCCTGCTTGGCGCCGAAGGAAATTTTGGCGAGCAGCTTGGCCTGACCAAGGACTGGGTCTATCGGATGGTCAAGCATTTGGGCAATTACGGCGAAATATTCGAACGAAACATCGGTCAAGGCTCACCGCTGAAGATTACGCGCGGCCTCAATTCTCTGTGGACCAAGGGTGGGCTCCAATACGGCATGCCGTTGCGCTGAGCCGGCGCGATGAGCCGCGTTTCCGGCCGCGACCGGCCGCAGATTTCGCTGCTCTTCGACCCGAAGGTTCGCAGCGTCATATACCAGGCGGTCCTCCTCGGCTTGGTCGGATTGGTGGTCTACGCGGCGGCGTCAAACGCCATCGATAATCTTGCGCGCGCGAAGATCGCGTCGGGTTTTGCCTTCTGGAACCACACGGCCGGATTTGAAATCAGCCAGACGTTGATTGCGTACTCGTCGCAGTCCTCCACTTATGGGCGCGCGTTTTGGGTCGGGCTGCTGAATACGTTGCTGGTCGCGGGCCTTGGGATTGCGTTTGCGACGATCATTGGGTTCATTGTCGGCATTGCGCGATTATCGAGCAATTGGCTCGTGGCCCGGCTGGCGGGATTCTACGTCGAAAGCGTCCGCATTCTGCCGCTGCTGCTGCAACTTCTGTTTTGGTACAATGCCGTCTTGAAAGCGCTGCCCGAATTGCGCGACAGCGTCGTGCTGCCGTTCGGCGGCTATCTCAACAATCGCGGCCTGTTCCTGCCTCGACTGGACGTGGCGCCGGGCTTTGACCTGGTGCTGGCGGCGCTGGTGATCGCCGGCATCGGCGCGGTTGCCTTACGTTTGTTTTCGCGCGTCCATCAGCGTCGTACCGGCCGGCGGCTGCCGGTGGTGACGGTAACGCTCGTGCTCATTCTCACAATTCCGGCGCTCGTGTTTCTGGCGGCGGGGGCGCCGGTGACCGTTCGCTATCCGCAGGTGGGCCGCTTCAACATCAGCGGTGGCATCGAGATCCTCCCGGAATTCGTAGCCCTGCTGGTCGGCCTTTCAATTTACACCGCCGCGTTCATCGCGGAGGTGGTTCGTGCCGGCATCGTCGCGGTATCGCGCGGCCAGATGGAGGCGGCGCAGGCGCTCGGACTGCGGCGCGGATTGGCCCTGCGCCTTGTCGTCATTCCGCAGGCGATGCGCGTGATCATACCGCCGCTGACCAATCAATACCTCAACCTGACCAAAAACTCGTCGCTTGCGGTTGCCATAGGCTACCCCGATTTCGTGCAGATTTTCACCGGAACGGTTCTCAACCAAACGGGGCAGGCCATCGAGGTCGTGGCGCTGACGATGGCCGTCTATCTGACGATCAGCCTCGGCACGTCGTTTCTGCTCAACCTTTACAATGCGCGCGTGGCGCTGGTGGAAAGATGAGCCACTCCACCGTTTCAGGCGGCGCGCGGGGCGGCGGTATTGGGGCCTTTGTCCGTGACGAGCGCGCGCCCGCGCTGCCGGCGCCCGCGGCCACGATCGGCGGCTTCGGATGGCTACGCGCCAACTTGTTTTCGACGCCGTTCAACGCACTGCTAACTCTGGCGACCGTGGCGTTGGCGCTGCTGATAATCCCGCCGCTGGTGCGGTTTTTGATTATCGATGCGGTTTGGGAAGGCGCCGATCGCGACGCCTGCCTGGTGAGCGAGGCGCGGCCGGTTGTCGGCGCGTGCTGGGCATTTGCACGCGATCGCCTGGCATATTTCGTCTATGGGTCGTTTCCGATCCCCGAGCGGTGGCGGGTCGATGTGTTCTTCGTGTTTTTGGCGCTGTCCATCATCTGGATCTTGCGGATCGACGCGCCAAGACGCGATCTTGCGGCATGGAATTTTTTTGTCGTTTTGCCGAGCGTTTCGATCGTCTTGCTGAGCGGCGCCAAGCTCATCGGTCTTGCCCCCGTCGATACCACATTGTGGGGTGGCGTCCTGGTGACCATCGTCGTCGCATCGGTGGGGATCGTGGTATCGCTGCCGCTTGGCGTCCTCTTGGCGCTCGGGCGGCGCTCCACCATGCCGGCGGTGCGTCTTGTCTGCACGCTGTTCATCGAAATCGTGCGCGGCGTGCCGCTGATTACGGTCCTGTTCATGGCGAGCGTCATGTTACCTTTGTTCGTGCCGCCAGTGTGGACCCCCGACAAGCTTATCCGCGCGCTTGTCGGCATCGCATTATTCGCCTCCGCCTATATGGCGGAAGTCGTGCGCGCCGGCCTGCAAGCAGTCGCGCGCGGGCAATACGAGGCGGCGGCGGCGGTGGGCCTGGGCTACTGGCAATTAATGCGCTTTATCGTGCTGCCACAGGCGCTGCGCGTCACCATTCCCAACATCGTCAACAGCTACATCGCCCTGTTCAAGGACACGACGCTTGTGTTCATCGTGGGCATCTTCGACCTTCTCAAGACGATCGAGGTGGCCCGCGCCGACCCACAATGGGCGACGCCGGTCACCAGCACGACCGGTTATGCCATCGCGGCCATATTCTACCTGACATTCTGCTACATGATGACCCGCTACGCGATGCGCGTCGAGCGTCGGCTCGGTGTCGGTCTGGGGCGCTGAACGGGATTAGGGAATGATCAAGGACGTATCAAACGCACCCGCTTTGCGCGAGGAGTCGGAGCAGCGCCCGGTCGCGGTCGAGCTGATCGGCGTGAACAAGTGGTTCGGGAAGTTTCACGTGCTTCGCGACGTTAACTTGTGTGTGACGAGCGGCGAGCGCATTGTTATTTGTGGCCCATCGGGTTCCGGCAAATCGACATTGATTCGCTGCATTAACGCGCTGGAGGAACATGAGCAGGGCCGCGTTATCGTCGCGGGAGTGGAACTGTCACAGGATCTCAAGCGCATCGACGAAGTGCGCCGCGAGACCGGCATGGTCTTCCAGCAATTCAACCTGTTCCCGCATCTGACAATTCTTGAAAACTGCACCCTGGCACCGATCTGGGTTCGCCGCCGTCCGGCGCGCGAAGCCGAGGACTTGGCGCGGCAAATCCTGGCCAAGGTGAAAATACCCGAGCAGGCCGACAAGTATCCCGGTCAGCTGTCAGGCGGCCAGCAGCAACGCGTGGCCATCGCCCGCGCGCTGTGTATGCAGCCCAAGATCATGCTGTTCGACGAGCCGACATCGGCGCTCGACCCGGAGATGGTGAAGGAGGTTCTCGACACGATGGTGGAATTGGCGATGGAGGGCATGACCATGCTGGTTGTTACCCATGAAATGGGATTTGCCCGCCAGGTTGCCGACCGCGTTGTCTTTATGGACGAGGGCCAGATTGTCGAAATGGCGGCGCCAGACCGCTTTTTTGATAATCCCCAGCACGAGCGCACGAAGCAATTTCTTGGCCAGATTCTGCGTTGATTTCTTAGGTGCGGCACCCTGACGAACGATCGCGCGAACGCGCCTGATACGGGTCACAAGCAGCGCAGCGGATCCGCCACCTGCCCGATGCCTCGAGCCACGTGGGTGGTCGCTTGCACCCTATCGCGGTCCGGTGACAACTGGCAGGTCGCTGCGCGCACCCCATTCCGACCAGGAGCCGTCGTAAACCGCTGCCCGCGGATGCGCGAGCGCGTCGAGCGCAAAAGTCAAGATCGCGGCGGTCACGCCCGATCCGCAGGTCGTTATGACGGGGATGTCAAGGTTCACACCAGCGGTGCGAAAGGCTGCCGCGATCTCATCGGCGGGAGCCAACCGACCGTTCTCGAGGACGGATTGGAACGGCACGTTAAGCGCGCCCGGCATGTGGCCACTGCGCAGGCCGGGGCGTGCCTCCGGCGCCTCGCCGCGGAAACGATCCGCTGCGCGCGCGTCGACGACCTGTGCCGTGCCTGAGGCGAGAGCCTTTTGGACATCGGAGGAGGATGCAACGAGCGCGTGGTTCATTCGCGCGGTGAAATGCCGCGGTCGACGCGAAACACTGCCGGCCTCCAATGGCCGGCCTTGCGCCGTCCATAGCGGCAGGCCACCGTCCAGTACATAAACCTGCACGGCTCCGAACACGCGAAACATCCACCACACGCGCGCCGCGCCATAAAGGCCCATCCCGTCATAGACGACGATGGTCTGGCCGTCCCCAATACCAAGCTTGCGCATATCGGAGGCAAATTGTTCGGGGGTGGGGACCATGTGCGGCAGCGGGTTGGTATGGTCCTTGATCGCATCGATATCAAAAAAAACGGCGCCCGGAATGTGTCCGGCAAGATATTCGGCCTGGGCGTCGCGTTTGGTGGCGGCGAGATAATAGGAGCCGTCGACAACGACCAGGTCGGGGGCGTCAAGCCGGGCGGCGAGCCATTCGGTGGAGACAAGCCAGCGGCTGGCGGGAACAAGCGGAATTTTGTGGGTCATTGGCGGCGCTCGCTACGATTGGTTCGGGGTAATGGCGCAATCCGTCGAGGCGTTGGCGGCCGGCGCGAATTGTACATTTGGACGACGCCGTCAACCAAGATCATTGCAAAACCGCCTCGCCCACGCGCCGGGCATCAGGCAAAGGCGACGCGGACGCGGCGGTTGATCTTGCCCTTCTTTTCCACTTGTGTCGCGCGGACGGTTCCGATCTCGCGTGTCGTGCGCACATGGGTGCCGCCACAGGGCTGCAAATCGATACCGAGAATTTCGACCAGCCGAACGCGGCCGGTCCCCATTGGCGGCTTGACCGACATCGTCTTGATGAGACCTGGGTTGGCCACGAGCTCGGCATCCGTGATCCAGCGCGCGCATACCGGTGAATCGCTCGCGATCATGCGCTTAATGCGTTCGCTGATTTCGTCCTTGTCGAGGCCGGCCTCGGGAATATCGAAATCAAGCCGGCCCTCGTTGGCGCCGACCGACCCGCCGGTGACCGGGTAGGGGAGAACTGCCGACAATAAGTGCAGTGCCGTGTGCATGCGCATGTACCGGTAGCGCTGTTCCCAGTCGATGAGCGCATGAACTGGATCACCGACGGTAAGCCTTGTCGAACCGGCGTCCGCGGCGATATGGGCAATCTCGCTCTTATCGGCATCGCAATAGGCGGCCGTCGAAATCAGGACGGCGTCGCCGGAGCGTGTGGTGAGGACGCCGCTATCGCCGGGCTGGCCCCCCGACGTCGCGTAGAAGACGGTGCGGTCAAGAACGATGCCGCCGGTATCGGTGATGGCGGTCACCGTCGCGCTACACTCCTTTAGGTAGGCGTCTTCGCGAAACAGCAGGTCACTGGCCATGGCATGCGCAATGTTAGTTTTTTTCACGCGCCTTCTCGAAAGGCACGTCGATCTGTGAATTGCGGACCAACCATGCGGGAACAGGCAGTCCTTTTTCGCGCAGGAAGGCCGGGTTGAATAGTTTTGTCTGGTAGCGGGTACCATAGTCGCACAAGACAGTCACGATCGTGTGACCCGCGCCAAGCTCGCGCGCCAGCCGAATGGCACCGGCGACGTTGATGCCCGACGATCCGCCGAGACAGAGGCCTTCGTGCTCAAGCAAGTCGAAGATAACCGGGATCGCCTCATCGTCAGGAACAATGTAGGGCCTGTCGACCTTGATATCCGCGATAATCGGCGTCACGCGGCCGAGCCCGATTCCTTCCGTCACGGAACCACCTGGCGATGGCTTGGCCTCGCCATTGGCAAAAAGATTGTACATCGCCGCGCCCTTTGGGTCGGCGAGGCCAACGACAATGTCCTTTTTCTTCTCGCGCAGGAAACTCGAAACGCCGGCGATCGTGCCACCGGTTCCGACCGCGCAAATGAACGCGTCAATACGCCCCTGCGTCTGATCCCAGATTTCCGGGCCGGTCGAGACGTAATGCGCCTTGCGGTTGTCGAGATTGTTCCATTGGTCGGCAAACAGCACGCCGTTCTTTTCGCGCCCACGGAGATTCTCCGCCAATCGTCGCGCGATATGTTGATAGTTATTTGGATTGCCAAAGGGCGCCGCAGGTACCTCAACCAGTTCGGCGCCGCACAGGCGCAACATGTCCTTTTTTTCCTGGCTTTGCGTGTCGGGAATAACGATGATGGTCCGATAGCCGCGCACGTTGGCGATCAAGGCAAGCCCGATCCCGGTGTTGCCCGCCGTGCCTTCGACGATCAACCCACCCGGCTTGATTTCGCCGCGCGTCTCGGCCTCCAGGATAATCTGCCGCGCCGCGCGGTCCTTTACCGATTGGCCGGGATTCATGAACTCGGCCTTGCCGAGTATCGTGCATCCGGTGGCCGCCGACGCGCGCTCGAGCTTGATGAGCGGGGTGCGGCCGATCGCCTCGATTATTCCGTTGCAAATCCGCATGGGCCGGTCCGATTGCGCGTTGCCGGTTGAAGGAGGCGCGAAACTAGCGGGGATATTGCGGCGCGGCAAGCACGTGGCCGCCGATGCGTGCCGGATACACGCGGAAACTCCGGCACACGGGCGGACCAAGCTTGGCGGTTCAGTCGATGCGTGCAAATACCATCTGGCGGACGTCGATATTGCGCGCCAAGAACCCGGCCTCGCAATAGGCAAGGTAATATTCCCACAACCTGCGGAAACGCTCGTCAAAGCCCATGGGCACCAGATTTGGCCATGCCGCGCGGAATCGGGCGCGCCATGCGGCCAATGTGCGCGCGTAGTCGTCGCCAAAAACGGTTTCAGCGACCAGCGGCAGACTGAATTGCTGGCCAAGCATTTTGAGCCTGGAAGGGGAGGGCAGCATCCCGCCCGGAAATACATAGCGTCGAATGAAATCGAGTTCGCGGCGATAGCCGGCGAAGTATTTGTCCTGGATGGTGATGGCTTGAATGCCGGCAATGCCGCCGCTAACCAGGCGGTCGTGCAATTGGCGAAAATAGGTTGGCCAATAGTCTTCACCCACCGCCTCGATCATCTCGATTGAGACGATACGCTCATAGCTGCCACGCTCATCGCGATAGTCCTTGAGGCGGATGTCGACCATGTCGGCCAACCCGGCCGCGGCAATTCGCGTGCTTGCGTATTCGTGCTGCTCGCGGCTGATGGTCAACCCCACGACCTGCACGCCATGCGCGCGCGCGGCGTATTCGGCAAACCCGCCCCAGCCGCATCCGATTTCGAGAACGCGTTGGCCCGGCGCGAGCCCCAGACGTTCCGCCATCACCTTGTACTTATGCTGTTGCGCTGCCGTTAGATCGTTGGCGCCGCGATCGAACAGGGCCGAGGAGTAGGTCATCGTATCGTCGAGCCACGCGGCATAGAATCGGTTGCCGAGATCGTAATGCGCCTCGATGTTGCGGCGCGCGCGCCGGCGCGTGTTGCGGTTGAGCCAGTGTCGCATCAGCTGAACAAGCCGGATGATTGGCTTGCCGCCGAGCAGGGACGCGATGAGGTCGTGATTGACGCTGAACAGGTAGAGAAACTGGGTCAGGTCGGGCGTATCCCATTCGCCACGCAAATAGGTTTCCGCGAGGCCGATATCGCCCTCGCCGATGAAGCGGCGGGCGAAAGCGGGATCCTTGACGATCAGCGTGGCGGTCGGCCCGGCCTCCGGGCCAGTGAATCGATATTGGCGCCCATCCGGCATGACAGCGTCAAGCGTGCCGCGCCGAATGCGAGCGGCAAAGCGGAACGCCATGCGCAGGCTGCGCGGCAGGCCGATGCACACGCCAGCCACATTGGCTGGAGAAACGCGTATCAATTCTTGCATGGACGCCGCCTCCGTCCGCAGTTCGGTCAGGCCGGGGGCACTGGCGCCGCGCGACCGCCTTGCCCCGGCAGCTGTGGCGATTGCCGGGCGCGAGGATGCTGATAGGCCCGCGCCCCCTTGAGCCACAGGCGGACCGCCTCGAAATGGATCGCTGCGGTCACTTTCAAGGCGAGCAACGGCAACCGCGATAATGCATCAACAAGGGCACCGGTCGTCAAGTCGTGTCGTTGGCCTTGGAAACCGGCGAGGAGAAGCGGCCCGTCGATATCCGACGCCCTAATTCCAATGCGAATCTCCTCACTCGGCGGCAACAGATGGAAATGGTAGCGCGTTGACAACGCAATAAAGGGCGACACGTGGAAAATCTTCTCCTGCTCCTGGCGAATGCCCGACGGCAATGCGTCGCCGGGCCGCACCGGGCACATAGGCGTGCATTTCGCCAAACGTATCGCGCACCTCGTAAATGAGCGCGGCAATTTGTCCGGAGCGGTCGTAGCAGTAATAGACGGACAGCGGATTGAACACGCAGCCGAATAGGCGCGGATAGCGCAAAAGTAGAACACGCGCGCCGGCAAGATCGACG